>NZ_JAWOTD010000320.1:0-1000 GCF_033338715.1 Vibrio sp. Vb1337 | reverse complement strand
TTCACACATCTATCGATGAACATCGTTTCACTTATTGCAAGTCAAAACGATCCGCGTTCATGACTTTCGTCCATGCAGCGACGAAATCATGGATGAATTTTTCCTGATTATCATCCTGCGCATACACTTCCGCGTACGAACGTAGAATCGAGTTTGAACCAAAGACAAGATCCACTCGAGTCGCCGTCCATTTCACTTGGTCTGTTTTACGATCACGAATTTCGTATTGGTTCTCACCCGTTGGCTTCCATGTGTAAGCCATATCGGTGAGGTTTACGAAGAAATCGTTCGATAACGTACCCACACGGTCGGTAAAGACGCCATCTTTGCTGCCACCGTAGTTGCTACCCAGAACGCGTAAACCACCAATCAGTACCGTCATTTCTGGTGCTGTCAAACCCATAAGCTGCGCTCGGTCGAGCAACAACTCTTCCGGCTTCACCACATAGTCTTTCTTCAACCAATTTCGGAAACCGTCAGCCACAGGTTCAAGCACTTCGAACGATTCCACATCCGTCATATCTTGAGAAGCATCGCCTCGACCTGGTGCGAAAGGCACAGATACATCATGACCCGCCGCTCGCGCAGCCAGTTCAATACCTACGTTACCAGCAAGCACGATAGCATCAGCAACGCTACAGCCCTCTTCTGCTGCGATGCTTTCTAGCACAGCAAGAACACGACTTAGACGCTCTGGCTCGTTACCTTGCCAATCTTTTTGCGGAGCCAAGCGAATTCTCGCGCCATTTGCGCCGCCACGTCGGTCAGAGCCACGATAAGTTCGGGCACTGTCCCAAGCGGTGGCGACCAAATCAGCGATAGACAAGCCGCTCGCTTCGATTTTGCCTTTCACAAGATCGACGTTGTAGTCCGTTTTGCCTGCTGGCGTTGGGTCTTGCCAAATCAGATCTTCGCTAGGTACATCTGGGCCTAGGTAGCACGATTTTGGTCCCATATCACGGTGAGTCAGTTTGAACCACGCACGGGCAAACATATCTTC
>NZ_JAWOTD010000319.1:0-1000 GCF_033338715.1 Vibrio sp. Vb1337 | reverse complement strand
AGATCACATGATAGTTAGTGACGATGTGCCCTTTTTTGGCATCAATAATGACGCCAGAGCCCAATCCGCGGAATGGACGCTCTCGAGTTTGCTCCATCGGGAAGTCAGGGCCGAAGAAGAACTGAAATTGTTCCGGAATACGACTGGTTTGAACTTGTTTACCCTCAACCGCAATGCTCACGACTGCTGGGGTCACTTTCTCTAGCATCGGGGCTAGGCTTGGTAATTGCTGGCCATCAACACTTAGAGGCAGTGCTGCCGTGGCCGTTATCGGCGTGATAATGGAACTCAAACTTAAAGATAGAACGGTTAGCGCAAGCAATGGCTTTTTCATCCAGTAACTCCTCTTGAAACATGTCTGCCAAAAAGAAATATCCGCACTTTACACCAATAAGAATAAGCGTTTGGTCATCCATGACAGGGTACGTTTAGCCCAACCGATAGCGCATGCCATTATTCAAAGGCCGTAATAGACTGAAACGAATTGCCTGCATAGGTTTATGAACATCAACTTATCTTGATTGATATTTTTAATATAAGGTCTAGTTTGGATATTCAAAGGGTGACGGCAGTTCACATGCAAGTTAGAGAGGGATTGCTGCAGAAAAGTTCAAAAAGGGTCGATACAAATTACGATTTATATCGACCCAAAAGAAAGGAAAAGAGCAGGTTAAGAGGCTTTAGCCGTCACCACGTCGGGAGAGTTGGTGATCTCTTTTTCTTGATCTTTCAAAAGACCAGTCGCGCCGTTGGCGTAGTCTTTTGGTTGTTCGTTGACCTCTGGTTGGTCTTCTTTGATTTGCTCTGAAGACATCGCCGTTTTCTTATCAAACGGGTTATCTTGTTCTGGCAAGTTAGGCAGAAGTTCTGAAGAGGTCTTCGCCATATGTTGGTAGAGTTTAGTGTAATCCTTACCCAGGGTATCCAACATTTCTGCGGTTTGTGCAAAATGATCGACGAGCTCTTGACGTTGTTGCTCTAATTCAAACTTGGCCGCTTC
>NZ_JAWOTD010000318.1:0-1001 GCF_033338715.1 Vibrio sp. Vb1337 | reverse complement strand
TCAAACTCTGCGCGACTTGCTCTGCATCGATGACTTTCATCACTTCTCCAAAATAGGCACGTTGAGTTCCAATGTGGGGTTTAACTCATCAATCGAGAAATAAGCCCCTACAGTTAACGCCTAATTAAGCAGCCAAGTATTGAACTCTTCATTCAACTCATCGGCATAATCAGACCACCATTCGTCGTTAATCAAAAACGCCGTTTTAAAGTTCTGAGGCGCGGTCGGCAGGTTCGCCAGAATCTCTGGGCTTACTTCTGCGGAAGAAGACTTACGAGTCGGGCCATACGCGACGTATTTAGCTTGATCCGCCAAAGGCTTAGTACCCGAAGAAAAAGCGATGAAATCGAGGGCAAGTTTTGTATTCGCACTTCCTTTAGGAATAGCCCAGCCGTTCATATAACCCATTTGATGATCCCAAATGATGCGAAATGGTTGGCCTTCATCTTTACGCGCGTTGTGTATCCGGCCATTGAAAGCAGACGCGATTACCACTTCTTTATCTGCCAACATTTGTGGTGGCTGCGCACCTGTCGTCCACCAAAGCACTTGCGGTTTGATGGTGTCGAGTTTGGCAAAGGCGCGTGCTCGCCCCTCTTCAGTTTCTAGTAGGCGGTAAACTTCGTCAGGTTTAACGCCATCGGCCAATAATGCCCATTCAAGGTTACCTTGAGGTTGCTTTTGTAGAGCTCGTCGACCGGGAAAGTTTGTTAAGTCAAAAAGGTCCGTCAACTTGGTTGGTGCCGCTTTACCTTTGAAAGCATCCTCGTTCACCGCTAAGACGGTCGATACGACAATGGTGTTAATCGCACACTCGTGGATCGCCCCATCGATAAAATCCTCTTTTGCTGGTGTCCCGTCAGCGCCGGGAGGCAGAATACTGGGGTTGACGGGTTCCAAAAGCCCTTCCGCGCAGCCTCGAACAATGTCTGGTTTATCCAGCGAGACCAAATCCCAGCGCACGTTGTTTGCTTCTACTTGCGCTTTTATCTCCGCCAAAC
>NZ_JAWOTD010000317.1:0-1001 GCF_033338715.1 Vibrio sp. Vb1337 | reverse complement strand
TGCTCACGTGCACCTTTCTCTGCTTCTTGCGCTAGTGCATCTGCCGCTTTTTCACCAGCTTTTGCTTGTTCCAGTTTCGCTTCGATTTCTGGGCTGTGAAGCGTAAAAATTAACTGGCCTTTTTCAACATCATCGCCTTTGCGAACCATCACTTCGTCAATGCGACCTGGGACTTTCGATGAAATGCTGTATTGCTGAGCTTCAATCAAACCTTGCAAGCGAACTGGTTCTGGCTGATAAGCTTGGTAAAACTGATAGCCAACCCAAGAAGCCACACCCAAGGCGCAAAGTGAAAGTAGAACGGGTTTTAAAGATTTTGCTGCCATGACTTATTTAACCTCTTTGGATATTTTCGCTGGGGCGTAAGCGGTATTTTGATATTGTTCGAAGCTGTTCATTTCACTGCTTAATGCTAATAGTTTGGTTAGTGAAATCAGATAGCGGAAGCGTGCCGCCGAACGTTGGGTTTCGATACTGGCGACATAAAGCTGAGCGTCAACCACATCGAGAGAAGAAGAAAGACCTTGAGTGAATGCCTTTTCTCGCAGAAGCAGGTTTTCATTGGCTAGTGCGATGCTGGATTCTAAGCCTTGCACTTCATCAATCGCTTGCTGCGCTTCTAGATACGTTTTCTGCACAAGTAAAGACAAGTCTTGTTTGGCTTGAGACTTAAGAGCATCAACTTGAGATACAACGCTTTGTGCTGCTTTAACTTTTTCGCTTCGACCTGTGGATTCAATCAATGGAATGTTAACGCCAACCCCTACGAGCCAATCCGGTTTCATTTGGCTGGCCAACGAATCGTCTTCATACAGGCTGTAATCGCCATATAAGTAAACTTCTGGGTAGTATTTGCCTTTCTCAGCCTTAATTAAGCTCGATGCCTGTTTGTGCTTGGCATCCAAAATGTCGAGCCCAGGGTAGGTGAGCAAGGTCTGATCGATAAATGCACTCAGTGGTGGCAGGTTATCGTTAATGAACAAGGTTTCTGCCGGTTCAAC
>NZ_JAWOTD010000316.1:0-1001 GCF_033338715.1 Vibrio sp. Vb1337 | reverse complement strand
TACTCAACGCGGTGTTGCGTTGGCTGAAGAGCAATAAAATAACGTAATCGTTGATCATTGAAATTGAACATCTGATATGAAAAAGCTCTCCGAATGGAGAGCTTTTTCATTACGTCAAAATCACATGTGGAATGTAGCGCGCCATATCTTGTGTCACTAGGCTACTATCTTCACGAATCGAAATACCCGCCGCTCTATCATTGACGAGCCAACTACCGATTAACGTATGGTTCTGCCCAAACTTAGGCAACGGATGATATTTCTGAACGATATTGAACTTCGATTCATAAGGCCCCGGCGTTTTCACCAAGCGCTTTCCATCTTTGACGATCTCAATATTCGCCCCCTCCCGTGAGAATAACGGTTTGATGACATAATCGTTCAAACAACTCGCTTTTGGGTCATTAGCAAAATAGGCAGGCAAAAGATTGGGATGATTTGGAAAGCGTTCCCACAACAATGGCAAAAGTGCTTTATTGGATAAAATCGATTTCCACATGGGTTCTAGCCAGTTGACATTTGCAGTCGCTAAGTATTTCGCGTATTCCTCTTCAAACATGAATTCCCAAGGATAAAGTTTGAACATCCAACGAATGGCTCGTTCGTCCACATCCACAAATTTTCCGTCTTCCGTTACACCAATATCTTCGACGTGCACAAAAGCTGTCGCTAGCCCCGCCTCGCGCGCGCAATCTTCTAAATACTGGACAGTCGCTTTATCTTCTTCTGTGTACTTGCAACAGCTAAAGTGGAGAGTTTGTCCCGGTTGATATTTGGCTATCTCCGCAAAGCGCTCAATTAGAAAGTCTTGAAGAATATTGACTTGATCCGCAGCTTGATGAATTCGAGCTTTGTTAACTACATCTTCCAGCCACACCCATTGCCAAAAACCCGTTTCAAACAAACTTGTCGGTGTATCGGCATTGTTTTCGAGTAGCTTTGCTGGTGATGTTCCGTTATACGCAAAATCCAAACGAGAATAGAGTGAAGGCTCTTTTCGT
>NZ_JAWOTD010000315.1:0-1005 GCF_033338715.1 Vibrio sp. Vb1337 | reverse complement strand
AAGGGTCATTCTGGACCTTTGTCGAAAATGAGGTTTATCAGACCTACCCAAACAAAGAAAGGCAGTTGGTCTTTAGCCTTAACCCCGGGTCGCAAATTAGAAAAATAGGTTCATCAGGTGATTATATTTGGGTAAGTGATGGCGCACATTTTTATACCTACAACATCAAAACCAATGAACTTGATTCATTTTCACTGCTTCAACTTTATCAACATAGCAATAATAGTTATGTGTACATCAATGATGCGATTCTGGTCGAAACCAAATGGGCGTTGGCTACAACATCTGGTGTCTATCTCTCTGAAGGTAATAAATTTGATCATGTGATTTCATCCGGTCAAAACTACATTGAAAAAGTGTACTACTCGCATACGAGACGCGAGATATTGGTTGGCACCTTAAAAGGCGCGTTGATCTTCAATATTTACGAGCCGAACAAAGAGATCGTCAAAATTGGCGGCTCCCACGTACTGACGTTTTCAGAGACCAATCAAGAGTATTGGGTTGGTACTGAGCACGGTTTGTATCTCTACTCGTTTTTAACTGGTGAAGTTACTGAAGTTGAGCCTGCGAGCTTCTTAGAGTTAGAGCTCGATAGCACTAAAATTTATTCCTTACTTAGCGACAACATGGGCGGAATGTGGATTGCGACCAACCAAGGTATTCGTTATTACTCTTTGTTCAGCAAAAAATTTGAGCGAGTCACCTTTAGTAGTTATGACTCGCAAACCTTATCTGGTCGTATCAGACAAACGGTAACAGGGCCAGATGGTGTGCTTTGGTTTGCCGATGACCGCAAACTGTATCGTTCTGGCGCGGAAGGGATTGTAAAAGTCTTAGAATTAGATTCTCAAATTAACGAATTTGCGTTCCAACGAGGCATGTTATGGCTTGCCACTTCAAAAGGCTTGGAGATATTCCAATTGGAGGGGCTGAAAAAGGTTAGCTTCCCTTATTTACAAGTGATGGCTGGGCATGCTGTTGAGCATATTGCTCTAGACGACG
>NZ_JAWOTD010000314.1:0-1005 GCF_033338715.1 Vibrio sp. Vb1337 | reverse complement strand
GCGATAGAACTCCGTTCGTTCAACGGACGTCTCTGGCCAATCAGAGAGTTCAATTCGTTGGCCTTGTAATAGTCTGGTTTTGCCTCGGTAGAGCTTCCTCGCTTTATTAATGGTCAACGCGTCAAACTGAGCGTTAAGTGAAAAAATGGCGTAACTTTCTGCGGCAAATGCCTGATGGCTCCAAGGCAACAAAAATATAAGCAGCAAACAGGCGGAGACCAGTAGTCGCAGCGCTCGTTGATTATGAGGGGGGAGAATCATGCTCATGTGTGGCTCGCCTACATTACGTTTTCGATTTGATGCAACAGTTTCTCCTTTCTCACTGGTTTAGGCACATAAGCGTCCATCCCGGAGTCAAAACAGCGTTGAATATCGTCGTCGACCACACTGGCTGTTAGCGCGATGATCGGCGTTTTTTCGAGTCCTAAGCTTGCTTCATAAGCGCGGATCTGTTTCGTTGCTTCGAAGCCATCCATCACTGGCATCATGCAGTCCATTAAAATGATGTCGAAGCCACCATCGCGCTGGAACATCTCCACTGCGATCTGGCCATTTTCCGCGACTTCAAACTGATAGCCAGCCTTGCTTAACAGTAAAGAAGCAACTTTTTGATTCACCCGGTTATCTTCCACCAATAAAATCCGTTCACGTCGCATTGGCGCAGCACTTAACGTCTCACCAACGCGTTGTTTAAATTCGGGTTCTTCAAAAGCGGTCAAGCTTGATTGGTTGAGCTTTGTCGATGCAGTTACGGGAAGTCGCAACCCAACGGCTTTATCAAGTTTCTCTTTGAGCAAATCCGCCTTAAACGGTTTTGGTACGTAGTCGTCCATGCCGACGTCAAAACACTTTTGAATATCGTCATCAACAACGCTTGCTGTTAACGCGATGATAGGAATGCGGAACGTTCGATTTTCTTTCTGCTCTATTTGTCGGATTTGTTTAGTTGCCTCAAACCCATCCATCACCGGCATCATGCAGTCCATCAAAATCAGACAGTATTGG
>NZ_JAWOTD010000313.1:0-1006 GCF_033338715.1 Vibrio sp. Vb1337 | reverse complement strand
CACGGCACGGATGCACAGCCTGCAGCGGTGAAAAAAGTGGGTGTTCTTGGTGGCGGCTTAATGGGCGCTGGGATCAGTCATGTAACGGTAGCAAAAGCAAAAGTGCCTGTTCGAATCAAAGATGTGAGCAATGACGGTGTGTTGAATGCACTTAACTACAACTACAAGTTGTTTGAGAAGCAGCGCAAACGTCGCATCCTGTCGAAAGCCGATTTACAGGCGAAGATGTTGCAACTGTCAGGTGGCGTAGACTTTACAAGTTACAACCACATTGATGTTGTGATCGAAGCGGTTTTCGAAGACTTGGATCTAAAACAACAGATGGTTGCGGACATTGAAGCAAACGCAAAATCTGAAACTATTTTTGCTACGAACACGTCTTCGTTACCAATCCACAAGATTGCAGAAAAGGCAGAGCGACCAGAAAACATCGTCGGTTTGCACTACTTTAGCCCAGTAGAAAAAATGCCGCTGGTGGAAGTGATTCCGCATGAAACAACGTCTGATGAAACCATTTCGACAGTTGTCGCATTGGCTAAGAAACAGGGTAAAACCCCAATCGTTGTGAAGGACAAAGCTGGCTTTTACGTAAACCGCATTCTTGCGCCTTACATGAATGAAGCTGCGCATATCTTGCTGGCAAATGAGCCGATTGAGAAGTTAGATGGTGCGTTGTTGGATTTCGGCTTCCCTGTTGGGCCAATCACGTTACTTGATGAAGTTGGTGTTGATATTGGTGCGAAGATCATGCCGATTCTGGTCAATGAGTTGGGCGAGCGATTCAAAGGTCCTGATGTATTCGATATCTTATTGAATGACGGTCGCAAAGGACGCAAGAGCGGGAAAGGTTTCTACACTTACAAAGGTAAGAAGAAAGAAGTCGATAAATCCATCTACAAGCTACTCAAACTGACGCCAGAATCGAAGCTCAGCGATAACGATATTGCGTTGCGCTGTGTACTGCCAATGCTTAATGAAGCAGTACGATGCTTGGACGACGGTATTA
>NZ_JAWOTD010000312.1:0-1007 GCF_033338715.1 Vibrio sp. Vb1337 | reverse complement strand
AACACTAGTAAAACAGCAGCTTGAAACTCGAAGCAGCCAGGTGGAATTGCAGCTACAGGCGGAGAAATCTATTTCGCGCTCATTAACTGGTAAGTCTGCGCATATGGAGCAGATCCGCAAGCTTGTTGCCCAATACGCGTTACTGGACACGCACGTGGTGGTTTATGGTGAGTCGGGCACTGGGCGTCACAGCGTTGCGGGGTTAATTAAAGACATGATGTCTAAGAGTGAAGAAACGGAGTATGGCTCTTTTGCTCTCAGTGCAGCCACAACAACGGATAGCATTGATGACGCCATCGACAAACAGCAGTCGTGTTTACTTGTGTTAGAGAACTTACCTGAACTGCCTGAAGAGGGGCAACGGCATCTGGCTCAATTGTTATTGGCGCGAGAACGTTGTGGGAAAAAGAATCTGCGTGTTGTAACGATTTTTGACTCAGAACCGGAAGCGTACATCACCAAAAATCAATTGCTGCCGGAACTGTACTATCTACTCAACCAAGGCGTGGTTCACGTACCGCCATTGCGTCAGCGCCCTGACGACATCGTGACGATATTTCATTACTTCTTAAAACTGAGTTGTAAGAAATTAGGCAAAACATTGCCAAATGTCGACTCTAGCTATCTTGCGCTACTGAGAGGCTATCCGTGGCCGGGCAACATCCGTGAGCTAAGAAACATCGCTGAGTTATACGCAATCGGAATTGTTAAGTTAACGGGTAAAGAGCGCATCTACTCACAAAATGAGATTCAGCTTCCATTGGATGATTTGGTGGACGATTTTGAAAAGCAGCTCATAGAAGATGCGCTGTTTTTGCACTCCGGGCGAATTACGGATGCGGCAAACCATCTGCAAATACCGCGTAAAAAGCTGTATTTGAGAATGAAAAAGCACGGAATTGAAAAGGGCAATTATAAGTCGCGATAACAACAAAGCGTTTGAGGTCTACATCAGTAAGCTCAAACGCTTTTTTGCACCAAAATTCAGAGTGACTAGCAACCATCTG
>NZ_JAWOTD010000311.1:0-1007 GCF_033338715.1 Vibrio sp. Vb1337 | reverse complement strand
TGTCCATATCCTACTATCCATTTATCCTTTTCAAATAGTATGGATGAGAATGCCACAAATTTAACCATACTTACATTTGAGGCGCGGTAGGTGATAGGCTCTGCACAATCTTCATATTTGTACTGGTTTCATATCGGTAGCTTTATGTATGATGGGTAAGTTTGTCTTTTAACCAGTCATGAAAAAGTGCCACTTTTCTTGACGTTAACCGGAAGTTTGGGATCACCACATAATAGCCATAGCCGCTGTGAAGCTTTAGATTCCCAATATGTTGGATGTCACCACGCAAAATAGAAAATTGCGCCATAAAATCGGGCAGCAAAGCCAAGCCCTTCTCCATTCTCACGGCTTCACACGCCAAATAAAAATGCTCAAACCCGACGGAGTGATAGGTGATTGGGCACTCTAAACCGTTCTCCTGTTTGAACTGCTCCCACAGTTGCGGGCGAGTCGTTTGCGGAATAAATGGGTAATGGCTGATGGCTTGGTTGTCTGACAGCTCTGGTAGGTTGGTGTTGCCAATCAGCAACAAGGTTTCCTCACATAAGAGCTGGCTATATTCATAATGAGTAGAAAGAGGCAAACACCGCACATGCAGATCACTTTCGCCATGAATGTTTTTAACTGCGCCATCTCCGGTAAGAATTTTCACGCGAATATTTGGATGGCGCTGGTGGAAATCATCGATATTTGGCACCAGCCAAAGACTGGCAAATGAGGGTGTGACATCGACAACCAACAGCTCTTGATCGGTATTGGTCTGAATTAGGCTGGCGGTTGCATGCTGAATGAGCTCCAGAGCTTCTGTTATTTGGGGTAAATAGCGCTTTCCTTCCTCTGTTAGCTCCACGCCGTTTAACCCTCGATGAATGAGAGGAAGCCCAACGAGTTGCTCTAAAGATGCCATCTGTTTACTGACCGCTCCTTGTGTTACGCATAGGTCATCGGCGGCTTTAGAAAAGCTGAGATAGTTAGCCACAGCAACAAAAGTCCTCAATGCACGAATG
>NZ_JAWOTD010000310.1:0-1008 GCF_033338715.1 Vibrio sp. Vb1337 | reverse complement strand
TCTCTTGATCTCGGTGATCGCGCTCATTGGCAAAACACTTGCCCCGTCACCGAGCTTTATTACTTTGCCTGTCGCACTGCAGTTTCTCGGTTTAATGGCGGCAACGATACCTGCATCATTGATTATGGGGAAACTCGGTCGTCGTTTGGGCTTTAGCCTAGGTAACCTCATCGGCATCGTGGGCGCAAGTTTGGCGACGTACGCGTTAAGCCAACAAACCTTTTATCTATTCTGTTTTTCTACGTTTTTGCTCGGTGTCGGAATCGGCTTTGGCACGCTCTATCGCTTGGCTGCAATAGAAGTGTGTGAAGAATCGGCAAGACACAGAGCAATTTCAATATCTATGGCGGGTGGGGTATTAGCGGCTATTCTCGGTCCGAACTTAGCGGTGTATTCGCAACAATGGTCAGACGATGGTTTATATACGAGTGCTTTTTCTGTCCTGATTGTTCTCTACATCACCGCGCTTGTATTGCTTCAAACGATTCGGTTCCCGCCAGCGCATACTCAGCTATCGCATGTTAAAGTCGATACTATTAGTGACATCATAAGACGCCCGAACTTTATGATTGCTGTGTTAGCGGCAATGGTGGCTTATGCGGTGATGAATATTCTAATGACAGCGACGCCTTTGGCGATGATTGGTTGTGGTTTCGATTTTGACAAAGCCGCAGGTGTGATTGAGTGGCATGTGCTCGGCATGTTCGCTCCGGCCTTTATTACTGGTCGATTAATTGAGCAGTTCGGCGCAAAGAAAATGATCCTAGCGGGAGGTGTGCTGTTTATTGCTTGTATAGGGATTAACATTCATGGTGTGTCCATTTGGCACTTTAGCCTTGCCTTAGTTTTGTTGGGCGTAGGTTGGAACTTCATGTTTATCGCTGCAACGGGGCTGTTTAGCCAAAGTTACGAAGCGAAAAACCGCAGCAAAGCGCAGGCGTTTAATGAGTTCTTCGTGTTCAGTTGTGTCACCATCACCGCATTACTATCTGGTTGGCTTGAGTCTAC
>NZ_JAWOTD010000309.1:0-1008 GCF_033338715.1 Vibrio sp. Vb1337 | reverse complement strand
GTGGCTGGGCAATCAAAAAATTCGATAACTACATCGATGGTAAAGTAAAAAGCGGCTTCGAGATGTTGGTGAACAACTTCTCTGCTGGCATCATCGGTATGCTGTGCGCCATTCTGGCTTTCTTCCTTATCGGCCCATTTGTCAAAGTGCTTTCAGGCGCATTGGCAGCTGGCGTAAACTTCCTTGTTTCAGCGCACCTTCTGCCACTGACTTCTATTTTTGTTGAGCCAGCGAAGATCCTGTTCCTAAATAACGCGATCAACCACGGCATCTTCTCTCCACTGGGTATTCAGCAAGCGTCAGAGACTGGTCAATCGATCTTCTTCTTGATCGAAGCGAACCCTGGTCCGGGCTTGGGTATCCTGCTGGCTTACATGGTGTTTGGCAAAGGTACGGCTCGCCAAACGGCTGGCGGTGCATCCATCATCCGTTTCTTCGGTGGCATTCACGAGATTTACTTCCCGTATATTCTAATGAACCCACGTCTGATCCTTGCGGCTATTGCAGGTGGTATGACTGGCGTGTTCGTTCTAACCATGTTTAACGCGGGCATCGTTTCTCCAGCCTCTCCAGGTTCTATCTTCGCCATCTTATTGATGACTCAAAAAGGCTCAATTGTTGGCGTTCTTGCCTCTATCGCGGCAGCAACAGGCGTGTCATTCGCGGTTGCCTCTCTGCTGATGAAAACGCAAACCTCGACAGAAGAAGATGGCGATGAAGCGGCACTAGAAAAAGCCACATCGCAAATGAAAGACATGAAATCTGCATCGAAAAACGGCGCAGTGGTAAACAACGAAAGCAAAGGTGACGTAGACCTAGCGACAGTACAAAGCATCATTGTCGCTTGTGATGCGGGCATGGGCTCAAGCGCCATGGGTGCGAGCATGCTACGTAAGAAAGTTCAGGACGCAGGTCTGAACGTCCACGTAACCAACCTTGCTATCAACAGCTTACCAGAGAGTGCAGATATCGTGATTACACACAAAGACTTAACGGATCGTGCACGTA
>NZ_JAWOTD010000308.1:0-1009 GCF_033338715.1 Vibrio sp. Vb1337 | reverse complement strand
AAAAGCTCAAGGTTCCACTGACGGCTACCACGCTTTAAAGTTACAAATTCACTATTGATGCTTGCTACTCGATAACCGTTAAACAGTTCCCCCTGTTCGACAAGTCGGTTATTCATGATTGCGACACATTCGGTATTTGGCTTACAGACAATGCTGTTCAGTGTCGGCAAGCGGTATTGTTTCGCTTTGGGCTTGGCAGACACCTCTGCTGGTTTTTGCCAACCAAGTGGTGCAGTTGGATCCTGATTTGCCAAGACTGAACCAGACAAGGCGATAGCCGCGATTGAGATAATGAGTTTTTTAACCACCGATAAACTCCTCTCGAGAACCTAATGTGTACACTTCAAGCACTAACTTCGCTTTTGGATATTCTTCTACTTTGTAACTGAAGCTACGCCAAAAATAGCTGGCAGGTAAGCTCTCTAACTTGTTTAAGTAGTTGGCGATAGAAAAGTAGTCACCAGTTAGCTCCATGCGTACTGGGTGTACGTAGTAGCCAGAGTATTGTGATGCTTCTTTATCTTCTGTGATCGGCTCAGATGGCAGAGTCTGCAATGACACCAAGTGAATGCCACTTTGCTGCTCTAATACGCTCTCTAATACGCCCGCCATTTGTGAAGGCGTTACCAAGTGTTCAATAATTTGCGACAACTGCATCGAAAGATGCTGACTTTCCGTCAACAGGTTGGAAATTTCCAAATCAATATCTGCGTTTGGATCTTTCTTCAATTGAGCCTTAACACGTAAAATATCAATTTCTGTTTTTTGGTTTGACTGCTTTAAGTTACTCAGCTGTCTTTCATTGTTTGAGATCTGATTGAGCTTAGGTTCTAGCACCAACGTAAACAGCAACATAACTACGGTCACGAAGCCACACAGCGCCACCAGCATTTTCTCGCGCGCGCTCATGTCTCCAAAGCGCTCTTCTAATGAGCTCCAGAATTCGTTCATTTATCTTTATCCTCGCGCGTTTTCAACTCAAACGTCACTATGTCTTTCTCATTGCGAC
>NZ_JAWOTD010000307.1:0-1009 GCF_033338715.1 Vibrio sp. Vb1337 | reverse complement strand
CTCGCCTAATGAAAAATGCATAACCAAGAATGACTTCAATATCCCCGCTCATGCGGGGATATTTTTTATCTCCGCGAGATTTGTTAAATTAGAAAGGTTTGTAGATCTTTACTTTTAGCTTGCACGGATAGCAAATATGCCACTTCAGTCCCCTCTTACGTTTTCCGACGAACAAATCAATATCGGCGAACTAAAACAAGAGTTAGAAAAATTCAGCTCAACCCAAAAACAAGAGTTTCTTAATCATCACCCTGTGACCAGCTTAGTATTGGCTCGCGCAGAGTACATGGACTTGTTGCTGACGCGTTTATGGCAATACTTCGGTTTTAATGACATTTACAACATCTCATTAGTGGCCGTGGGCGGATATGGTCGCGGTGAACTGCATCCGTTGTCCGACATAGACATTCTCGTTCTTTCTAACAACAAACTGCCGACTGCGTTAGAAGCGAAAATCAGCGAATTTATTACCTTACTATGGGACTTAAAACTGGAAGTTGGCCATGCGGTTCGCACTGTCAATGAATG
Source organism: Vibrio sp. Vb1337 (assembly GCF_033338715.1). Lineage (NCBI taxonomy): Bacteria > Pseudomonadati > Pseudomonadota > Gammaproteobacteria > Vibrionales > Vibrionaceae > Vibrio > Vibrio sp. Vb1337. Next base: position 481 of record NZ_JAWOTD010000307.1, on the reverse strand, counting down.
TGCACAAATCGGTCGTGACGATCTAACGGTTGCCACTAACCTACAAGAAGCACGTCTGCTTTGTGGCAGCAAAGACACATTCCAAGCTTTAAAAAAAGTCGTGCTATCCGACTCTTTCTGGCCGAGCGAAACCTTCTACCGCGCAAAAATCCAAGAACAACGCGAACGTCATGCTCGCTACCACGATACGACCTATAACTTAGAGCCCGACATCAAATCGACCCCAGGAGGTCTTCGCGATATTCACACTTTGAGCTGGGTAGCGCGTCGTCACTTTGGCGCCACATCTCTGCTAGAGATGAGCCGTTACGGCTTTCTTACCGATGCGGAATACCGCGAACTGGTGGAGTGTCAGGACTTCTTGTGGCGTGTCCGCTTTGCGCTGCACATTGAACTTCGCCGATACGACAACCGTTTGACCTTCGCACATCAAGCACAAGTGGCCGAAAACCTCGGTTATGTTGGTGAAGGCAATCGCGGC
>NZ_JAWOTD010000306.1:0-1009 GCF_033338715.1 Vibrio sp. Vb1337 | reverse complement strand
TTTCTCCGATGACTTTTTTGACTTGTGCATCATATGCATAACTCGTTACTTAATTTATGTCGAAAAATATTGGTAATACTGCCATCATGCATTGGTCATTATTCTCTTCATTAAAGGTTTATCTTGTGCTGAGACAGTTGTTTTTTCTCACTCTCTTTTCTGCTTTGCTTTCTACGTCTTCAGTGACAATGGCAAAATCGGTATCCGGTGCGTCATTGAATGGAATTAAAGGCGCGCTCTGTGTTGTTCGAGCCGACGACAAGCTTGTACTGGTTCATGAAATTCTCACCAACAAAATCTCCTTGCCGGGAGGTACTATTATTGAAGGTGAATCTCCAGAAATTGCCGCGCAACGAGAAACGTGGGAAGAAACGGGGCTTGCAGTAACTGTCGGTAATGAGTTGGGTAGAACCTCAACTGCGATCTTGTTCGACTGCGTATCTGATTCTGAAGTTATCGCCTTTTCTATGAATAACTCATTGGGTGGAAACGAGCTGCCTTCTTGGTTTGCGCCTCATTACGGTGTGGAAGTGGCTTCTGCCATGCTGCTTAACCCAAGTGAACTTACGGCATCTCAATATCGCTATCCGGCTCAATGGCCAGAAGTTGTTAACCTTTTTGCTAATGCAACAAACCAGCCGGTTTCTTACGTTACACAGCTAATTGAGTCTGCACCTACATTCCGTCAGGTCGAGCTCTCTTGGGTGATGGAACTACAAGGTTGGATTGGTGAGCTTTCAGACAACAGTTACAAAGCCGCGTACGACTTTGCAAGCGTAGTGATGGAGCTGACGACGCCGACTATTTTGCTGTTTTTATTCCCGTTCGTCATGATGCGCTTTGATAGTCGCTTTGTGTACCGACTGTTCTTCGCCATTACCGCGACATCTTTAATGGTTTTGGTGGCACAGCAGGGATTTTCTCTACCAAGGCCGCATGTGTACGTGCCTATGGCTGAACTTCCAAACAGTTACGGCTTTAGTTTTCCAAGCTTGCCTATTGCGGTTTG
>NZ_JAWOTD010000305.1:0-1010 GCF_033338715.1 Vibrio sp. Vb1337 | reverse complement strand
CCAAGTAGTTGCGGTGGTAGGTTTAAGCTTTTGAGGTCACCAGACAATTCTGGTTGAACATTTTGATACATGGCGCCAACAAATACGCGCAGTTCGCGTCCGCCATCGTATTGCCAGCGATATCCGACTCGAGGGGCAGCCACGAAGGTTTTAATATTGCCATCAATGGCGGCTATGCTGGTGTAGGTGTAGTTCATATCGAGTAGTGCGAACCAATTTCCCACACCGCCAGCTAATGTGGTGCCTGCTCCATAGGTTCCTCCGTCCATCTCTAACTCAAATGCGGCGCTATCCGGTAGTTCGTCACCCGCGGCATCGAGCAGCGAACACAGAACTTTGTTTCCGATACCTTGCACGGAGGAAGTATCGCAACTTAAAGCGTTAATTTTTGCTGTGCTCGTGCCTTGGGTATAACCAATAATTCCATAGATATTCATAAACGGGAAAATCCACACGTCTCCCCTTAGAGTAATATTGGAACCTTTAAAATCGGCGTGGTTAGCATCAATATCAAGCGCCTCAAGTACCGGATGTCCTGTTAAATCAATACTGTTGACCGTGATTGGATTGCTCATATCCATGTATGAAAGGGAAAGACCATAAGGTTTTGGCAGTGAATAGCCACGCTTTTCTGCTTCATCTCCCCAAATAGGGAAAAATGAATCTTGAGCAAAACTTAACTGGGTAAATAAAGTAGTTAAAAATACCAGTCCTATTTTTAATTTCACAATGGTCTCTCTTTAATATTCTTAATACCCATTTACTAAAAATGTGTATGTGTTATTTCAAAATTTATTTTGATAATTCATTACATGAATAGCATGGCTGTTAATATCGAGTTTCTAAACTCTGCGCACATTTTGAGGTTTACAAAACAGGTCAGAAAACAATTTGCCGATCAGAAGAATAATTAAAATATTCGTCAGCATTAAAATTGGTGTTTCAATTCTATATATTGGAGTCAGGTTTAACGCGCCGGAGGTCAGTACAACCAATAGATTAATCCCTAG
>NZ_JAWOTD010000304.1:0-1011 GCF_033338715.1 Vibrio sp. Vb1337 | reverse complement strand
ACATTGAATAATAGAAAGGGGAGCCTGTTGGCTCCCCTTTTTCGTTGTCGATAATTTATTGTCGACAGAATATGCATTCGGTGTCACTTATTGATCACCAATAAACTTTCTGTCGGTTTTTTCTGAAACACGGGATTTACCCTTAAACTTTCGAGATTCGATGCGTAAAATGCCACCCCATTGTATGAATGGTCGATTTAATTTAAGGGCAAACGAATGAGATGGTTGTCTAGTTTCTCATTGAAAGAGTGGTTGTTCGCTGCTGTTTTACTAAGCGGAATCTCTGCTTATGCACTCCACCATTCGAATCAGCGCACGTCCGACGCCCGCTCTGCTGCCATTCAAGTTTTGTTTGCCGACATGCAGTACTACGTCTCCATTCTCAACGCCAATGCGAAAGCGTTCAACCAAGAGAATGGCGCAAACCAATGTGTCCTGACGGCTGTGGGCTATCAAGAGTTTTACAACGGCTACCCAGAAACGCAAAGCGAATGTGGCGAACACCTTGGCTTTTTCGACAACATGACGATCTCAGACGAAATGAAGCAAGCGAACTTGGTGTTCATTGAAAACAACACTTATTCGATAGTCGGCTACGGCCCTAGTGACTCGCCAGAAGCTTTGATGCAAGGCAAATGCTACGCCTATTACCGATTGGAAGGCGCAGGAAAAGACGGACACAGTTTTAAAGTCGATACGTCCCAATGTTAGCGATCAAAAAAGGAGCCGCCGGGCTCCTTTTTTGTGTTCGAAAATAGCGTTACGCCATTTCTAGTTCCACTTCTTCAATTGGGAAGTGTTTGCTTGGTTCAACAAACTCTTGCTGCGCTGCGATGGTTTGCAGTTCCCATTCGCCTGCATGGTAAGTGGCGCTTAACACCCCGTAACACGCGTCGTGACAATGTTGGAAAGCTTGTTTAGGAGACCAACCTTTCAGCAATCCTGAAGTGAAGATCGCCGAGATAAGGTCGCCCACGCCAACAGGTTGTTTAGCAAACTCAAATTGAGGGC
>NZ_JAWOTD010000303.1:0-1012 GCF_033338715.1 Vibrio sp. Vb1337 | reverse complement strand
GCTGTTGAGAACTTTTTTATGGTAAAGCCTTGGTATAAACAATTTTGGCCGTGGTTCCTAATCATCCTTCCTCTTACGGTAGTCGTTTGGACAATCGCCACGGTAGTCGTCTTTTCAAACAACTCTGTTTCTCTTGTTGCTGAGGATTACTATAAAAAAGGCAAAGGCATAAATATCGACATCAGTAAAATGAACGTCGCTCGTGACCTTGGTCTTAATGCGAACATTTCTTCTCTAGATAACAATATCGTGATTGGCTTTACGAAAGGATCGCTAACGCACTACCCAGCGCTTACAGCAACGTTTACTCACCGTACATTACCCGATCGTGATTTTACGAAGCTAGTTACCGCAGATGCATCTGGCAACTATCGTTTTACCACTGAAGACGCTATACAAGGCCCGTGGTTTGTTGAACTTCAACCACACGATAAGCAATGGATGATTCAAGGCAAAGTCGAATTTCCAGCAGTTTCTGTCTCATTAATGAAGTAATTTTATGTGCAAATCCTGTTACCACTGTGGTGAAGATGTACCAGCAAACACGGATTTTAAAGTAGAAATACTTGGCGAAGTTCGTGAGATGTGCTGCCCGGGGTGTGAAACTGTCGCACAAACTATCGTAGATAGCGGTCTTGTTTCTTACTACCAGTACCGAACCGCACCCGCTGAAAAAGCAGACCTCGTTCCAGAACAACTTCAAGCTCTGATCCACTATGACAATGAAGACGTTCAATCAGAATTTGTACGTAACCATGACAATGTATCTGAAGTAACATTATCTCTCGAAGGTGTATCCTGCGCCGCTTGTGCATGGCTTATTGAAAAGCAAGTATCCAGCGCTAAAGGTTTCGTCTCCATACGGGTAAATACGACAACAAACCGAGCTTTGCTTGCGTGGGACAAAACTCAAGTTAAGTTAAGTGAACTGCTTTCAGTTATTCATAAGCTTGGTTATAAAGCCGCGCCATTTGAAGCAGACAAACAAGAAGCATCTTATCACCGAATGATG
>NZ_JAWOTD010000302.1:0-1014 GCF_033338715.1 Vibrio sp. Vb1337 | reverse complement strand
CACACTTTTGTCTAGTACAAAAAGTCCCCATTTTCAATCTTTTATTGACAATATCCCGACACTAGTGTTGGGATATTGTCGTTATTACAGGTTGTGATTAATTGTGATGATATTTATTCACATCCAGAGCAAATATCGCTTACTTTCTCAGCGAATTGAGCTTCGCTTGAGCAAGGCCAAAAATCGTATCAATCGGGTAAGAACCTTCATCTGTCGGCTCACCTGCCACCTTGCCGGTGAACAATTCAATGGCTTCAGTCACGTGGTCAATTGCCCAAATATGGAACTCCCCTTTTTCTACCGCTTTCACGATGTCAGCGCGTAGCATCAAGTTATGAACATTCGAACGAGGAATGATCACGCCCTGTCCGGAGTGACGACCTTTGATCACACACACATCATAGAAACCTTCGATTTTTTCGTTTACGCCACCAATCGGCTGCGCTTCACCAAATTGGTTCATTGAACCCGTGATCGCGATATCTTGTCGATTTGGTTGTTTAGAAAAAGCCGAAACGACCGCACAAAACTCCGCCATGCTCGCGCTGTCGCCGTCGACGCCACCGTATGATTGCTCAAAGGTAATCGTCGTCGTGAGTGGCACTCGCGCCGTTTTGCCGAATACGGAAGACAGATAAGCCGATAGGATCATCACACCTTTTGAGTGGATACTGCCGCCAAGATCGACGCTGCGTTCAATATCGATGACGTCGCCATCGCCGTAGCATGTTGTGGCAGTAATACGGTTAGGCGCACCAAACATATAATCGCTGGTACTCAACACCGACAACGCGTTCACTTGCCCTATCGCCGAACCCTCAGTGAGAATCAACGTAGTGCCGTTTAAGAACGTCTCCATCACACTGTCTCGCAAACGGCTGACGCGCATCTCCTGATTTTTCATCGCCTCTTCGACGTGGCCAATGCGGATCATGTTTGAGTTTGCTTGGCGAGCCACGTAGTTCGACTCTCGAAGCAAGTTGGCGATATTAGCCGAATGCAGAGATAGCTTGG
>NZ_JAWOTD010000301.1:0-1015 GCF_033338715.1 Vibrio sp. Vb1337 | reverse complement strand
GATCATGAACGATGGATTGATCTTGCCTTGCGAGGAAAGCTCAATAGATTCCACCATGTCACCCTTTGAACCACCGGACGTCCCTACAATATGGGTTGATTCGTAATGCACGTTGTAGAAGTTAAACGGCACTTTGAAATTCTTATCCGTTGGGCCAGCAAAGAAGTTGAGGCAGCCATCATTGCCAAGTAGCTCATCGGCTTGTTCTAGCACTTGAGCAACCGCCGCGTAGACCATTACATCGTCATAACCATTGCCACCGTTGAGTGCTTTGAGATACGCGACCGGATCGTCTATTTGAGCGGTATTCACGTAGTGCAGTTCTACGCCCTGCTCTTTAGCTTTTGCAACCGGAATGAGGCTTTCAGCTCGGTCTAAACGCGCAGCGTCGATGTCAGTAACCACCACCAGCGTTGGCTTTACAGGGCCGTTGATCGCGTAGTCAATTGCACCAATCCCCATTGGGCCAGCACACGCCAAAAGCGCTAACGCACCACCTTCTTTAATGCCCATATCGTGCTCGTACACGTATTGCGTGGTGTGGTAGCTCGCATGGTACGCGCCGATAATGCAAGACATTGGCTCAGCAAGCGAAGCATCAGCAAAGTAATCGCCGTGGTAAGGCAGCACGCAGCCTAGGTCGATAGCGATTTTAGGAATAATGGAATACGTCGCGTTGCCACCAAATGTCTCATAGCTGTAGCCTGCTGAGTAGCCTGTTGGCAAGCCCATGGCAGGTTGCAAAACAAAGTAGTCACCAGCTTTGAATTGATCTTTTAGATTCTCACCGACTTCAACAATCACACCTGCGTATTCATGACCTGTCATCACTGGCACTTCGTCAATGTTTTCAGGAACGCGTTTGTGTTTGCTACCTAACAATGCTGCTTTGTAAGTGGATAGACAAATGCTGTTTGAAATGTTTTTAACCAGAAGTTCGTCGGCTGAAATGTTTGGTAAATCAAAGGTTCTTAATTGGACGTTTTTCTCACCACAGATAACCGCTGCCGTTGTT
>NZ_JAWOTD010000300.1:0-1015 GCF_033338715.1 Vibrio sp. Vb1337 | reverse complement strand
AATTGTCAACGAGAGTTAAAGCGTCACAACAGCATGCGATTGAAAAGCTCGTCATGATCAGCTCTACAACGGTCTACCCTAATTTACCAACGGAGATGAAAGAAGAATCCGCATCGCTCGCTCTCGCGCAAACCCACCCTCACTTTTCTGACAATGCGAAAATCATGCTCGAAGCGGAGCAATCCGTCATCGACTCTGGCATAAACTACGCCATCTTACGTTGCAGTGGTTTGATTGGCCCAGACAGACACCCCGCTCGCTTTGCCATGCGCCTAAAACAAGTCAGCCGTAAAGCCCCAGCCAACATGCTTCATCAAAGTGACGCAGTCGCTGTGGCACAATTTGCATTGGATCACCTGAGTAATCAGATCATTAATGTCACAACGCCTCACACCGTGAGCAAAGCTGAGTTTTACCAAGCAGCAATCACCAAAAGTGGCGCAGAGATTTCGCTACCTCCCGTCACAGAAGATGCCGATAAACGCATCTTAGCGGACAAGCTGGTTTCACTTGGGTATCAATTCCGATTCAATTCAACGCTGGATGCACTATGAAGTTATATCAACATATAGAAACGCTTTGGGATTACATGCAGCTCAAACAGGATTTAAAGCCTGCCGACTGCTTGTTTGTTATGTGCAGTAACGACGTGCGAGTTGCTGAGCACGCCGCTGCGCTTTACCACCAAAAACTCGCACCATTGATTGTGTTCTCCGGTGGTGAAGGCCGTTTTACGGATGGGTTGTTTGAAAAAAGTGAAGCCGAAACATTTTCAGACATTGCGCGTTTAGCTGGCGTACCAAGCGATGCCATTTTAGTAGAAACACGTTCAACCAATAGTGGAGAAAACGTCCGTTTCACCGAGCAGTTATTAAAAGAGAAAGGCATCCAATGCGAATCGATTATTTTAGTGCAAAAGCCATTTATGGAACGCCGCGCCATCGCTACGTTTGAGAAGCAATGGCAATCGTCCTACTCGCAAGTGCAAGTCAGTTCTACCGCTCATCCATTCTTC
>NZ_JAWOTD010000299.1:0-1015 GCF_033338715.1 Vibrio sp. Vb1337 | reverse complement strand
AGGTTCGGTGGTGATGCGTAATCGCAGTGAAGGCGGCTTGATCGCCCAAATCAGTTTCCCGACCAAATAATCCTCTAAAACCAAAAAGCCCAACCAAAAATGTGGTTGGGCTTTTTAATTTCTAAGTACAAGTATTAAGACTCTTTCACTTCTTGAGCGACAAGTTCATCTTCTTCTGTCAGTTTTTCTGGAAGCAGCAAGTTCAGCAGTATCGCGGTGATACCGCCAGCAGCCACACCGGTTGAGAAGATGCTTTTAATAAACTCAGGCATAAACTGCAGAATCTCCGGTTTCTGAGCGATACCTAACCCCATCGAGAATGACAGCGCCATAATCAGAATCGCGCGGCGGTCGAGGTCAACACGCGAGATAATGCGCACGCCTGCAGCGGCAATGGTGCCGAACATCACGATGGTAGCGCCACCAAGTACAGGTTCTGGGATCAGCTGAACAAAACTGGCCACGCCCGGGAATAGACCAAGAATCACTAACATGCCCGAGATAAAGTAACCCACGTAACGGCTTGCGACGCCCGTTAGCATGATAATGCCGTTGTTTTGACTGAAGGTAGAGTTTGGAAAGCTGTTGAATACCGCAGCGATGGCCGAGTTCAGACCATCCGCTAATACCCCACCTTTGATGCGCTTCATGTAAATAGGGCCTTTAACCGGCTCGCCAGATACTTCAGACGTTGCGGTAATGTCGCCGATCGCTTCCAACGCCGTGATAAAGAAAATCAGCACGAGAGGGATAAATAGTGACCAGTCAAATGACAAGCCGTACTGCATCGGAATCGGTAGCGCAACGAGGTTGGTTTCCCCCAATTTTGAGGTGTCGACCATACCCATGAAGTATGCCATTACATAGCCAACCAGCATGGCAATCACGATCGAAGCCACGCGAATGTATGGGTTTTTAGAACGATTCAAAATCACAATTAACCCAAGTACGGTACCAGCGAGCGCCAGTTTGTCTAAGCTACCAAAAGTACCGTCGCCCATTGCAGCATAGCCTC
>NZ_JAWOTD010000298.1:0-1015 GCF_033338715.1 Vibrio sp. Vb1337 | reverse complement strand
CAGTGCTTCTGTTAGTGCGGTAAAGGCTTCGGTGTCGGCTTTACGAGCGATAAGCTCACGTGCAAAACAAGCAATAAGATGCGTGTCTTGCTTCACTTTACGAGCCAGACTGTTCCAATGAGAAATTAGCCCTTCGCTACCTTGTTGTTGCGCGACTTCATGCAGTAAACCACATTGTGCTTTCTGAATCAGTTCTGCTTGCTCTTCTTCCGTTACTAGCTTTGCTTTCGCCAGTTGTGGCATTAGGTCAATCAATGGCTGCCACAATTTAAGCTGCATGTAAGTTGTTTTGAGTAAGTTCAAGACAATCGAGTTATTTGGGTATTGGCCTTTTAGCGATTGCAGGGTATCGAAAGCGGCTTCGAACTCATTATCACGAATAAATTGCTTGGCTCGAGTCAGTTCGACAGCGAGATGAGCATTCTCCTGTTGGCTAGCTAATGCAAGATAATGATCGCGTTTTGCTTTATCACCTTGACCTTGAGCAGCTTCAGAAGCAACGAGATAGCACAGTAGTGGCATATCGTGGTGATTTGCCCAACGAGTGACTTTCTTCTCTGCACCTTTCCAATCACCTTCAAGGAGCTTGATAATGCCTTCATTGGTGTAGCGACGAGAACGACGCATTTTACGTACGCTGAAGTAGTTCCAAGTGCTTGAGCTTGCGTAAACCAACTTTTTAATCAGGTATTCAAGGAGGAAAAGACCAGCTAGCGCAGCGATAACGAAGATCACCAAAGTGGTCACGCTCATTTCGATGGTCTTGTTTGCTATTGAGATCAGTACATATCCTTGTTGACCAGAAAACTGAGTACCGACAAATAGACCTGCACCTAGAACGACAAATAGGAAAATAAGGCGAATCATTATTTATCCCCCGTACCTGTCATTGTTGTCACTTCACGACGTAGTCGCTCACGAATCACATCCGATAGCTGAGATTGGCTTTCCAGTTTTGCAGGGTACTCAACTTGAATATTTTGTTGGCTTAATTGGTTGAGTGCTTTGTTGAATT
>NZ_JAWOTD010000297.1:0-1017 GCF_033338715.1 Vibrio sp. Vb1337 | reverse complement strand
TTTATCTACTTGGTAATCAGACAATGATTTGCCTGCTTCTAGGCCCATGTAAGCCAATGCTTTTTCAGCAGACGCTTTTTCGATTGGATCAGTGAAGCTTTCTGGTGCTGGAATCGGTTGGTCAACGGCAATGACCTGACCTGGGTTTGTGCCCCAAGTTACTTGTGGTTTGATGTCAGCAGCATTTAGCGTTACTACGGCATCAAATTCGGCATCTGCGTCAGTTTTTAACGTCTTCCAGTACTCTACTGCAGCATCAAAATCTGCGCCTTGCGGTGAGAACTTACGACCTTTGATATATTCAAACGTGGTTTCATCTGGTGCAATTAGGCCTGCTTTTGCGCCCAATTCAATGGCCATATTACATACCGTCATGCGGCCTTCCATAGAAAGGTCAGTAATCGCTTCACCGCAGAATTCAACCACATAACCAGTACCGCCCGCAGCCGTTGTTTTGCCGATGATCGCTAGAACGATATCTTTCGCGGTAATACCCGGTGCGACTTTACCTTTCACTTCGATTTTCATTGTTTTCGCACGTGCTTGTTTTAGCGTTTGAGTCGCTAATACGTGCTCAACTTCAGAGGTACCGATACCGAAAGCCAGTGAGCCAAATGCCCCGTGTGTTGCGGTATGAGAGTCACCACAAACGATGGTCATACCCGGTAGAGTAATGCCTAGCTCTGGGCCCATAACATGGACGATGCCCTGATATTTGTGGTTTAGGTCGTAAAGGGTAACACCGAACTCTTCGCAGTTTTTCGATAGCGTCTCCATTTGGATACGCGCCATCTCGCCAGAGGCGTTGATGTCTTTGGTTGTGGTCGAAACGTTGTGATCCATCGTGGCGAACGTTTTGCTAACCTGACGAACTTTACGACCTTTTTCACGCAAGCCATCAAAGGCTTGTGGAGAGGTCACTTCGTGTACCAAGTGACGATCAATATAAAGAATAGGGGTTTCCCCTTCTGCCGCGACGGCAACGTGTGCGTCGTAGACTTTTTCGTATAGTGTTTT
>NZ_JAWOTD010000296.1:0-1018 GCF_033338715.1 Vibrio sp. Vb1337 | reverse complement strand
CATACGTCTCCAACCGTGACTTTGTAGTTACCTTTGAGTAAGTCCCCGCAAGTTTTTGGTGCGTCTTTGACTAGGTTGTTGTTTGAGATAAAAGAGATAGTGCCAGTGTATGCCAGCGCCCAGTGGCCATCTTTATCTTTCGCCCAATCGGGAATGTCATTCCAAGTGGTCGGTTTATACGGTTGAGTTACGCCTTTTTTCACGGCAACTCGCGCAAATGCAAAACCGACGTCACCGATATCTGCGGTCGCATTTTTCTTCTCTGCTTCGAATTTCGCGATTTCTTGTGCAGAGCTCATGTCAGTGTCTTGATGTTTCAAACCGTAGTTTGATTGCAAATCAGCCCACGTGTCTTTCCAGTTTGCCCAACTGTCTGGCATGCCCACACTGTAAACCAAGCCTTCTTTTTGAGCGGCTTTTACTAGGGATTCTACATTGGCATCCGCTGAAAAAGCAGGCGCCGATAATGTTGCTGTAATTGCGGTGGCTGCAAGCAGTTTGGCAGGCACGGCAGTGGAACGGCTAAGCAAAGTTTTCATTGTCTCCATCCTTCTGGACTAGGTCAGTAAGTTCGCTTTTTATCCTATGGGGGGAATGTGACGGTTTGGTGCAGATAATTTGACAGTTATGATTCACTTCTGTGGCGTTTGTATTTCATTTGATGAAGAAGCGAGCAGTTTGACTTGTCATATTTCTGTTACTTAAGCCTCTTATCTTGTTGAGAAAATATCTATTGGACTAGGTCAGAATGAAAACAACAGGTGCGGGCCAGTTAGGGACGCAGTTAGGAAAAATTAAAACCAGCTTGAGACAGCAAATTCACTCTGGCGTGGTTTCTCAAGGGCAAAAACTGCCTTCAGAAAGAGAGTTAAGTGAGCTGTTTTCTACCACCCGAATCACGATTAAAGATGCGTTAGTCTCGTTGGAAACTGAAGGGCTGATTTATCGAGAAGAACGCCGTGGTTGGTACGTGTCTCCTGAGCGAATCTGCTACAACCCGTTGTCGCGTTCTCACTTT
>NZ_JAWOTD010000295.1:0-1018 GCF_033338715.1 Vibrio sp. Vb1337 | reverse complement strand
ACGAAGAAGCTTACGCAGAAAGATTAGCGCAGTTATATGGGTTTCCTCTTCATGATGGTCATGTTGATGAAGCTTGGCTGACTGAAATGTTAAAGCGAGTCAATGTTTTACCAGAAGCATTAGTGCTAACTCAAGCTGCCAATGAATCCGCGTGGGGTACTTCTCGTTTTGCTACTCAAGCAAACAACTTGTTCGGCCAATGGTGTTATAAACAGGGTTGCGGAATTGTGCCTGCTCAGCGTGCTGCTGGAAAAACTCACGAAGTTCAAAAATTCGATTCAGTTCAGCAGTCAATTCATGGCTACTTTATGAATGTGAATCGCAATCCAGCTTACGCTGACTTACGTGATATTCGAGCTATGTTGGCAGATAAGCACAAAAACTTGTTATCCGTGGCGACAGCATCAGAACTCACTCATGGACTGTTGTCTTACTCAGAGAGGGGCATTGCATACGTTAATGACTTACGCTCGATGATTCGTCACAATAACGCCTACTGGACTCAATAAAATAATAATCGAATGAAAAAGTTAAGCTTAATTTTAGGAAGTGCAGCACTCTTGCTCTCGTCACCGATAACGCATGCTCAAGAGTATATGTTTACGTATTCCAAACTGTATACTCAGTTAAAAAATAACACTAAAGAAGGGCATGATGACGTTAAAGTCGGTGTGTTCTTCGTCGATGCCAGAACTAAGCAGCTGTGTGCGATCGAAAAAGCGTGGATGGAAAAGGAAGAACACTACGAAGAGTTTGTGATTCCAGCGTCGAAAGAACTGCCATTACCGATCGACAAAAATCTAAAATCCGCAAATCCTTTGGTATTCGTACATACCCCTAAAGATAGCCGATGTGATTATTCTTTAGTTGTTATGACGAAAGAACCGTTACAGGGTAGCGTTTCTTACGAGCAACTGAAGCCATTAATGCCTCAAATGCAAAGCATGTTAGAGGATTTAGGGGGGATGTTTGCTGGATGGTTCACACCTGAAGTACAGGGCGTCACAATGGAGTTTGC
>NZ_JAWOTD010000294.1:0-1019 GCF_033338715.1 Vibrio sp. Vb1337 | reverse complement strand
TTTTTCTGGGCACTGATCATTACTTGGGTTGCGTCTGCACTTTTGTCGAATGTGACTTTCGACCTTCCAAACCCTCGAACGGGCGAAGCTCTTACCATTACTAACTTACTTACGGGTGAAGCTCTAGCAAGTTTCCTTGCTAACATGGTCACTACCTTTACTGGTTTTGCACCTCTAGGCATCGTATTAGTTGCAATGTTGGGTGTAGGTGTTGCGGATTCTTCTGGTTTTATCACGACTGGCCTTAAGAAGATGCTGAACTTCACTCCAGCGAAGCTACTTACACCAATGCTTATTCTTGTCGCAATCATCTCGCATACCGCGGCTGATGCGGGCTACGTTTTGGTTATTCCTCTAGGTGGTATCATTTTCCATGCCGCTGGTCGTCACCCTCTAGCTGGTATCGCAGCGGCATTTGCTGGTGTGTCTGGTGGTTTCTCTGCAAACTTCATTCCTTCAGGTATTGACCCATTGCTCGCTGGTTTCACACAAACGGCAGCACAGGTTCTTGATCCTGAATACGTGGTTAACCCTCTAGCAAACATCTTCTTCACTGGTCTATCTTCAGTGATCATCGTTGCTATCGGTTGGTACGTGACTGAGAAAATCATCGAGCCACGTCTTGCAAAGATGCCAATTGATGAAGATGCAGAAACGGCACCAAACTTAGGCTCTTTCACTGAGTTGGAATCAAAAGCATTCCGCTACGCTGGCTGGGCTATGATGGCGGGTATCGCACTTCTTGTTGCCGCGTTATTGCCTGAGAACTCGGCACTTCGTTCTCCTGAAGGCGAAATTACGGCGTTTTCTGCGCCTATCATGAAGTCGATTGTTCCACTGATCTTCATTCTATTTATCATCCCTGGTTACGTTTACGGCAAAGTATCTGGCACCTTTAAGACAAGTAACGACATCATCAAAGCGATGGCGGACACCATGTCGACCATGGGCGCATACATTGTTATGTCGTTCTTCTGTGCTCAGTTCCTATCTGCATTTGCTCAGTCAAACATCGGTAC
>NZ_JAWOTD010000293.1:0-1020 GCF_033338715.1 Vibrio sp. Vb1337 | reverse complement strand
GATGGGTTTAGTCCTAGTGCATTAAATGCGCTTTGTACGGCACTCAAGCTTTCGATGTTACCTAACAGGCTTTGTGCACCTTTCAAGTTGGATAATCCAGGGATCAATGACTGCAATTCCGTGCTGTTTTGTTGAGACAGTTGGCTTTGAGCAAGTGCAATTAGGGCACTGCTGCCACCTGCAGCTTGTTCTGTCGAAACTGGTAGCTGACTCGTTAGTAGCTCAGTAAGAGGTGAAGATTCTGCATTTAGGCCTTGGCTTACCATATCCATAAGACCATTTTTGCTGCTCTTGTCTACGACAGTATCCAAAAACGCATGTGCGCTGCCAATATTCACTGATAGGAGAGCTAAAGTTAGGAGAGTTTTACGCATAGTACCTCCGACGGTTGAGCGTTTTAACTTATTTGTTGTATTTATTTTTTTTAGGTCATCTGACTGATAACTTCTATTATTTTATAAAAAACGCGGCGCTAATGCGCCGCTTTATGTAGGTCATTGAGAAAAGTCTCAATTATAGAATGTCTAGTAGCTCAACTTCGAATACTAGTGCTGCGAATGGAGGGATTGCAGCGCCTGCGCCACGTTCACCGTACGCAAGGTCTTGTGGGATGTATAGTTTCCACTTAGAACCTACAGGCATTAGTTGTAGAGCTTCAACCCAACCTTTAATTACGCCAGTTACTGGGAACTCAGCTGGTTGGCCGCGAGATACAGAGCTGTCGAATACTGTGCCGTCTGTTAGTTCACCGTGGTAGTGAACACGTACAGATTTATCAGCTGTTGGGATTTCGCCAGTACCTTCATTGATGATTTCGTACTGTAGGCCAGATTCAAGAACATTAACTTCTGGACGTAGAGCGTTGTCTTTTAGGAACGCTTCACCATCAGCTGCTGCTGCTTTAGCTGCTTCTTGACGAGCTGCTTCTGCGCGAGTGTGTAGCTCTTGCAGTGCATTGTGGATTTCGTCAATTTCGATTGATGGCATTTCGCCAGTCAATGCTGTTGCGATACCCGCAGC
>NZ_JAWOTD010000292.1:0-1020 GCF_033338715.1 Vibrio sp. Vb1337 | reverse complement strand
GTTACAGAAGAAGAGCTTGATCAAATCATCGAAGAGGCTGAAAAAGTAGAAGCTGCGGCTCAAGAAGCTGAAGCAGAACTTGAAGAAATTGGTGACGAGAAAGACGCTAAGATTGCTCAACTAGAAGCGGCATTATTGTCTAGCGAAACCAAAGTAAAAGATCAGCAAGACGCAGTGCTTCGTGCAAAAGCTGAAGTTGAAAATATGCGTCGTCGTACTGAACAGGAAATCGACAAAGCGCGTAAATACGCTCTTAACAAGTTCGCTGAAGAACTGCTTCCTGTTATCGATAACCTAGAGCGTGCGATTCAAGCAGCAGATACAGAAAACGAAGTGATTAAGCCGATCCTTGAAGGTGTTGAGCTGACTCACAAGACGTTTGTTGATGTGGTTGCTAAGTTTGGTTTGAAAGAAATCAACCCTGAAGGTGAAACGTTCAACCCTGAATTCCACCAAGCAATGTCTATTCAAGAAAGCCCAGATCATGAATCAAACACCGTGATGTTTGTTATGCAGAAGGGTTATGAGTTAAACGGCCGTGTGATTCGTCCTGCAATGGTTATGGTTGCTAAATAACGACACAAGTCACTGCAAAGTAGATACAAAATGCCTATCACGTTTGTGATGGGCATTTTTGTTTTAAACAAAGGTGTGCTCTCTCCGTCTCGCTGAACCATCGATATCTAAAATTTGATCCCTTTCAAAGTTTTTCCTATTGAGGATATTTTTTCTTATAGGGAATTTTCTTTCTATCAACTGCGTAGTTATACAACCTTAAACCGATAACTGGTTGTTATCATTTGACTAAGTGAGTTTTGTTCTGAATATGAATGTATTCATAGTTTGTTTTGCTGAATTTTATTGTTAACAAAAATGTAAATTATCGCTTTATTTTGCAACTTTGATATGTATTATTTGCGACCACTGCTTTAGAAATAAGCAGATATAACTACAAAAATGTAAATAGTAAACACAACATATCGGAGATTTATAATGGATAAATCGCTTTCTAGTAAGATT
>NZ_JAWOTD010000291.1:0-1021 GCF_033338715.1 Vibrio sp. Vb1337 | reverse complement strand
AAACTTAAAAGCAGTGTATCTAACTAGATCAAAAGAACCGTACAGTTCTTTATCTCGATCAATTAACAATACAATTTAATAACCAACAAAACAACAATCTATACAAATAAGAAACAATAGAGAATTTCACTTAAATATTGAGCAGATAAAAAACAATCATGAAGAGCGGAAAATTTCAAACTAAAGGCTTCAAGTTTAAGCAGTTTTGTATCGAAGGAGGCGAAAGTGGCATGCCGGTGAGTACCGACGGCGTGATGCTAGGCGCGTGGATGGAAAGTCCGAGCCCTGCCCATATCTTGGATATCGGGACAGGAACAGGGTTACTCGCTTTGATGTGCGCTCAACGCTTTCCTGACGCAAAAATTACCGCCGTTGACATCGAAACCACAGCAGTTGAAGCCGCAAGCCACAATTTTTCGCACTCGCCGTGGCACGACCGACTCTCAGTTCAGCATACCGATGTTTTGAATTTTGCAGCACCACAACGCTTTCAACGCATTGTTTGCAACCCACCCTATTTCAACACTGGTGAGCAAGCTAAACAAAGCCAGCGAGCAACCGCAAGGCATACCGACTCCCTACGCCATGATGCGTTGCTTAAGTGTTGTTATCAGTTGCTAGATGCAGAAGGAAAAGCCAGCTTTGTGCTGCCAATCACCGAAGGGAAGCTATTTATTGAACTAGCATTAACCCAGGGTTGGGCTCTATCTCGACTGTGCCGCGTGCAACCATCGGAAAAGAAACCCGTGCACCGTTTGCTGTTTGAACTGGCAAAGCAACCTTGCGATACTCAAGAGTCACATTTGATCATTCACTCATCAGACGGTTACAGCGATGATTTTGTCCGCTTAACCCACGAGTTTTATCTTAAGATGTGAAATAACATGTGATCCTTATCACCAATCACTTTATAATGTGCGACCTTTTTATATTCTATGCTGCTTTGGCGAACCATTAACCAAGCTTTGCTTGTGGAGAACTCATTGTGATCAGAACCTTTGCTGAACTTGATCTAGACCAA
>NZ_JAWOTD010000290.1:0-1021 GCF_033338715.1 Vibrio sp. Vb1337 | reverse complement strand
TGGAAAAACGTATGGGCGTTCGTCCTCAACATTTAGAACGCTTGCAACAGCTTCAAGATGAAGGTCGTTTACTTACCGCAGGTCCGATGCCAGCGATCGACTCTGATAACCCAGGAGAAGCCGGCTTTACTGGTTCGACAGTCATTGCTGAATTTTCCTCTTTGGAAGATGCCAAAACATGGGCTGACGCCGATCCTTATGTGGCGGCGGGCGTTTACGAAAACGTGATCGTAAAACCGTTCAAAAAAGTGTTTTAATTTATGAAAAAATTACTGTGTCTCTTCCTCGCCTTTGGTGCATTGGCGGGTTGTTCATCAAGCAATGACAACCAACGCCAACTTGAATTAATGGCGTCTAACCGTGCCGGTGTCTTGTCTGCCGGACTGCCGTTGGAATACGGTCCGCTGCAAATCATGCGTGTTTCTTCTAACAAGAACGTGGTAGAAATGATGATGATTTACAACGACGATGCTTTAGGTGCGAAACCATTAAACCAAGTACTGAATACCAGTATTTATACATACTGCAATACGCCGTCGGTAAGAGAGCAAATTGATATGGGTTTGATGTACCGATTAAAAGTGCGTAACTCACGCGGTCAGCTAATTGCTGATGAATTGGTTTCAGAGCAAACCTGTAGCAAAATCAAATAGACACAGTCATTTGCTTGGCGCCCAAGCCCGACAACAACGAGAGCCGTCGTTAGTGAGCTAAGCGGACATTAAATAAAAGACACAAAAGCGGAGACGATGGGCTCCGCTTTTTTATTGGCCACTTTAAATTGGCGACGAGCTACCTTATGCAAGCTCTGCGCGAAGCTTCTTCGCAGCAGACACAAGGTTGGCAAGTGCAGCTTCCGTCTCTGCCCAGTTACGTGTTTTCAAACCACAGTCTGGGTTTACCCACAAACGTTGTACCGGAATCTTTTCTGCCGCTTTCTTGATTAAACCTTCAATCCACGCTTCCGTCGGAATGTTTGGTGAGTGAATGTCATAAACACCTGGGCCGATTTCGTTCGGGT
>NZ_JAWOTD010000289.1:0-1023 GCF_033338715.1 Vibrio sp. Vb1337 | reverse complement strand
GATACCTATCACGGCTTCCAACATTTTTAACTCTTCATGAGTCAAAAAATCTGTCGATTGCCTGCTGAGCACACTGCTATTGAATTCAACTATTGCTACATTCTGTTGCTCGTCTTTTTCATGTTTTGGTTGCTCCGGGGAAAAGTTGGTATTTTGCGTAACCATATTTGCTCCTACCCTATGCTTTATTTAGAGAAGCACTAAGCCATTTACTTCCGCTGCTTATGCGAATTTTTTTATCATGTCAGAGAGTTCATTCGTACAGTTTTGCACTCTGCTGTTCATCTGGTTGGTTTCTGTCATCAGATCATACGACTCGCTGTATTTCAAATTGAGCGATTGGATGTTCTCATTGATTTCATCCGTGACGTAGACCTGCTCTTCGATGGCGACGGCTATCTGTTGATTTCTTTCTACAACATCTTGGATCAACGACTCTAGTTGCTGAATGCTCTCAAGCGCCGTTCCAAGCAAAGTGACCGTCCCTGTAGACATCTCGTTGCCTTTCTCCAATGCAGAAACCGCAGACTTACTGCCATGTTGAATGCTCTCAATCGCAGATTTGATCTCTGTTGTGGACTCTTGAGTTCGTTTGGCAAGCGTTCTCACTTCATCCGCGACTACCGCAAAACCACGACCTTGCTCGCCTGCCCTTGCCGCTTCTATCGCAGCATTCAATGCCAGAAGATTGGTTTGTTCGGCAATGCCATTAATCACCTCAATAACCGTCCCTATTTGATCCGTTTGTTGATTCAAACGCATCACCACTTTCGAAATCTCACCCAACTCGCCAACAAGGTCGAGAACGGAATGGTTAACGTTATCGATAACATTGCGGCTATCGGTCATGGTGTTTTGCGCTTTCAGCGTCGCATCTGCGGTTGCTTGAGCATTATGAGATATCTCGGAAGACGAGGCTTGCATCTCATTCACTGCGGTTGCAACAGAATCAAGTTCGATTTTTTGCGCGCTTAGGTTTTCAGTGACGCGCTCACTGTTATCCTCCGCGCTATCGGCATTCGT
>NZ_JAWOTD010000288.1:0-1025 GCF_033338715.1 Vibrio sp. Vb1337 | reverse complement strand
ATGCGGTAAATTAACGTGGCGTAGAAAAGAAAAAGCACTCGGGTCAACGAGTGCTTTATCGTCATGGTGAGTAGGAGAGTTAACTGGCGAACGTCACTTTAGGCAAGGTGGTGATCACCGGAACGCCCAGGTGTTTTTCTAATGCTCGGCGAGCTCGCACCGAGTTGTCTGCCAGTTCAAGTATGGTGGCTAGACCAACGCCAAGGCCGGCACCACCGATAAAGCCTAGAATGATAAATACAATGCTTGGTAGATTAGACGGAATTGTCGGAGTGAATGGCGCATCAATGATCTTCACGCGTTTGTTTTCTTCAAACACACCAAGCGATCCTGTCAATTGCGCCATTTCGTAGCGCTCGACGAGGTCGTCGTACATTTCACGCTTTACGGCGACATCACGTGCTAAACGGTTGATTTCTGTCGCGGTGCTACCAAAGCGATGGGCATTGCTTTCTAACTCTTGAATCATCTTTTGCAAACTGACGGTTTCTTCGGTGAGTGATTCAAAACGGCTACGCATAATTTGCAGTTGATGAAGTTGAGACACAAGCAATGGCTGCGCTTCCCCAAGGCTACTTACGGTGGCGTTACTCGCAATGTCCCACAATTGGTTGCTGTTCAGCTCTGGCTGTTTTGAACTGAGCAGAACTGTGCGTTCTTGCTCTAAGCGTTTTAATTCGCGCAATTTTCCTTGTACTAGGCTGTGCGCTTCGGTGTATTTGGCGCGGAGCAGAGTAAGCTCGCTTCGGATCTCGATAATTTGTTCTTCAATCTTACCGATGACGGGGTTGGTTTTGGAAAGCTGTTGGTCCAAGCTCCCCAAACTGCGAGTCACACCGGCCAGCTCGGCTTCTTTCTCCGCCAAGGTTTGCTTTAAGCTGGCTAGGCGGGTCAAGCTTTGGGCCTGCATTTCTGGTGTTGCGTGTGAGTAGGTGTTTTTGTACTCGGCAAAAGCGTGCTCGGCTTTGTCGAGTTCTTCTCTTCGCTTATTGATATGGATGGTCAAGAAATGGCTGGAATCCTTA
>NZ_JAWOTD010000287.1:0-1026 GCF_033338715.1 Vibrio sp. Vb1337 | reverse complement strand
GTTTGCGGAAAAAACTCGGTTTCGAATTTGAACGTGTTGAGCAGCAATATGATAATGGCCGAACTTTAGAACTCTACACTCTCCAACTGTGATTTTGGGCAATACCATGAGCGATATTTTACTTGGCAAACTCGCGACCGAATTTAAAACCGTCAAAGCGATGGTGGAGGTGTATTGCCATGATCATCATGGAACCAAAGATGCGCTGTGCAGCGAATGCAGTGAACTGCTTGATTACGCGGAAGTGCGATTGGACCGATGCCCATACGGAGAAGAAAAACCGACGTGTAACAAGTGCCCAATCCACTGCTATAAACCCGAACCTAAAGAACAGATGCGTTTAGTGATGCGCTATTCAGGCCCGAGAATGTTACTCAAACATCCGATTCTGGCAGTTCGGCACCTGCTGCACGAGAAACGTGAGGTTCCTGAAAAACCAGCAGCCAATGCATCGAACCGCCACAAAAGAATCAATGCAGAACGTGATACTAAGAAGTCGTAACGACGGTTAGATTTTTTATCCAATACTTTTGCGTGTATCGACGATAACACAACGCCAACTTAACGACTTCCTCTGCAATCATCAGTGCATACACGTACTTAAACTCCCAACCAAGAACAAACGCAGCGATTGCACAAAGTGGTAAGCCTGTCATCCACATGGCGATAAAGTCCATGCGTAAGCAGAATACGTTGTCGCCACCAGCTCGAATAATCCCGTTAATGATGATCATGTTCAACATACGCAACCAAATCGCGCAGCACAAAATCATCACCGCAGGGGCGGCGAGTGGGTAAAGCTCAGGGTTGTCCAAATTCAATGCTGCAATGATCAACTCACGATTAAGAAGCAACAGTGCGCCGATGGAAATACCAAACACAAAGACTGCTTTGATAAAGAATTTTGCCATGTGTTCAGCTTGCTCAAAGGCATCACGCCCCAAGGATTGACCAATCATCACAGAGCACGCCACAGAGATCCCAAAGAAAATCGAGTAACAGAGTGATTCAAATGGGCCGAGCATA
>NZ_JAWOTD010000286.1:0-1026 GCF_033338715.1 Vibrio sp. Vb1337 | reverse complement strand
TCAGTAAAAATGATAATCCGTCCATTTTGAAAATGATTTTTACATATACGTAATAATGTTAAAGTGAGTGGACAACAAGAGTGTGATGCCTCCTCAAAACAGAAGGGAAAACGGAAAAGGCGATTGACCTGAGGTTAGGTAGAGGGACTAGAGTAGAAAACAATCAACCCATCAGATAAGTAAGAGTGATTATGAATAAGACGGATCTGAACGCCTATTTAACCAAGCTCGGTTTGCCGAGTGAGTTACCCGCCGATTTGGAGTCATTGCACAAGATTCACGTAGCGCAGCACCGTTGCCTGCCGTTTGAGAACTTTGATATTTCGTTGCAGCGTGGCATCTCTGTTGAGATTGAAGACATCATTCAAAAAACCGTGTATCACTCCCGTGGTGGCTACTGCTTTGAACTGAATGGCTTAATGCTCGATGTGCTCAAGACCCTCGGGTTTGAAGCGCGCAGCTTACTTGGGCGTGTTCACGTGATGGGGACGCCGACAGGTCGCAGCCATCAAATCACGTTGGTAACGCTGGATGAACAAGCATGGATTGTCGATGTAGGCTTTGGCTCCAATACGCCGCGCGCGCCATTGCCGTTTATCCTCAACCAAGTGATTCAAACGGATTTACAAACCTTCCGCTTTGTCGAAGATGCTCAGTTTGGTTACTTCCTTCAAGTGTTGTCAACGGACGGAACGGACACGTGGAACAACCTTTATAGCTTCGATTTAGAGTTTGTGTTTGCGGGTGATATCGCGTGTGGCAACTTTTTTACCTCCACTTCTCCCAACTCGCGTTTTACCAGCGCAAGAGTCGCGGCGAAAGCAACAGAAAGTGGGTTGGTGACATTGCTTAACTACACACTCAAATACACCAGCGAAGGTGAGCAGACAGAATTGGAGTTAGAACCGGGCCAAGCCTATCTGGATGCATTGAAAGAATACTTCGGCATTGAGCTTGATGCGCAGTACGGCGATCTTCGTCCGTTGCCTGACGCCTAAAATTCTCACGTTTTCAAAGCGTAGCGCG
>NZ_JAWOTD010000285.1:0-1029 GCF_033338715.1 Vibrio sp. Vb1337 | reverse complement strand
GGAAGCTGGTCGACAACAAAGACAACGCTATGCTGTCTTATGAGCTGGCTACCATCAAGCTGGATGTGGAACTGGAAGAAACACCAGAGTCGCTACTGAAAGCAGAGCCAAACAAAGACGAATTGATCAAACTGTATGGTCAGTTGACGTTTAAGTCTTGGTTGAACGAACTGCTTGAAGGCGGCTCAGGCACTGTCGAAGCGGTTGAACTTGCAGGCTCTGCGCAAGCATCATCATCTTCTTCGCATGCTGAAATGGGAACCTCAGCGGTAACGATTGATCGCAGTCAGTACGAAACCATTTTGGACGAAGCTTCTTTCAATGCGTGGCTAGCAAAACTCAAAGCGGCAGAGCTGTTTGCCTTTGATACCGAAACGGACAGCCTTGATTACATGGTGGCGAACCTCGTCGGTTTGTCATTTGCTATCGATGAAGGTATTGCGGCTTATGTTCCTGTCGCACACGATTATTTGGATGCGCCAGAGCAACTGGATCGCGATTGGGTTCTCGAGCAGCTGAAACCAATTCTTGAAGACGACGCTCAAGCGAAAGTCGGTCAGAACCTAAAATACGATGCGTCTGTGCTGGCACGTTACGGCATCGAGATGAAAGGCATCAAATACGACACCATGTTGGCGTCTTACGTTTACAACAGCGTAGGCGGCAAACACGACATGGACAGCTTGGCACTTCGTTTCCTACAACACAGCTGCATTTCATTCGAACAAATCGCGGGTAAAGGTAAAAACCAACTGACCTTCAACCAAATCGAGCTTGAGCAAGCATCGCCATACGCAGCAGAAGATGCAGACGTCACGCTTCGTCTGCACAATCGTCTGTTTGCTAACATCGAACAAGATGAAAAGCTAAAATCGGTTTACGAAGAAATCGAAATGCCGCTAGTCCCTGTTTTGTCTCGCATTGAGCGCACTGGTGTTCTGATTGATGACATGAAGCTGAGCGCTCAATCGGTAGAAATCGCGGCCCGTTTAGAAGAGCTTGAACAAAAAGCTTACGAAATCGCAGAAC
>NZ_JAWOTD010000284.1:0-1030 GCF_033338715.1 Vibrio sp. Vb1337 | reverse complement strand
CGAAGTAGCTATCGAAACTGCACCTCGCATCGAAGGTGGTCAACACCTAAACGTGAACGTTCTTAAACGTGAAACGCTAGAAGATGCAGTTGCTCACCCAGAAAAATACCCACAGCTAACAATCCGTGTTTCTGGTTACGCAGTACGCTTCAACTCGCTAACGCCAGAACAACAACGTGATGTTATCGCTCGTACATTTACTGAGTCTCTATAATAGAGTACGCTCAGGTAAGGTTTAAAAACTGCGCTCAATGAGCGCCGTTTTTTATGTTCGATTTCTGCCCGAGACCAGCCCTATAAAAACAAAAAGGCGGAGACAATGCTCCACCTTTTAGCGCACATTCAGTTTTGGTTACTGAACGCGACGTAATACTGTTTTTAGTGCATCAAAATCCGCATCAAGATCTTCAGACAACAACTCCATCGCAGCATGTTTAGCTAGTGGTGCAGGCAATTCGATATCCGTCTGAAGAATATCATCTACAACCTCTTTGAACTTCGCTGGGTGCGCAGTACACAAGAACAGACCCGTTTCACCTTCTTGCAGTTGCTCTTCCAATACGCGGTAAGCAATCGCACCGTGTGGCTCACATAGGTAGCCTAATGCGTACAAGTCTTTTACTGATTGTGCGCTTTGCTCATCAGATACTGCGCCTTTACCTAGTGTCTCTAGACCCCACTCTTTCACACGGCACAGCTCTTCGATACGCGGCCAGTTGTTCGGTTGGCTCACGTCCATCGCATTTGAAGTGGTTGCAACCGTTGGTTTTGGCTCCCATTTACCCGTTTCGAGGTAACGAGGCACCGTGTCATTCGCGTTGGTAGCAGCAATAAAACGTTTGACAGGTAAACCTAGCGCTTTTGCTAATAGACCTGCTGTTAGGTTACCAAAGTTACCGCTTGGTACAGAAACCACGAGGTTTTCACGCTCTTGCTTACTCATTTGCGCCGCAGCTTCAAAGTAGTAACAGATTTGCGCCATCAAACGGCTGATGTTGATTGAGTTTGCAGAGTTCAGACCGATCTCTTC
>NZ_JAWOTD010000283.1:0-1030 GCF_033338715.1 Vibrio sp. Vb1337 | reverse complement strand
AAATCGATTGAATTTTGCCTTTTCGTAACGCTGCGCCGAGAAGTAAGGAAGTCTCTATGAATCTAACCATAAGAAAGCGACTGTATATTCTTTCCATCATTCCAGTACTCACCATTGCACTAGGTATGATGTGGTTCACCTACCTGCAAACTAACGCTTATAACCAACAGCAAATTGATCAGACCCACACCACCATGATGGCGATGAAAAAAGCCGAGCTGAAAAACTATGTTCAGATGGCTCGCTCGGCGATTGAACCGCTACTCAAGAGAAATGCGACATTAGAAGAAGCTCTTCCCGTTTTACGAGAGCTGGAATTTGGTGAAACGGGCTACATCTTCGGTTACAACTCCAAAGGCGTCCGTGTTGTGGTCGGCAAGAACGACAAAGGCATCGGTGAAAACTTCTATAACCTGCAAGACAAGAAAGGTAATTACCTGATTCAAGACTTGCTGAAAAACGCCAAAACGGGTGAATTCACTACCTATTACTTCCCGAAACTAGGACAAACAGAGGCGCTACCGAAATTGAGCTACTCAATGTTCATTCCTGAGTGGGATTTAATGATCGGTACCGGCTTCTACACTGATGACATTGATGCCGTCATTGCAGAAATGGAAGCCTCAGCCCATGACGCGCTCAACACGACTCTAGTGGCCATCGCGCTGTTCTGTGTTTCTATCGCTGCCGTGGTTGCTATCTTCGCCGTGTTTGTGAATCGTAGCATCATGCGACCAATCGAACAGTTTGATGCCTCGATCCAATCCTTCGCGCAAGGCGATGCCGACCTTACGGCGCGCATGCACGAATCCAACGTACCTGAGTTCAAACAGTTAGCGCACAACTTCAATATCTTTGTTGAAAGCCTGCAGGGCATCATCAAGAGCGTGACTCAAGTTGGTGAAGAAGTCGTCGCAGAAACCAACAACATGTCGCAACGCGCCTCTCAAGTCGACGAACTCGCTGGCGGTCAACGTGAAGAAACCGAGCAAGTTGCCGCAGCGATGACGGAAATGACAGCCACCGCGCA
>NZ_JAWOTD010000282.1:0-1033 GCF_033338715.1 Vibrio sp. Vb1337 | reverse complement strand
TCATGCCAACGTTTTGCTAGCCATGCCATATAGTGCACCATTCGTAGACCGCGAAGTGGCTCGATTAGTTTCAATTCCGCGGCGTTAAAATCGCAAAACTCTTGATACGCCTCTAAAATGATGTCCAGTTGCATCAGCTTATCTTGGCGTTCGCCGTTAAGTAGCATCCACAAATCTTGTACGGCAGGGCCGTTGCGCGAGTCATCTAAATCGACAAACATTGGGCCGTCGCGCCACAAGATGTTACCCGGATGGCAATCGCCATGCAGACGAATCGTTGTGAAGCTGTCTTGCCAGTGGTTTTCGATGGCTTTGATGAGCATATCCAAGTCATTGAAAAAGCTGTTTTCTAAATGCATCGGGATCATATTGGCGTTTTGCAAAATCTCACGTGGTTGGTAGAGATACTCTTGCAAACCAATGGTAGGACGATGTTGAAAAGCTTGTCGGCTGCCGACTTTATGGATGCGTCCTAAAAAGCGACCAACTCCTTCAAGCTGCTCTAAGTTATCGACTTCAAACTGACGACCGCCTACGCTTTCGAAGAGAGCGAACCCATAGCCTTGATAGTGGTGTAGGGTGTTGCCATTGATGCGTACGGGTGGGGCGACGGGGATTTCGTTATCAATCAGCTCAAGCGTGAAATCGTGCTCTTCTTGAATCTGCTCGTTGCTCCAACGTTCCGGACGATAGAACTTCACGACGTAGCGACGACGCTCTTCATCGGTAAATTGATACACACGGTTTTCGTAACTGTTGAGAGGCAGAAAGCCCGATTCAGCACGAATGCCAATGCTTTCTAACGCGTACCACATGAAATCAGGGGTGAGGGCGTCAAAGTTAAACATACTTTGGGACATATAAATAAAAAGGCTCATTACTGAGCCTTTTTCCATTAATTATCGATGTTGTCGTTACAGCTTTTTGATAAACCGACTTTCAACTTCGATAGTGAATTCGTTGCTCTTATCGGTGAGTATAAACTGAATTGTGGTGATCGCAGAGTTTAGCTTGTCAGGATCGGCACCAAGGC
>NZ_JAWOTD010000281.1:0-1033 GCF_033338715.1 Vibrio sp. Vb1337 | reverse complement strand
CAGAGACTTTATGGCCGCTATATGATTGCCGGCCCTGTGCCAATCGTTCTGGCCGACTCTGAACTGCTGATGTACGTTGGCTTTAAATGGAACGAGCCACCACCGCTGCTGCTACGTCTCTTCGACCACCCATTCCAGTTACTGTTGGCCGTCATGCTGGTGAGCACGCCATTACTGCTGTGGCTTGCTTGGGCGCTGAGCCAACCCGCAAGACGCCTTGAAGCCGCCGCGCAGAGAGTGGCAAAAGGTGAGTTCGTCATCGATCCGAATCTTGAAAAAGGCACCGCAGAATTTCGTCAAGCGGGCAGCAGCTTCAACCAAATGGGCGAAGCGGCGAATCAGATGATTTCAGGTCAGCAGCGTTTACTGTCGGACATTTCTCACGAATTACGCTCGCCACTCACTCGATTGCGCATGGCCAGTGCATTAGCGACGCGCAAACAGGGTGACAGCCCTGAGTTGGTTCGCATTGATACCGAAGCGCAGCGCCTTGAGCAGATGATCAGCGAATTGCTTGAGCTCTCGCGCATGCAGGTGAACAGCCACATGACACGCGAGACACAGCCAATAGAAAGTTTGTGGGAAGAGATCATTAAAGATGCGCAGTTTGAAGCCGAGCAAATGGGTAAAACACTCCGCTATTCAGAGATCCCTGAGCGACATATCTCAGGCAACCCAAAACTGTTGATGAGCGCGGTAGAAAACATCATCCGCAACGCGATTTATTACGGAAAAGATGAAGTGCAGATCGACATTCAAGACAAGACTGACACACTGACAATTACCGTCGATGACAACGGTGATGGTGTGCCGGATGAAGAGTTAGATGCGATTTTCCGTCCATTCTATCGTGTGGCTACTGCTCGTGATCGTCACTCTGGCGGCACAGGATTAGGGTTAACCATCACAGAAGGTGCGATTCGTCAGCACAGCGGTACGATAGTCGCGAGCCGCAGCCCACTGGGAGGTTTGCGCGTCTCCATCACGCTGCCTTTAGTCAAAGTAGGCAAATAACCCTACAAGATTTCAGTTG
>NZ_JAWOTD010000280.1:0-1033 GCF_033338715.1 Vibrio sp. Vb1337 | reverse complement strand
CAAGCTCGTCGTAAAAACAAACTAAAACGTGAGCTTCTTGATAACGAGAAGAAAGTTCGTGATAACCGTAAACGTGTAGACCTTCTAGAAAACCTACTAGACTACATCAAACCAGAAATGTCTCACGATGAAATCGTCGCTATCATCAAAAACATGAAAGCTGACTACGAAGACCGCGTTGATGATCACATCATCAAAAGTGCAGAGATTTCTAAAGCACGTCGTGACATCAGCCGTCGCATTCGCGAACTGACTGAAGAAGACAAGCAAACTAGCGGCAAAAAATAAGTCCGATTAGTTCAAGTTTCAAACCCCGAGTGAGCATTCCTTACTCGGGGTTTCTTTTTGTCACTTTGTAGTCCAGTGTGTACAATAAAACCATTCTCGAATCCCAACACACTCTAATTCCTATGCCTTCAACTTCTACTAACGCACAACCTACGTTAGCAAAACAACTGTTTACGATGACATGGCCAATGCTGTTTGGTGTGTTGTCCTTAATGAGTTTTCAGCTTGTCGACAGTGCATTTATCGGTCAGCTTGGCGTTTTACCGCTTGCCGCTCAAGGTTTCACCCTACCGCTTCAAATGGTCATTATCGGCATTCAAGTAGGCTTAGGCATCGCGACTACCGCAGTGATCTCTAAAGCCTTGGGCGCGAATGATGCTCGCTATGCCAAACAACTTGGCGGATTGGTCTTAATGATTGGTTCAATCGGTGTTGCGGTATTCGGCCTCTTAATTTGGCTGCTGCGTTACCCTATTTTATCTCTGCTCAGCGCGCCAGAAACTGTTATGCCTATCATAGATAGTTACTGGCCTTGGTGGCTGCTGAGTTCATGGGCTGGTGCAGTCCTTTATTTTTACTACAGTATTTGTCGTGCCAATGGCAACACTATGCTTCCGGGCACGATGATGATGGTGACAAGTGGTGTGAACTTGGTATTAGACCCGCTGTTCATTTTCACGCTCGATCTCGGCATTAATGGTGCAGCGTTGGCAACCTTAGTTGCATTTGGGTTTGGTATCCTTGT
>NZ_JAWOTD010000279.1:0-1034 GCF_033338715.1 Vibrio sp. Vb1337 | reverse complement strand
AAAATAGTGGATGACCTTCGGCTGAAATAGGAGCTTCTAAGATGTTTGATAGATCCAACTTGGTTTGCTTCGCAGTGAATCCCTCGACGGCTTCAAGTAAATCAGTACGACCAATTAAGTCTGTCAGTTTCTCTACGCCAAGTTCTGCGAGTAACTCACGTACTTCATCGGCAAGGCCAGTAAAATAGTTCATTACCATTTCAGGTAAGCCTTTAAAGTACTCTTTACGAAGGGTTTCATCTTGAGTTGCCACACCCGTTGCACAGTTGTTCAAGTGGCAAATACGTAAGAATTTACAACCCATAGCAACCATTGGTGCGGTACCAAATCCGAAGCTTTCCGCACCAAGAATCGCGGCCTTAACAACATCTAGCCCTGTTTTTAACCCGCCATCTACTTGAAGACGAATCTTATGGCGAAGGCCATTTGCAACCAGTGCTTGTTGAGTTTCTGCGAGGCCAAGTTCCCAAGGACTACCCGCGTATTTCACCGAAGTCAGTGGACTTGCGGCTGTACCGCCATCGTAACCTGAGATAGTGATGAGGTCGGCGTAAGCTTTTGCGACCCCTGTGGCTATGGTGCCAACACCAGGCTCGGAGACGAGTTTCACCGAAACCAGGGCATTCGGGTTGACTTGTTTTAGGTCGAAGATCAGCTGGGCTAAATCCTCGATCGAATAAATATCATGATGTGGAGGAGGGGAGATTAACGTCACCCCTTGCACCGAGTAACGCAGCTTGGCGATTTCTGCCGTGACTTTGTGCCCTGGTAGCTGACCACCTTCACCAGGTTTAGCTCCTTGCGCAACCTTGATTTGCAGTACGTCAGCATTGGTTAGGTAATGAGGCGTAACCCCAAAACGGCCTGACGCGATCTGCTTGATTCGCGAGTTACGCTCGGTGCCAAAACGACGAGGATCTTCACCACCTTCACCAGAGTTAGAGTAACCACCAAGACGGTTCATCGCTGTTGCAAGTGCTTCGTGTGCCTCTGGGCTCAACGCTCCGATAGACATGGCGGCAGAATCAAAACGT
>NZ_JAWOTD010000278.1:0-1035 GCF_033338715.1 Vibrio sp. Vb1337 | reverse complement strand
AACAGGTTCTGCATGGAAGTTACCGCCAGAGATGATGTCGTTATCTTCTGCAAATACTAATGGGTTATCAGAAACGGAGTTCGCTTCTACTTGTAATACTTCAGCGGAGTTGCGAATTTGCTGCAAACACGCGCCCATCACTTGCGGCTGACAACGCAGTGAGTATGGGTCTTGCACTTTTTCACAGTTGGTGTGCGATTCACCAATTTCACTCGATGTATCCAGTAGGTGACGATATGCCATTGCCGCATCCATTTGGCTACGATGGCCACGTACGCGGTGGATTCGAGGGTCGAACGGACGTCGGCTACCTAGTGCGGCTTCTACAGACATGG
Organism: Vibrio sp. Vb1337; assembly: GCF_033338715.1. Classification (NCBI taxonomy): domain Bacteria; kingdom Pseudomonadati; phylum Pseudomonadota; class Gammaproteobacteria; order Vibrionales; family Vibrionaceae; genus Vibrio; species Vibrio sp. Vb1337. The sequence goes on along the minus strand of NZ_JAWOTD010000278.1, from coordinate 700 downwards.
CTCCACACACGGTTGCTGACGCGAAAAGATCTTCGGCAATAAACAGACCTTCTAGCGCGAATGCTGTTGAAGCCTGTGTACCATTGAGTAACGCTAAGCCTTCTTTTGGCGCTAGTGTGATAGGCTCAAGACCAGCAATTTTTAGTGCTTCGTAGCCGGATACGATTTGGCCATTGTGACGTGCTTGGCCTTCACCAAGCAGCACCGTACTCATGTGGGCTAGGGGAGCCAAATCGCCTGAAGCGCCCACCGAGCCTTTTTGAGGGACGCATGGATAAACTTGTGCATTGACTAAATCAATCAACATGTTGATGACTTTCAAACGAATGCCAGAAAATCCACGAGCCAAGCTGTTGATTTTTAAAACCATCATGAGGCGAACGGTTTCATCAGACATGAATTTGCCGATACCCGCAGCATGAGATAAAACAATACTTCTTTGCAGCGTTTCTAAATCTTCTGGTGCAATTCGTGTGTTTGCTAAAAGACCGAAACCGGTGTTGATACCATAGACGGTACGGTCTTCCGCAATGACGCGATCGACGACTTGAGTACTTTCTTCAATGCCCGGAATGGCCTCTGGGTCCAAAGTAAGGTTGACCGGGGAACGGCTCACTTGACGCAGTTCGTTTAAGCTAATATGACCTGGCTTTAGCGTTAAATTTAACATCTCTTTCATCCTTACTTGAGCTTCTTCAGT
>NZ_JAWOTD010000277.1:0-1036 GCF_033338715.1 Vibrio sp. Vb1337 | reverse complement strand
GAGCGTGAAATGTTATCTAAACTGTTTGTTTGATTAAGTTATTGATATAAATCACTTGCACGTTTTATAAACACTTCCTATGCTAACAGCAGCATAATAAGTGGAATTATAATCATGCCAGTTTCAGGGATTCACTCCGGTCAACAAATCATGCAGTTATCGCACAAGATGGCGGATAAAGCTGCACATGAGATTCAACAAACCTTCGTAAAAGGCGGTGAAGACTTATCATTCAATAAAGTCGAACTCGCTAAAAACGTGGCTTTCGCCGCGAACCCTTCCCTAGCCGCACATGCCACTGTTATCGAACCTCTTATCGAAGTTACTCAAGCCGCAAGTTACAACCGTATTGGTGCGTCCGTTGTGGAGAAAAATAACGAGGTAATTGGCAGCCTTCTCGACATTCACGTCTAAAGAAACCAAGATAAAAAATATACCCAACTCCCTTTCCAGATATTCAAGAGCACCAAACGCTAATAAGCGCAGCGGTCAAATCTAACCGCCGCACTTTTCATTTCTCAAGTCACTTTATCCGTTATCAATAACACCTCGATTAAGAAGCGATTCAACAATCTCGTTTGAGCTTAATCCATTGAAGTCTATTGCCTGACCTAAGTTCTCAACCACAATAGTCTGATGAACGTTCGCATCAGTAGTAATGCTCAAAGAGACATTGTCTGTCGTGGCATCGTAGTCCGCTTGAATATGCGCAAGTAACTCATCAATTCCTGCCATTGGGTCATTTAAATCCGCACTCACGTCTTTAAGATCGATCGTGTCTTCATTAAGTGTAAAGTCGGTGATGGTATCCACCGCACCTTCGTCAACAGTATCTTGAGTCCATTTAAAGATATCGTTACCACCGCCACCCGTTAGGATGTCCGAACCCAGACCACCGATGAGAATATCATCGCCGTCACCACCGATAATGCGGTCATCACCCGCCCCGCCGATGAGGGAAATTCCGCGATCACTACCAAGTAACAGATTATCTTCCGTTTCAGAAGAAACATCGATGTCACGGTTGTTGGACGTA
>NZ_JAWOTD010000276.1:0-1036 GCF_033338715.1 Vibrio sp. Vb1337 | reverse complement strand
AGAAATCACTATGAAATTTCGAGATCTAGCGCAGAAAACACTTAATTTTTACAGAACTCAAAAAAAATTCATCACTGTTGCATATGTAGGTTATTACCTACACGGGTTAGAGTGGCTGAATTTGATTGATTTGGCTCATCTGCCATGGATTGACTTTCGCCATGCGTTAGGAATGAAATAGCAATTTTGGTATCCGTTTGCCAATTGATTTGAGCAAATTTAACTCGATCACCAATAAACACGCTGTCTAGCAACACCACTCGGCTCGGGATCGGATCAAACTTAAATAACCCAACATAATAAAATGCCCCTGAGCCTTGAGTCGTAACAATCATCGGCGCCGCAATCCAAAATTCTTTGTTGATTTTACGTTGAGCGATAAACGCGGTCGGTACCAAAACCTGCCCCTTTGTCGCGCCTGCATCATACTGACCAATCAGGTAGCCATTCTCCTTGTCCCACTCTTCTAAAAAAGAGACGGCATTTTGCTCTGGTACTTGAATTGTCCACGGATTCTTCGCTTGCACTCCCAACCCTTCGGCAACGATAGGGTTAGATTGCACCTCTGCTTGCGGAAACTTGGCCATGATTTCATCATCAGACAAGCTAAAGCGATACACACCAGCAATGATAACAATCGCTAATAGCACGATAGGAATAAGAAGAATGAGTGGAATTGGCAGAATTCTGCTGCGAGCCATGGCGACTTCCTTGTTTTTGTTCTAAAAATTGTGTTCGGAGTATATACCAATTCCAATAGGATGACCGCATACACTCAAATCTCGATGAACCAAGTATCGTGAAATCACTCGAGCGGATTTAGGTATAAACTGTTTAGTGGGCAATCGATAGGTAATAACGATGACAAACATAATTCACACCGGAGAGTGCGCCTGTGGCTTAGTTCAACTTCGCTGTAAAGATGAACCTCTGCGAACCTCTATTTGTCACTGCTTTGAATGCCAGAAACGAACAGGCAGCGTTTTTGGTGTCCAGGCCAAATTCGATAAAGAGCAGGTCATTTTAGATGGTGACA
>NZ_JAWOTD010000275.1:0-1036 GCF_033338715.1 Vibrio sp. Vb1337 | reverse complement strand
CACGAGAGTATCTTCACAGTAAGCTCTCGGCTCGGTCACACGAGAAATAAATACAATGCTCTGTGATTCCCTCAAATCGATTTTGCAACGCTCAACTTGTGGGGCTAGTAGCACTTCAAGATCACTACGCTTGGTCTCTTTGTCGTAGCGAGCATTCTCAAGGCGACTAAATTCCAAAATGTCACTGATTAGATGATTCAGCTCTTTGGCTTCGTCTTCCAGCCGCGTCACTAATCCTTGTTCGCTTTCACCAACTCGTTTACGCAAAAGGTGCAAAACCAAGTTCTGTCTAGCAAGAGGCGTTCTTAGTTCATGGGACACATCGCGAATCAAAAGACGTTGCTTCTCCGCTAGCGAGTGAATCTCTTTCGTCATGTGGTCAAAGTCTTGCGCGAGTTCATTAAATTCTCGCGTGTTGGACTTTAGCTCCTGCACAACACTGACATTAAAATCGCCGTTAGAAAGCTTCTTGCTCGCCTCTCTGAGTCTGTCCAACGGTTGCTGTAAGTTGCGAGCCATTAAAAGCGAGAACAAAGCCAAAATCACGGCGGCAATCACCACTTTGATAATGGAAAAGTACAGTATGAAGTCATTCGCAGGATGTAAGCGATGTGGAAGTTGAATGACTAAGTTGTGCTGCTGAACCAATGGAATGCTGATGATTGGTCGATTCACTTTGTCTTCCAATTGATCATCAATGCTGCGTTTGAATTGGAGCTTAAATTCAAAATGTGGATGCATGAGACGATGCGTCACTGGTTGAAGCTGCTCGTTCAGTACAAACAAATAGAACTGCTGCGCGTTCGCCCAATCAGCCAACTCATCCATGTCGCCATGTTCAATCAGCACGTTGGCTTGGTGACTAGACATGTTACCATCAGCGGCTTTTTGAACATCCTCACACTTTTCATCGACTTGATGTGAGGGGAAATGCACGGCTTCCGAGCCCTAAAAAGCGAAGTAATTATGTCAAATATGACGAATGCCGCCCCCCATACTCCTATTCAGGAAGCAGACTATTCTGCCATTCATCCCC
>NZ_JAWOTD010000274.1:0-1036 GCF_033338715.1 Vibrio sp. Vb1337 | reverse complement strand
TACAAAGTGAAAAAAGGCAAACAAGAGCAGTACATCAAAGATGAAGAAGCGATGAACCAATACCAAGTATCATTGGCATTGGACAACGCATCACTGCACGTAAACGCAGAAGCTCCAGCTCTAGCTGGCGAAGCGCTAGAAAAACTGGTTCAACAATACAATGCAGGTATCAAGCTTGCTGACCGTATGAGCCGTCGTTACCCTCGCGCCTTAGTGCATGAGCTTATCTACACATCTCGTCTAACGGCTGAGCAGTGTCATGATGCAGCAGCAGTAGAAGCTTGGACAAAACAACTTGTTGAGCAACTAAACGCGAAAGAAGTGGGTGCAAGCCAATACAGCTACGAAGTGGAGCTGCACGCAGAGCTTGGTTTGAGCCTGCCGAAGATCATCGTTCGTACACACGGTGTGACTCACGAGCACGCGCTAAGTGTTGATTTCCTAAACTCAAAAGAATACGGCAAGCTGGCGGACCTTTCTGAAGTCCTAGACGGTCTTCTAGAAGAGGGCGCGTACATCAAACGTGGTGAACGTACTCTGCCAGTATCAAGCTTTGCTGAAGCACTTGAGTGGTTGGTTAAAGAATCGATGCGTGGTCTAAGCCGTCAGCGCTACAAAGGTCTAGGTGAGATGAACCCAGATCAGCTTTGGGAAACCACAATGGACCCAGAGACGCGTCGCATGATGCAAGTAACGATTGAAGATGCGGTAGGCGCAGACCAATTGTTCACAACGCTAATGGGTGACCAAGTTGAACCTCGTCGTCACTTCATCGAAGAGAACGCACTGAAGGTTGCAAACCTAGACGTGTAGCGACAAGCGTTTTTGGATAGAAAAAAGCAGCGAGCCATCGCTGCTTTTTTGTTTCTTGGTGGTATGAAAATCACCACTTTATGCCAAGACTTTGGCTTTTCTGCTACTAACTGCCAGAGGCTTGAGTAGCGGCACCATTTTGTTTCCCTTTTCTGTTTTTCTTGCCATTTTGTTCGCTTGAGTGCTTTTGCTTTCTTTTTTCGGCTCGCTATAGTGCTGTAGA
>NZ_JAWOTD010000273.1:0-1038 GCF_033338715.1 Vibrio sp. Vb1337 | reverse complement strand
GCTGCGCACAGCCTAAACATGGGCATTTTAACGGAAGTCAGCAACGAAGAAGAGCTTCACCGCGCAGTTCAGCTTGGCGCTAAAGTTATCGGTATAAACAACCGCAACTTGCGCGACTTAACAACGGATTTAAACCGAACTAAAGAGCTTGCGCCAACCATTCGTAAGCTTGCACCAAACGCAACGGTTATTTCAGAGTCTGGCATTTACACTCATCAACAAGTTCGTGACTTAGCAGAATATGCAGACGGCTTTTTGATTGGCAGCTCGCTGATGGCGGAAGACAACTTAGAACTTGCGGTTCGTAAAGTAACGCTAGGTGAAAATAAGGTTTGCGGTCTGACTCACCCAGATGATGCGGCAAAAGCGTATCAAGCAGGCGCAGTATTTGGTGGTCTGATTTTCGTTGAGAAATCAAAACGAGCGGTCGATTTTGAAAGTGCTCGCCTAACCATGAGCGGCGCGCCACTTAATTATGTTGGCGTGTTCCAAAATCACGACGTTGATTATGTCGCCTCAATCGTAACGTCGTTGGGTTTAAAAGCCGTACAGTTACATGGACAAGAAGATCAAGAGTACGTAAACCAGCTCAAAACAGAACTACCCGTTGGCGTCGAGATTTGGAAAGCCTACGGCGTGGCGGATACAAAGCCATCCTTGCTAGCAGACAACATCGACCGTCACCTACTGGATGCTCAAGTTGGTACTCAAACTGGCGGCACAGGCCACGTGTTCGAATGGTCTTTGATCGGCGACCCAAGTCAAATCATGCTGGCAGGTGGACTGTCGCCTGAAAATGCACAGCAAGCAGCAAAATTAGGCTGCTTGGGATTAGATTTAAACTCTGGAGTAGAAAGCGCACCGGGGAAAAAAGATTCACAGAAGTTGCAAGCCGCATTTCGCGCTATTCGCAACTACTAAAGTTATTCGCAGTTATAAAAATACGAGAAGGATTATCAAAATGGCAAAACTGAATGCCTACTTTGGCGAATACGGCGGTCAGTACGTTCCGCAAATTCTAGTTCCAGCGCTGGAGCA
>NZ_JAWOTD010000272.1:0-1039 GCF_033338715.1 Vibrio sp. Vb1337 | reverse complement strand
CGCGCGGTTCAATCGTTCCCGAAACGCAAAAGAGCTTGGTATCAATTTGGATGTAAATTATGGAATTCAACCCAAATCGCTTAGTGGCACCAGTATGCTCACTGGCTCTGGTTGCCCTACCGGCTTTCAATGTGGTGGCGCAATCGCCAGCCAATACGAAAGCACAACAAGAAGCGCAAGCTCAATCAATCCAAGCCCAATCAACCAATGAGCTAGCAAACCTCATTAGCATCGCGTTGAGCAACGATGGCAACCGCAAGCAATTCTATGCTCAATCGGAAGCGATGCGTGAAACAGGCGTAGCCAGCGCAACCTTGATGGACCCGAAACTGAAAGTCGGTTTTGGTGGTTTGCCTGTCGATAGCTTCAAATTTGACGAAGATCCGATGACCAATATCTCCGTCGGTTTGATGCAACAGTTCGAACGTGGCTCGACGCTCAACCTTCAACAAAAGAAAGCCAATCAACAAGCCGATGGTTTGTCGTTGCAAGTTCACGCACGGGAGCTTGAAGTGGCAAACAGCATGACTCAGCTTTGGTTGGAGCTAGGCTATCAGCAGAAGGCAGAGCAAATTTTGCTAGAAAACCGTCGGCTCATGACGGAAATGGAAAACTTCATTCAAACCAATTACTCAATCGGCAAAAGCGAAGCGCAAGATTTACTGAATGCACAGCTTCAAGTGAGTAAGTTGGATGAAAAGCTGCAAGCCAACGCACAAATGCAGCGCCGTTTGGTCTCGCAACTCTCAGAATGGTTGGGCTCTGACTGGCTCAATACCTATACCCAAAACGGACGCTCAACACTCCAAGCCAGCAACACACTGACTTGGGCGTCATTGAACCAAAAGTTGTCTGCAAATAGCGAAACGACCAAGCACTACCAACAGTTGAGTGAGCACCCGATGGTGAAAATGGCAGACGTAAGTATTTCTGCCAATGAAACTCAAGTGGACATTGCAGAGCAAGCTTACACGCCTCAATTCGGTGTGGAAGTGATGTACGCCTATCGTCAAGCCAACAATATGAAAGGCGAACCTGC
>NZ_JAWOTD010000271.1:0-1040 GCF_033338715.1 Vibrio sp. Vb1337 | reverse complement strand
TCACAACTCCTACCATAAAACAGGAACAAGGTTGCAGTGATTTGCTCTCTTTTTCATTCAAGTCGTCCTCGTTAGATTTGATGCCAATGCCAGCAATTATTGAATCACAAATACTTACGAAGAGAGCCAATATGAAAATAGAACATGTCGCGATTTGGACAGAGCGTTTGGAAGAGCTGAAAGGCTTTTATGAGAAATATTTTAACGCCGTATCCAACGATAAATACCACAATCCGAAGAAGCACTTTTCGTCTTATTTTCTTTCGTTTGAAAGTGGTGCTCGATTGGAGTTGATGTCGATGGAAGGAGTGAGCGCCTGTGAAAACTCTCACGCGATGCAAGTAACAGGGTTGGCACACTTTGCCTTCGCATTAGGATCAGAGCAGGCCGTTGACCAAATAACCAAAACCTTGGTGGAAGATGGTTATCAAAGGATTGACGGGCCGAGATACACTGGCGATGGTTATTACGAAAGCTGCGTATTAGATCCAGATGGCAACCGTATTGAGCTTACCGTTTAACGTGACTTAGCTTATTGCCCCTGTTCACAGGCTGCTTTCCTATGAAAGTATTCGGGCGTATACTGCAAGCTCATCAATAAGGAGCGAGCCTGTGAACCCAAGACAAAATGAAATTCTGCAATTAGTGAATGACCGTAAACGCGTTCAAGTCACGGAGCTTTCTGACATCATCGGCGTGTCGGGCGTGACCATCAGGCAGGATTTGAATTTTCTTGAGCAACAGGGCTACTTAAAGCGAGTTCACGGCGCTGCTACCGCACTGCAAAGTGATGATATAGATACCCGCTTAGAAGTGCGTTTTGATATTAAACAAACACTTGCTAACAAAGCCGCGGATTTGGTCGCACCGAATGGGACGGTGCTGATTGAAGGGGGCAGTGCAAATGCGCTATTGGCTCGTACGTTAGCCGAGCGTGGCGACGTGACTATCATTACGCCATCGGCCTATATTGCGCATCTTATCCGCAATACATCGGCCAACATTATCTTGTTGGGTGGCGTGTATCAGCACCAAGGCGA
>NZ_JAWOTD010000270.1:0-1040 GCF_033338715.1 Vibrio sp. Vb1337 | reverse complement strand
CTCGGTACTTGGCAAGGAGATGAGTTAAAGATCATCGGTCGGGCCGATAATCAATTTATCTCAGGTGGAGAAAACGTTCACTGTGAGGAAATAGAAGCAGTATTGAACCAAATTCCAAGCGTCATTCAGAGCATTGTCGTGCCAGTCGAAGATGCTGAGTTCGGTCATCGTCCTATAGCCGTTATTCAATCAGAAGCGTTACTGAGCCAACAGGAATACGAGCAATACTTGCGGAAAAAGCTTGAGAAGTTTAAATGGCCAATCGCTTACTATTTGATGCCACAAGCCTTGTTAGAAGGTGGAATTAAAGTTTCGCGTAAAGCGGTAAAAGAGTGGCTGCTTTATGAGTTAGATAATCAACGTTAAATAGCTGGCGCTCATTTTCCCGGCGGAAATGAGGCGAAGATTAGTCAATTTTGCTATGTGTTAGTCGGAAAGGGAATTTCGTAACCTTATAACTCTGAATCATAATTATGTCTCAACGTAGAGCAGAAAGGCATAAGCTTCAGAATGGTGAAATCGGTTTTATTGATAGCAGTGGTATTACAAATTGGCATCGCAATCAGCAGTGAAGGGCTCACTCGCTCGTTAGCGGAATTGACGGCGTTTTTAATCGCTATCGCGTTGGTGTTTGCGCTCAAGAGTGACAAACCAGAGTCAACCTCCGACCAACGCGCTAAGTCGACAACGATTATCTAAGTACTAGCCAGCTTAGTGATGTGGTGGAAATTAATACCCATAAAGTCACACCAAACAACAGCGGTTTAGGACCCGAAGATTTCAGTTTCGAAATCGAAATACTACATCCTATCAAGAATAAGCACACCACCAGAGCTTGCTTCGCAATGGTAAAAATACCGTGATACACCACCTCAAATTGTGGAAAGAAATCACTAAAGGCGATGGCCGCGCAATACCAGAAAATGAAGTAAGGAATCACTAACTTTTTCGAACCGTTCTCTTTGTTCCCACGTGAGAAAATCACGGCGCTAATCAAAGCAACAGGAATGATCCACAAGGCTCGCGCCAGTTTGAGCGTG
>NZ_JAWOTD010000269.1:0-1044 GCF_033338715.1 Vibrio sp. Vb1337 | reverse complement strand
GCTGTTTAATTTCTAAAGCGGACGCCAGTAATTTATCCATAGCCAATATCCTTGTTTTTTATGGGGGTCACAAACACCATACCGCTCGCAGATTATGAAATCAATTGATTATTGGGCTGTACTAGATTTGTGTTTTAGTCAAAGTCAATTGATGCACTATTTAACGTGATATGCATTCATTAGAAGCATTTCCGAGGATGTGTTTTACCACGAACTCTGTGACGCAAAGCATCATTCCTCTATTGAGATAATTGAATTGACAATCTTGATAAAACAATTTGTTACAAATTAACTTTGTTTTTGAGTGTTATTTGTCATTTTTCGGTAGACATCAAATGAGTAAGTCCAACTGGATGTGACTCCGTAATTATAGTTACTTTTCCCCTAAGATCGCTGTGAGCTCTAACCTTATGAAAGATGAAATTTCGGCCAGCTTTCTCGGTAATGGATTTTGATAGGGGTAGGCGACATACATTGACTTTTCTGTGCTGTATGTATGGGTAACTTTTAAAATTTCTTGATGACTACTGCCTTTTAACAGGTAGTTGGGTATTACGCCCAATCCCACACCTTGCTCAACAAAGTTCAATAAAATTGATGTATTATCGACCTCTATCACATCACAATAATTTTTTCTTATTTCTTCCTTATTCGAATGATTTTTATATATAAGAAGAGTGCTACTTTTTTCATTGCTGTTGTTAGAAATTAGAACATCATTATAATTCCCAACTTTATGCGCAATTAAATTATCATCAACAACATCATTTAGTCTTATTGCAATATCAACATCGCTTTCTAATAAATTCTCGACCTTATTACTAGACGAAATTTCAAAAATTACCGCAGGGTATCTCTCTTGTAATTTTCTCAAAATACTGCCGAAAATTGATGAAGCTATAGAGTTTGGCATTGTTATCTTGAATTTACCGCTAATACAATCACTCAGTGATCTGGCTCTATAGTTTAGTTCTTGTAGCTTACTTAATGTTTCAAGAGCCAGGGGACTAATACTTTTCCCATGGTCAGTTAAGACGAGCTTTC
>NZ_JAWOTD010000268.1:0-1048 GCF_033338715.1 Vibrio sp. Vb1337 | reverse complement strand
GCTCAGCCATGTGGATCAGCGCTTCGTTAGATACATCCCCTAAAACGGGGTGACGCCAGCGTAATAGCGCTTCTGCACCTATCCATTTGTGCGTATGAGGGTTCACCTTCGGTTGGAAATACAACATCAAATCGTCATTACGTACAGCTTGGAGCAGATAACTTTCGAGCTGATTATGGTTGTTCAACTCATGCGTGTGGCTCTCACAGAAGTAACTGTAAGCTTCACCCGACTCTTTACATAGCAACATCGCGTAACAAGCATTTTGTAGAAGCTGTTTAGCACTGCTCGAGCGATGAGCCTGAACTACGCCAACGTAGGAGTGCAAATGCACTTCTGTGTCGTTGATGTAGAAGTTCCCCACGCTGATGTTAGTGATTTTATCAAGCAGATTATGCAGTTTCGAATCAGCATCTTCTCCCCATAACAAAAGCACTAAGTCGTTTGAACTTGGGCGACCAGTAATGAAGTAGTTTGAATCGTTCATCCCAAGGCGCTTACGACATTCTTTGAGGATCTCATCAAACGCTTCAAAGCCGTATCGAGTTTGTATGCTACGCGCATTACTAAAGCCCACATTTATAACAATTAAAGACTGATGCCCGTGTTCTAGGGATTGAAGCGTATCTTCAACAACAGCTTCCAGAGCGGCGCGATTAAGAAATCCGGTACCTTGGTCATGGGTTTTCTGGTAGTTAACTTGTCTTTCAGCGGCTTTGCGGCGGTCAATTTCTTGAGTGAGTGAAAAGCTGAGTTGGGCGAGGTCAGTGGTTCGGTTTTCTACGCGATTTTTAAGTTCGCTGTTAAGTCTCAACAGTTTGTATTGTTGGTAGACAACAGCAAGTTGAGCTTCTATTGAGTCCTTGAACGTATTGAGCAATTGCCGGTAAGTTTCGCTGTACTCATTGGCTTTGGAGTCCAACATACAAATGGTTCCAAACGTTTCGCCATTTGGCCAAAACAACGGCAAACCACAATAGGAGAGCATACCAAGTTTGATGGCCGGATGATTCGCCCATTTTTCATCGTCAAGGGCATCGGGAACAAC
>NZ_JAWOTD010000267.1:0-1048 GCF_033338715.1 Vibrio sp. Vb1337 | reverse complement strand
GCCCAACGCCCCGTGAATACGGATACCAAAACTTTCTTGCGATTCACACTGGATATTTTGGGTATCGACTATCGCATTGCCCATGGTTCGCTCGACGCAGTGCCAAAGCAAGGCGCAACCGTCATTGTGGCGAATCACCCTCTCGGCTGTGTTGAAGGCGTGATTCTCGCCGAACTACTGTTGATGGTACGAGACGATATCCAAATTTTAGCGAATCAGTACCTAAAAACCGTGCCAGAGCTCGACCAACTTTTTATTGGTGTCGACGTATTCGAGGGCAAAGATGCGGTCAAGTCGAACATGAAGGCACTTAGAGCAGCCAACAAACACCTTGCGAATGGCGGCTTGTTATTAGTTTTCCCTGCGGGTGAAGTGTCGCAGTTGGTGGATGCCAAACAACAGCGTTTAGAAGACAAAGAATGGAGCCGCAGTGTCAGTGCATTAATTCGTAAGAACAAAGCAGTCACTGTTCCCGTCTTCATTCGTGGGCAGAACTCAAAACGCTTCTACATGGCAGGTAAAATCCACCCTCTTTTACGCACCTTGATGTTAGGAAGAGAGCTACTCAACAAGAGCGCAAAAACCATTGAGTTGTCCTTTGGGCAAGCAATCAAGTTTAAAGAACTCAATAACCTCAACGATGATCAGATCGTCAATTATCTGAGGCTTAACACCTATCTGCTTAACCGCGATGTAAGTGCCACTCAGCAAACGGTCTCAGACAATGATCTCTTACCTATTGCGGCAGGGTTACCCATAGGCCAATTGCTTGAAGAGCTGCACAGCTTACCGACAGAAACCCAATTGCTTCAAAATGGCGAGTTCGACGTGTACTGCGCCAGCGCACAGCAGATCCCATCTCTCCTGCATGAAATTGGCCGCTTGCGAGAACATAATTTCCGTCAAGTTGGCGAAGGGACCGGACAAGCGATAGACATCGATCATTTCGATCATGATTACCTGCACCTGTTTGTGTGGGATCGTAAGAACCAATGCATGGTAGGAGCTTACCGTCTTGGATTAGTTGATCAATTATTGGCGAAATATG
>NZ_JAWOTD010000266.1:0-1051 GCF_033338715.1 Vibrio sp. Vb1337 | reverse complement strand
TCAACGTGTTGCTCGGTATGGTGTTCTTGGGCGAACGACTACGTAAGCTGCAATGGTTTGCTGTGGTATTGGCAGGATGCGGCGTTTTGGTGCAGTTGATCGTCTTTGGTTCGGTGCCAATTGTAGCGATGGCGTTAGCGATGAGCTTTGGTTTTTACGGTTTGCTACGTAAGAAAGTCGCGGTGGATGCTCAAACGGGTTTGTTTGTCGAAACGCTAATCTTATTACCCGCTGCCGCCGTTTATCTTCTGTTTATTGCCAGTTCACCAACGGCAAACATGATTGAAAATCCATGGCAGCTCAATACGTTGTTGATTGCAGCCGGTGTGGTGACGACCTTGCCATTGCTGTGCTTCACTGGTGCCGCGACTCGCCTCAAATTATCAACGCTCGGCTTTTTCCAGTACATCGGCCCTAGCCTGATGTTCTTGCTTGCAGTGTTAATTTACGGCGAGACCTTCACGATGGATAAAGCGATTACGTTCGCCTTTATTTGGGGAGCCCTTGTGGTATTTAGCTTCGATGGGCTGCGCAACAATCGCCGTTCACGCCGAGCCATTCAGTCACAGTGATCGTTTTTTACAAGACAAGCTAACAATTGATGGATAAGCTTGGTCATTATGTGACCAAGCTTTTTTTGTATGTAATGGAACAGATTCAATACTACGCGACCGACCATGACCAACTGAGTCTGATCGAGGCGAAATACCAAAAGTTTGCCTTTCAAAGGCACTATCATTTGGATTTTCACCTCGGCTTGATCACGCATGGTGAGCAGAAGTTTCATTATCAAGGCTCTCATCACCAAGTCGGTCATGGGCAAATCGTTATTATGCCGCCCGATGAACTGCACGACGGCCAGTCTAAGCTTGCCAGTGGCTATCAAGTGAATGTTTTTTCGATCGAACCACACTTACTTAGCGATCTGGCAGATCTTAAGCAAAATGGTCAAATTATCCGCTTTAATGAGTTGATCATCTCCGATCCACAGATATTTTCACAACTTAGTAACTTACATGCTCTGTTGAGACGCGAAAATCTCAGTCAGTTA
>NZ_JAWOTD010000265.1:0-1052 GCF_033338715.1 Vibrio sp. Vb1337 | reverse complement strand
TCCGTGCGGATATGGAACGTGTTCGTAGCGTGGAGTTACAAGGCCCGGGCTTTGATGGCCGAACCATGGTGGTCACAAACTCTGCATCGACGCGTTTTGATTCTGGCGACGTTGTGAAAACAGGTCGTGCGCTGGACGTTGCCGTCATGGGTGAAGGTTACCTTGCGGTAGAAACGCCAGCGGGTAACGAGGCTTACACGCGTGCCGGTAACATTCAAATCGATACCTTTGGCGCAATGTCTATCAACGGATTCCCGGTGGTGGGTGAAAACGGTCCGTTGGTGGTGCCTGATTATCAAAAAATCGAAATCAGTGAGCGTGGTCTTGTCTCGGTTATTCCACCGGGCGGCGGTGCAGAAATCGCAGTCGGCACATTGAAACTGGTGAAGCCAGAAATCAATCAGCTGCAAAAAGAGAGCGACAGCTTGCTTCACAGTGTTGATGGTGTGCCATTCGCAGCGGATGAAACCGTGCAATTGGCACCAGAACACATCGAAGGCAGTAACGTATCGGCGATCGATGAGCTGATCGGCGTGATGTCGCTAACGCGTAACTTCGAGATGCAAGTACGCATGATGAAAACTGCAGAAACGTTGGCGCAAGCCGGTAACAAATTAATGGCGGCGAGATAAGTCTCGCCCCAAAAGGAGATAACCAATGCATTCGGCATTATGGGTAAGTAAGACAGGTATGGCAGCGCAGGACACGAAGATGACTGCCATTTCCAACAACTTAGCAAACGTAAACACCGTCGGCTTTAAGCGCGACCGCGTTGTATTTGAAGACTTGTTCTACAGCATTCAGCGTCAGCCTGGTGCACAGGTGGATCAGGTAAACGAGCTACCTAGCGGTGTTCAACTGGGTAGTGGTGTGCGCGTTGTCGGCACGCAAAAAGTGTTCACGCAAGGTAACACACAAAACACGACTCAAGACCTAGATCTAGCGGTAATGGGGCAAGGCTTCTTCCAGATTGAAAACTCTGACGGTCAGATTATGTACACGCGTAATGGTCAGTTCCACATCAACTCAGAAGGTTTGATGGTGAACAGTCA
>NZ_JAWOTD010000264.1:0-1053 GCF_033338715.1 Vibrio sp. Vb1337 | reverse complement strand
AGGTTAGATAGGCGTACATCAAGTTGGGGCGCGTAGGCTTGAAGACGTGGCATACGTGGGATCCACCAATGCAGTGCCAAGGAATTCACCATGTTTAGCGTAATGCGCTGAGAGTTTTGATCGTGCATCAGTGCTTCGGTTGCATCGACGATTTGTTCTAACGCTGGCGCGACTTTGCGGTAGTATTTTTTGCCTTCGGTATTGAGGTACACATGGCGTCCAATTCGGTCAAAAAGCGGTTTGTTTACTTGGCTTTCGAGAGATTTAATCGCTTGGCTGATCGCCGAGTGGCTAACGCTCAGAAGCTGGGCGGCTTCCGTCATACTGCCTGATTCCGCCACCGCCACAAACGCGTAGATGGATTTTAATGGTACTAATTTGCGCATGGAACGAACCTGTTTTAAATGTGTAAGTTTTACTTACAATAGTGGTTAATATTACTCGCTATTTCTATAAAGTCACTTTTCATAAAATGCTCCGAGAATTAAGGAGTATCTAATGAATTACGTTCACAAACCCATCGTATTTATGTTGATGTCTACATTAAGCTTATCTGTTACAGGGCTGCTAGCAAAGCAGCTGTCCGAGGCGCTTTCGGTAACCATGTTCAGCTTTCTGCGATTTTTCCTACCTGCGCTTATCTTGCTCTTAGTTCTGATCCCGAAAGGCATCAAACTGCCGAAATCGACCGAGCTGAAGCCCACTTTGCTACGCGCACTTTGTATTGGTCTGTCTCAATTGTGTTTTATTGCGTCTCTTCAAACGTTAACACTGGTCGAAAGTGTGGTCCTTTTTGCTACAGGCCCGTTGTTTATGCCTGTGATTGAGAAGCTTGTCTGGCATGGACAAATTCGTGCGTCCACCGTTTTTGGTATTGTGATGGCGTTTAGTGGTGTGGTGTTGTTGGCTGGAACGGAAGGCGAATTTACTTTGCGATACGACTTACTGCTTGGTTTGGCTGGCGGTCTGTTTAACTCCGGCTCACAATTGACGCTGTATAAAGTCAGCAAAAGTAATATGTCACCGCTAGAGATCAACTTCTGGGCGTTTAGC
>NZ_JAWOTD010000263.1:0-1053 GCF_033338715.1 Vibrio sp. Vb1337 | reverse complement strand
CCATTCCACTTGGTACAAGAAATCTTGTGTGAACGTGCGATCACCAAAGAACAACCAGTTTTTGCCTTCAGCATCGCGGTTTTCACGCTCTTGAATAAAGCTGCGGAATGGCGCAATACCAGTGCCCGGCCCAACCATGATGATCGGTGTATTATCATCTTCTGGCAGTTTGAAGTTATTGTTGTGCTCAACAAATACTTTTACGTCACCGCCTTCTTCTAGACGTTGAGCTAAGAAGCTCGATGCGCCACCGTAACGTTTTTCATCATTGTGGTCATATTCAACCAACCCGACGGTAAGGTGCACTTCTTCATCCACTTCAGCTTGGCTAGAAGCAATAGAGTAAAGACGAGGCGTCAAACGGCGCAACAAACCAACCAACTCACCCGCGGTCAGTTTGGTTTTCTTCTCTGCGAATACATCAACAATTTGAGTGTTGGCTGAGTACTCACGAAGCTTGTCTTTATCTTCCACCAGCTTTTGTAGTTTCTTGCTGCCAGATAACTCGGCAAACTTAGCCACTAGCTGTGGGTTAGATGTCGTGATCTCGAACTTACTCACTAAAGCACTGTGAATAGATAAGCTTTCGCCATCAACGTCAACTGTTTCAACACCAGACAAACCAACTTTGCCTAGAATTTGATTGGCAAGCTCAGAGCTGTTTTCGTACCACACACCCAAAGCATCACCTGGTTGGTATGTCAGACCCGAACCATCTAGATCGATTTCAATATGGCGAACATCTTTACCCGAGTCTCGACCCGTGATCTTTTGGCTGGTGAGGAACGTCGCTGTGTATGGATTTTGTTTGTTGTACTGAGAATGTGAAGCTGCCGCTTGTCCTACAGGAAGTTGAACAATTTCCGCTTCATTGCCAGAAGATAGTGTCTCTTTAACTTTACCTAGCGCATTCTTGCGCCATTCTTCCGCTGCCGCTTCGTAATCAACATCGCAGTCAATACGGTCAATAAAAGACGTCGCGCCCAGTTTTGCTAAATACGTGTCAAAGTCTTTACCAGTTTGGCAGAAGAACTCATAACTAGAATCACCCAA
>NZ_JAWOTD010000262.1:0-1053 GCF_033338715.1 Vibrio sp. Vb1337 | reverse complement strand
ACGCTTTCCATTGCTGTTTACCCATCAAGTTAGATGGCGTATCGCTACCAATGAAGCCGTATGGTTTGTCTGGCTGTGCTTTGGCTTTCGATAGTGCGTTATCCACCATAGAAAGGACTTCAGAACGCGTTTTCTGATCTTTGCTGTGTGCCACACCAAGCGAGGCTTTTGGTTTTGCTAAGCCAGTTGGATCAGTGTTTAGGCCATTGACACAGTTGACGATGCTGTCCGCGAGAATGCGCAGTTCGCTCT
This sequence comes from Vibrio sp. Vb1337, assembly GCF_033338715.1. Taxonomy (NCBI): domain Bacteria; kingdom Pseudomonadati; phylum Pseudomonadota; class Gammaproteobacteria; order Vibrionales; family Vibrionaceae; genus Vibrio; species Vibrio sp. Vb1337. The sequence continues at coordinate 801 of NZ_JAWOTD010000262.1, read as the reverse complement.
CATCCATGTGCGGGAAAAGCAGACCGAATTCATCACTAGAAAGGCGAGCAATGGTGGCTCCCGGAACATCAATGGTGTTTTTCAGACGTTGAGACAACTCTTTCACGTGGGCATCAGCGCGTTGGTAGTCTTTTGTCTCGTAAATGTCGCCAATATATTCTGCATGGAGTAGCGCGATACCCCCTTGCGTTTGTTCTGCCAACCATTGGTCAACTTGGTTGATGTAGAACGAGCGGTTACCTAGTTTGGAGATAGGATCTAGGTATGCTTGAGCACGTAGACGTTGTGCTTCTTTGGCCTGTTCTTTAAATGACAACTCAATCTGTGCCGACATCATATTGATGCCATCCACGACCGCGATCAGGTCTTTGGTTTTAGGGCGAGTGAGTGGCTCACCAAACTGGTTGTTTGCGATGTCGTGCATTTTCTTCACGATAGCAGCCAGTGGCTTTAGAGAACGACGCAGAATGTAAGAAATCGCAATCAATCCCGCTAGGAAGATGACGCTAAACGCAGATAGCAAACGGATAAAACCTTGCCATAGCTGTTCATACGCCGCGCCTGGGTGGCTGATGATTTCGACTTCGGCCAGTTGCATCCAACCACTGGTGACCACGCGTTTATCGTGAATCGCTTTGAACAGATTCATGTCGATAAACCATTGCGGAACGGTGCTTGGTTTTACTGGGTAAGAGCGTACGATCTGGTAATCAGAATCTAACGCGGTGAGACGCACCACTGAGTAGGTACTGCCGTCAAATAATGCATTGATTACCGATTCAACGGCAACCTTGTCTTTAT
>NZ_JAWOTD010000261.1:0-1053 GCF_033338715.1 Vibrio sp. Vb1337 | reverse complement strand
GACGACAGCGCCAATGCCTGCAATCATCAGGGCCAGAAACTGGGTTAGCTTCGCGCCCGCGATAAATAACATGCCAAACAGAGTAACCAGCATTACAACGACGGTACCCAAGTCCGGCTGACCAAGTAACAAGACGGCGAAGAAAGCAAACACCATGATTGGCTTCATAAAGCCGCCAAAGAAGGTCTGGCGCACTTCATCTTGCTTACGGACTAAATAACCGGACATGAAGATGAACAGCGATAACTTCGCAACTTCGGCAGGCTGTAAGTTGAACAGACCAAGCGGAATCCAACGAGAAGCGCCATTTACTGACTTACCTGCAAGAAGTACAACAATCAGCAAGCCGAATGAGACCCAAAGCAAGTAATAACTTTTCTTAAACCATTGCTCTAAAGGTACTTGAAGTATCACCGCAGAGGTCCCGATCGCCAACACTAAGAAGGTGGCATGACGGAACATGAAGTGGAACGGCTGATCGGTCAATCGTGAGCTGATTGGGAAAGACGCAGAGGTCACCATAATCAAACCAGTCAACATCAAACCCAACGCAATCCACACCAACTGGCGATCAAACAACGCTTCTGGCGCTGGATGCTTAAGCCAATTACCAATGTTGTGTTTAACGTTACTTAAACCCACGAAACGAGTAACCTTTAGTTATGCATATTTCTGAGCAAGAACAGCAAATGCATCGCCTCTTGCCATAAAATTGTCGAATTGATCAAAGCTAGCACATGCGGGAGACAGCATCACCATATCACCAGATTTTAACTGCGAAGATACTTGTTGAATCACATCTTCCATGGTGTTGAAACGGATTGCTGACTCATGTAGTGGCATAAAATCATCACCGTCTAGACCAAAACAGCACAGTTGTAGGTTAAGCGTTGCAAAGATCGGTTTTAATGGCGTGAAGTCCGCGCCTTTACCGACACCACCAACGAGCAGATAAAGTTTACCGGTCGACTCTAAACCTGATAGCGCAGCCATAGTGCTTGCGATATTAGTTGCTTTAGAGTCATTCACCCATTTTACGCCACGATTATCCGC
>NZ_JAWOTD010000260.1:0-1055 GCF_033338715.1 Vibrio sp. Vb1337 | reverse complement strand
TAGCGAAGCATCAAACGCGCTCGCTCTGATACCGCCACCTCTTTCCAAGATTGAAAAGCCGTTTGCGCACTTTCGATGGCTGCTTTCATCTCTAAAATTCGATTTTCTAAAAAGCGGTTACCCAATGCTTCACCAGCAAGCGCCAAAGATTGGTTGAGCGGCACACCTGATTTCAACATCAACGAGAATGTTCGAGCAAAACGCGACAATTGAGCGCGATTTACGATATCGCCAACGATTGGTAAGCGGAGGCGATATTTATCAAACTTCTCCCGCCCATCTGCTGTCGCAACCCAAGCTTTGAAAACAAAGAATGCACCGACCATAGCGGCAATGAGCAATCCCCAGTAGTGAACAAAGAAGTTGGACGTCGCAATCAAGATCCGAGTTGGAAGCGGCAACTCAACCCCAAAACGAGTAAACATCGATGCAAACTCGGGGATAACCAGAATGTTCAGAATGAACATGGCGATGGTAATAAATACGATAACGAACGTCGGGTAGCGCATCGCGGCTTTAATGCGTTTGCGTGTTTCTAGCTCTTGCTCATAGTAGTTTGCCAGCTGCAGCAATGCTTCATCGAGTCGACCGGTATTCTCACCCACGTTGATCATGGAAACGAATAACGGACTAAACACTTTGTTGTGCGGCTGCATCGCAGACGACAAGCCACGACCATTACTCAACTCAGAAACCACATCTTCTAGCGCTTCTTTAAGCTGTTTGTTTTCACAGTTTTGCAGTAAGCCGCGCATTGAGCGCAGCAAAGGCACACCAGCTTTAGTTAAGCTGAACAACTGACGAGAAAACAGAATAATCACTTCCAGTGGAATGGCAGGAACCAACAATTTCGACAAACTAACGTGGTTCTTTACGCCTTCTTTCTCTAAGCGCAGATTGAGCGGGATGATCCCTTTATTCATCAACGCTTCCGCTGCAGCTTCTGAATTCACCGCATCGATTTTGCCACTGGTTGATGAGCCGTCTAATGTGCGGCCTTGATAACGAAAAGTTGGCATTCACTTACCTATATGAAAATGGGATCAGTCTTACCC
>NZ_JAWOTD010000259.1:0-1056 GCF_033338715.1 Vibrio sp. Vb1337 | reverse complement strand
AGTAAAGATTCCGTTATACGCTGAAAGTCTATGAAAATCGACTACTCAACATACAATTAAGTGTGTTTTATCATTCCCTGGTGGTTTTTAGTACAACAAATGTTCAAAAGCGCACCAAAGCGAAAAAATTGGTGGGGATTATAGCGTGAAATTACCTATTTCAGCAAAACTCTCGTAAAGTGCGTACAGGAGATACAAACAATAAAGAATGATGGATAATTTACCCCTTCGACTTGGTTTAACCATGTGGTCTCACAACCAATGGCAACAAAGCTTTTACGGTAGTGGAACTAAACCTGCTGAGCGTTTAGAAAAATACGCTCAGGTATTTCATACTGTGGAAGGAAATACCACCTTTTACGCCACGCCGACACACAACACGGTGCAAAATTGGAAAGCGGCAACGCACGACGATTTTAAGTTTACGTTTAAGCTCCCTAAGGCTATCACTCATGAACAAATGCTAAGAGGTTGCAACGAGCAACTTCGTGATTTTATGAAAATCATGGAGCCCCTGCATGAGCGCGTCGGTCAATGGACGATCCAACTCCCAGCAACTTTTGGCCCTGAGTATCTTGAACGTTTGAAAAAGTTTTGCGCCAGTTTCCCGCCTAACTTTCCACTGGGCGTAGAAGTACGTCATATGGCCTTTTTCTCTAAAGGCGAGGAAGAGCGAGCGCTTAATCAGTGGTTGGTGGAAAACGGTATTGACCGAATAATCATGGATAGCCGCCCTGTGTTTGCGGCAAAGCCTGACAATGAAGCCATCATTGATGCTCAAATGAAGAAGCCCAAAGTTCCCGTTCATGCGATTGCAACCGCTTCACACCCGATGATTCGTTTTATTGGCCATCCGGAAGAACAACAAAATTACGACTTCTTTGTGCCTTGGCTAAGTAAATTGCCACAATGGATTGCGGAAGGTAAACAGCCATATGTGATGATTCACACAGCAGACAATATTATTGCACCTGAGCTGGCAGCGAACATTTACAAGAATCTGCAAAAGTATGTCGCCCTGCCAGATTTAGCCCCCTTCCCTGCCAATGATGGCAA
>NZ_JAWOTD010000258.1:0-1058 GCF_033338715.1 Vibrio sp. Vb1337 | reverse complement strand
CAAATGGCGCTTCCATGACCTCTTCAATGAACAATAAATCCGCCAAGTGTGAAACTGACTCGGGAAAACTAATGTCTTCCACTTTGATGACCTCTAACTCTAGCCCCGTGCTACGAATTACCTCATGCAACCATTCAGAATGTCGCATCAGGTTCGGGATAGTCCATATCGGTTCAGCAAGCACGACTTTGCCTTGTAGCGTTGGCGCTGTCTCAGCGCTACAACCTGGCTCAAGAGGCGATAACTGAATACTGTCGACGGCACTTTGTGGCTCATGGTGCCGCTTTTGCTGATTAATATAGTTGGCAAGCTGGCGCCACTCTTGTTTCGTCAGTTGCGAATCTCGCCTCTCACGATAGGTGAGATAGGAAAGTGCGCTGATTTTTTCAATCTCAACATGGTCTGAGACTTGATTGAAACTCAGCATATTCAAGTTTTGAACATCGCCGTGAGAAAGCGTAATTTGATCCAAAAGCGCGCGTGCAGAAAAATACTCTTTGTGCGCTTGCAGCGTGATGCTCTCTTTGTTCCAACTGCTGATTCGAAATGGCCCAGTACCGATATGATATGAATAACCCGAGCCAAAAGAGGCCGTGTCTCGACACAATATTGAGGCATGTGGCGTGGCTAACATGTATGGAAAGAATTGGTTTGCGCGTTTGAGCACTATCTTCAAGCAGTTTGGAGTTTCGGCAGTAACGGTTTCAATGCATTGCCAAAGCTCATAAACCGGCCCTTTAATTTGCTTGAGTCTTTCTAAACTCCAAACCACATCGTCTATGCTCAGAAGCTCACCATCATGACGAAAAATGCCTGGCCTTAACCATAACGTCATGACGTTTTCTTCCATTTTCCATTCATGCGCTAAAGCGGGCTCAATGCCACCATTGGAGTTTTGTGTTAGCAGCCCATCATAAACACTTTTGACTACGTGTAATTCGGTATGACGGAAGGTCTCTGCGGGATCGATATTTGAAACCCAGGGATAAGAAGAAATAAGAATGGCGTTTTTAGACTCATTCAGCTCGTTCACTTTTTCCGATGCAATCGTAAGCGAA
>NZ_JAWOTD010000257.1:0-1062 GCF_033338715.1 Vibrio sp. Vb1337 | reverse complement strand
ATAAATGAGAATGAGTGAGTTCGTCAGTTCAGTGCTCATGTAATTCGAGAATAAAAAACGGCGCTTTAAGCGCCGTTTTTAAAGGGATGAAGCGGTGTTAAGAAGCTTGTTGATTGTCTAGTTCTTCACCAAGAAAACCGCCAGTTTGGTGTGCCCAAAGCTGTGCGTAGATGCCGTTATGAGCGATCAGCTCTTGGTGCGAGCCTTGCTCTACGACGTTACCTTTGTCGAGAACGATTAAGCGATCCATCTGGGCGATGGTCGACAATCGGTGTGCTATTGCAATCACGGTTTTGCCTTGCATCAGCTCGTTCAAGCTTTCTTGGATAGCCGCTTCGACTTCTGAGTCCAGAGCTGAAGTTGCTTCATCCAGTACCAACAGCGGCGCGTCTTTCAATAACACACGAGAAATAGCGATACGTTGACGCTGACCACCAGACAACTTCACGCCTCGTTCGCCAACTTGCGCATCGTAGCCGACATTGCCAAATGGGTCTGTCAGTGTTTCGATGAACTCGTGAGCGTGCGCTTGTTTCGTCGCTTTAAGCAGTTCCTCTTCTGAGGCGGTTGGGTTGCCGTACAAGATGTTATCTCTTATTGAACGGTGCAAAAGAGACGTATCCTGTGTCACCATACCAATTTTCGAGCGCAACGAATCTTGCGTGACGTCAGCAATGTTTTGACCGTCAATCTTAATGCTGCCTTCTTCCACATCATGGAAGCGTAACAGCAAGTTCACCAACGTGGATTTGCCTGCGCCAGAGCGCCCAACCAAGCCGACTTTTTCTCCAGGTTTGATGTCGAGATTCAGATGGTTGATGACGCCTTTGTTTTCACCGTAATGAAAGCTGACGTTATCGAACTGGATGCCACCTTGAGATACGACCAAGTCTTTCGCATTCGGTTTGTCTTGGATATCGATAGGTTTGGACAGTGTTTTCATGCCATCCACGACAGTACCCATGTTTTCAAACAGGGCTCCTACTTCCCACATGATCCACATCGACATGCCGTTAACGCGCAGCGCTAGGCTGACCGCAATAGCAATGGCACCGACGCTAA
>NZ_JAWOTD010000256.1:0-1064 GCF_033338715.1 Vibrio sp. Vb1337 | reverse complement strand
CGAGTCGTTAGAAAGCGCTCAACACTCATTGCTGCTTTGCGACCTAATGCCATCGCTTCAATCACGATGTTACCGCCACACGCGTCACCAGCTACGAAGACGTCTTCTAGGCTAGAAGCTAACGTTTGTTTATCGACTACGTAACGGCCGCCGCGAGTTTGCTCTAGTGCACCGTCAGTAATATCTGCCACGATTTGACCCGTAGCGAAAACAACGGTATCCACAGAGATGGTTTTACTTTCTTCGCTGTACTGAGGTGCAAAGTTGCCTTGCTCATCAAAGATAGACAGGACTTTCTTGATAGTGATGCCGGTTACTTTGCCGTTCTCATGTTCAATAGCGACTGGGCCCCAACCTGCGTTGAACTCAACACCTTCTTCTAGCGACTCGTCGATTTCGATTTGGCTTGCAGGTAGGTTTTCAAGGCTCTCAAGTGAACATTGGTAAACGTCGCTTGCACCGATACGCCATGAAGAGCGTGCACAGTCCATTGCAACGTCACCACCGCCGATAACCATCACTCGTTTACCTGCACGTGGAAATTGGCGAGTTTCAGAAATCTCTTTTAGGTATTCAACCGCAGAGAACACGCCATCGTTGTCATGACCCGGCAGAGGGATGATCGAACCGACGTGTGCACCGTGAGCCAGAATCACAGCATCATGTTCGCTACGTAGAGTGTCGAAGCTAATGTCTTTGCCGATCTCAACGCCGAACTGAGTTTTGATCCCCAGCATCGCTAAGTAGCTGTATTCGAAATCGATAACATCACGCGGTAGACGGTATTCAGGGATACCCACACGCATCATGCCGCCGTATACGTCTAGCTTTTCGTAAATCGTTACTTCGTGGCCTTGACGACGAAGCTCAATAGCGGCTTGCGCGCCAGCAGGGCCAGCACCAACGATTGCGATGTGCTTGTTGGTTAGGGGCGCAATGTTAAGATCCCAGTGATCTTGGTTATCCAGTTTTTCGGCGACGAAGCGTTTGATGCCCGCTACGCTGATCGGCTGGCCGAATTCAGTGTTACGACGACAAGAAGCCTCACAAGGGTGTGCACAGAT
>NZ_JAWOTD010000255.1:0-1064 GCF_033338715.1 Vibrio sp. Vb1337 | reverse complement strand
TACACTGAACATCGGAAGTGTTTGTGCAGATTCTACGCCGGTTTCTGGCCGAACCATGACGTAGACGCCGAGCAAACATAGCGCAATACAAATGAAGGTTGTGGGCTGAATTCGCTCTTTCAAAAAAATGACAGCGAGCAGCGCCGTAAATACCGGATGAATGTATTGGAAGATGGTTGCTTCTGCCAAAGGTAACGTGGTCACCGAATAGTAAACACACATCAGCGCGAAGGTGCCCACCGCGCCACGCGCTAAGAGTAGTGGTTTGTTGTTGCCCCAAACAGAGATTCGTTTTCGTTTCACATCTAAATAACTGATCACTAAAGAAACGAGTGCTCTTGCTGCAACGATTTCAAAGACAGGGATACCATGAAGACTGACATGCTTTACCGTGGCCGACATTAGCGCGAACCCGAAAGCGGAGAGCACCATAAAGCGCACACCAATGGGAACCATAGTGTTGAGTGAATTAGACATTTTACTGCTCATTTGTTGCGACAGATCGCACTTTAGCATACTCAACAGACAAAATGATCGGCGGCATTCAAACATCTCTGCCGAGAGAAAGAATAAGCGGTAGACTGTGGGTTCTCAATCAATCTATCTTTCTTTCGCGCATGGAGCGCATCTAGGAAATATCTAGATATTTAAGGAGCATACATGATCCCAATACAAGCGACGCATGTCTCTGGCGTTGTCATCTCTCGAATTGATGGCGTAGATAAAATTCTGTTACTCAAACGCGTTAAAGGCGGGTATTGGTGCCATGTGGCTGGTGGTGTAGAGGCTGGTGAAACAGGATGGCAAACCATTCTGAGAGAGCTAAAAGAAGAGACGCAGATTGACGATGTTGAGTTACATAAGGCGGACTTTTTAGAACAGTTCTACGAAGCGAAGGAGAACCGAATCTTGGTCATCCCATGCTTTGTGTTATTTTGTCCGCCAAACCAACCTGTGGTGCTTAATGAAGAACACACGGAATATCGCTGGTGTTCGCTGGAAGAAGCAAAGCAGCTTACGCCGTTTGCTTCGCTGGAAGAAGCAAAGCAGCTTACGCCGTTTGC
>NZ_JAWOTD010000254.1:0-1065 GCF_033338715.1 Vibrio sp. Vb1337 | reverse complement strand
CATTGATGAGAGGACGAAGTTCTTCGAGATATTCATTGAGAGAAAACTGCATGATTGCCCCCTAAACAAACAAGTTCATGACTAGCATTGCGCCAAATGCGTTCAATACGGAAATCGCAATCATAATTGGGATATAACGACCTTCAGTACCGATAGGTCCCATAATTCGACCCATGTACTGAACCTGTGAGCCCATTAGGTAAATTGCAGGTGCAAGAATCGCGATGTGCGTACCGTTCAAGATGCCTTGGTCAAACAATGTGATAACCACGCCAACTGCCCCGCCCATCGACATCCAAGCACCAATCAGCACCGCAGCCGCTTCACCTGGCAAACCAAAAACCGCCATTACTGGAGAAAATACCGAGCCCATCAAATCCAACGCGCCAGTAATCTGCAACGCCTTAATGATGACAAACGCCATAAGAACGTTAGGCACGGTTGATGTTGTCGCAATAACCCAGCCTTTTTTAGCGCCTTCAACGAAAATATCCGTCACCATCGGCTTACTTACTTTTACGTCACTCATTACGCCGTCTCCTCTTTTAAGTTCTCAGATTTGCTTTGCTCTTGCTTGTCTTCTTTACCTTCTGTGATGTTTAGATAGATACGGAATAAGTTCGCACCCACAATTTTAAACAAGAACATCACCACAACCGCCAAACCAATAGAAGACGTTACGGCAAGCGAGCCATCCGCCATCGTCAGCGTAAACAGCACCGCCCCTGAGGAGAAAAAGTTAACAATGGTGGCACCAGCAGTGAACTGGAACATAGTGAACACATCGGTTTCGCGTTTGGTGAGATGGCCTTCATCTTTAAGCTGACGAGTCATCGCCGCGCCCGCGTCGGTACTTTGCAGCGAAGCGATAAGAGCCAAACCAGAGTTACCCGGAATACCCATAATTGGACGAAGAAGCGGCGTTAACAGTTTGCGTGCTGCTTCTAGTGCGCCATAGTGCTCAAGTACATTGATCATACCCAGTGCGAACATAACGGTAGGAATCAAAGTAAGTGCAAAAATGAAACCGTCACGTGCACCGCTACCACCAGTACCACGAAGCGA
>NZ_JAWOTD010000253.1:0-1065 GCF_033338715.1 Vibrio sp. Vb1337 | reverse complement strand
TAAGGAGGTGATCCAGCGCCAGGTTCCCCTAGCGCTACCTTGTTACGACTTCACCCCAGTCATGAACCACAAAGTGGTAAGCGTCCCCCCGAAGGTTAAACTACCTACTTCTTTTGCAGCCCACTCCCATGGTGTGACGGGCGGTGTGTACAAGGCCCGGGAACGTATTCACCGTGGCATTCTGATCCACGATTACTAGCGATTCCGACTTCATGGAGTCGAGTTGCAGACTCCAATCCGGACTACGACGCACTTTTTGGGATTCGCTCACTTTCGCAAGTTGGCCGCCCTCTGTATGCGCCATTGTAGCACGTGTGTAGCCCTACTCGTAAGGGCCATGATGACTTGACGTCGTCCCCACCTTCCTCCGGTTTATCACCGGCAGTCTCCCTGGAGTTCCCGACATTACTCGCTGGCAAACAAGGATAAGGGTTGCGCTCGTTGCGGGACTTAACCCAACATTTCACAACACGAGCTGACGACAGCCATGCAGCACCTGTCTCAGAGTTCCCGAAGGCACCAATCCATCTCTGGAAAGTTCTCTGGATGTCAAGAGTAGGTAAGGTTCTTCGCGTTGCATCGAATTAAACCACATGCTCCACCGCTTGTGCGGGCCCCCGTCAATTCATTTGAGTTTTAATCTTGCGACCGTACTCCCCAGGCGGTCTACTTAACGCGTTAGCTCCGAAAGCCACGGCTCAAGGCCACAACCTCCAAGTAGACATCGTTTACGGCGTGGACTACCAGGGTATCTAATCCTGTTTGCTCCCCACGCTTTCGCATCTGAGTGTCAGTATCTGTCCAGGGGGCCGCCTTCGCCACCGGTATTCCTTCAGATCTCTACGCATTTCACCGCTACACCTGAAATTCTACCCCCCTCTACAGTACTCTAGTCTGCCAGTTTCAAATGCTATTCCGAGGTTGAGCCCCGGGCTTTCACATCTGACTTAACAAACCACCTGCATGCGCTTTACGCCCAGTAATTCCGATTAACGCTCGCACCCTCCGTATTACCGCGGCTGCTGGCACGGAGTTAGCCGGTGCTTCTTCTGTCGCTAACGTCAA
>NZ_JAWOTD010000252.1:0-1068 GCF_033338715.1 Vibrio sp. Vb1337 | reverse complement strand
ACCTCTTCTCATCCAGTTCGAAAAGGAGTTTCACGTGAAACACTACGATTTTCACCCTCTTGTTGGCGTTGGTTTACGGACTCCTCATTTGGACTTTTTTCAGCAACAACGTCCAGAACTGTCTTGGTTAGAAATTCACAGCGAGAACTACTTTCAACCCAATGCAGCCGAACGAAAATATCTACACACTTTGCGAGAGCAATACCAGATCAGCTGCCACGGAATTGGTTTGTCGTTAGGCTCTGTTGAGCGCGTTAGCCAAGTACACCTCGCTCAACTGAAAGCGTTGATTGATGCCATTGACCCGATGTTTGTCTCTGACCATTTGAGCTGGAGTGAAAATGGTGGGCACTATTTTAACGACTTGCTTCCCCTACCATACACCGAAGAAGCACTGAACGTTTTTACTCGCAATGTGCTTGAAGTTCAGGATTATCTGCAACACGAAATCTTAATTGAGAACCCATCGAGCTATGTGAAGTTTCAACACTCGACGATCAGCGAGTGGGAGTTTCTCGCTGAGGTTCAGCAGCGCACAAGTTGCCGGTTACTGCTCGATCTGAATAACGTACACGTATCAGCCTTCAATCACGGCTTTGATTGCAATACCTATCTGTCCGCCATTCCGGCAGACAAAGTGGATGAAATTCATTTGGCGGGTTTCACCATCAAACAACTCGATAAAGGCGAAATTTGGATTGATACTCACAGCCGTCCCGTCAGCACGGAAGTCTGGAAGTTATATCAACATTGGATTGAACAGTATGGTCCGCGCCATACCTTAATTGAATGGGACTTAGATATCCCAGCACCGGAAGTGTTATTGGCAGAAGCGGAAAAGGCCTCGCTCCTTCTCTCCCAAATTACCACCCCGCTTAGCGCTACGAGGAAAGCCTCATGAAGCTAGCCACCTTACAAAATCAGTTTGCGAAAGCGCTTCACTATCAGGCATTGGGCGATGACTGTAATATTGCAAGCGGTCAGTTTACCGCTGACGAGCGCATGCAGATCTATCGCAACAACTTTATCATCAGCTTGAGCGAAGTCCTCTCTGCTACTTATCCGATG
>NZ_JAWOTD010000251.1:0-1070 GCF_033338715.1 Vibrio sp. Vb1337 | reverse complement strand
TCACTACTAGAATTTTTCCGCCCGCAGAAAAAAACGTCTGCAAGTCTGGCGAAAGAGCGCTTACAAATCATCGTGGCTGAACGCCGCAGCCAAAATGACCCTGCGCCTTCGTACTTACCTCAGCTTAAAGAAGACATTCTGAAGGTGATCAGTAAATACGTAGACATTGACCCGAATATGGTTGATTTAACCTTTGAGCATAAGGATGACGACATTTCTGTACTTGAGCTCAACGTGAAACTGCCTGACGACGAAAAGTAAGGCTTTGTTCTCAACGCAATATGCAGCGCACAACAATGTACGTGTCAAAAAAAGGTTGACCATTTGGTCAACCTTTTTAGTTTGCGCTTATTTCAACGCCTTATTCATTTTTTCGCCCAATAACTCTAGACGCCAACCTTGCATAACATCAGGCAAGCGCGCAGGGTCACGATCCTTCTTCCACACCCAACTGATGAGCTGGTTAATCTGCTTTTTCGATGCTAAAAACTCGGTCGCTAACCCTGATTTTTGCGCAGCACTTTTCACGACATCTTTCATGTTTTTGAAAACTTGCTTATAGCCAGGGTAATCCATCAGGCGATCAATTTTAGCTGGGTATTCTTCTGGTGGCGTTTGCTTAGCCTTTTTCACGATGGCCGCAATTTTAGTACCGTGACGATTGACCGCGCGGCTATCCATCCCTTCCGCTTCCATCTTTTTAAAGCTTGTTAAACCTAAACGAGCAACCGTTAGCAAATCACCCTCTTTGAAGATGAAGTTTAGTGCTAAGTCGCGCTTGATTGCTTCACGATAACGCCAAGTCGCTAGCGGCTTTAACACAGCTAACTCTGACGGTTTAAGTTGCCACGCTCCTTTAATATCAAGGTACGCATTTTCTTCGTTGGTTTCGCGAATGCGTTTGGAAACCAACAAGTCGCTCTCTTGCTGCACCGCTTCCCACCAACCAGCTTCAGTGACTTTATCGAGCAATTTTTCGTAAAGTGGCAACAAGTAGTGAACGTCTGCCGCTGCATAATCAAGTTGCTTTTGCGTGAGAGGGCGAGCCATCCAGTCGGTGCGAGATTCAC
>NZ_JAWOTD010000250.1:0-1072 GCF_033338715.1 Vibrio sp. Vb1337 | reverse complement strand
TAGTCGTTAATCGTTCAGTAAACAAGGCGAGCTATCTGGTTCGCCTCGTTTTATTTTACGTCTGTAAAATCCGCTGTTTTGGACTTTTGACGTACACCACGATCCTCGCTTCTGGTTCGCTTCTCACTAGCGAATAGGGCGATTCCTTCTTACACTAAAATCGAAGCATTTGCTTTAGAACACTTTAATGCATCATTAAGCCGTGATTTCCAATCCACTTAAATACGGATAATTTATGTCGGAGAACGTTCTGGTTTTTAAATTTGAACCGATTTTGAAGCGCATATGCCTTCTCTCTCGCCTACGTTATCGTGGTGGGCGTAAATAATGGACCCGTTAACGCAAGGTTTACTGGGCGCTGCTTTGCCGCAGTCTGCAAGTAACAAGCGGCATATTGTGGCTGCTGGCGTGTTAGGCGTGGCCTCTGGGATGGCTCCGGATTTGGACGTACTTATTCGTTCATCAAGTGACCCATTACTGTTTTTGGAATATCACCGACACTTTACCCATTCATTGTTGTTTATCCCTTTTGGCAGTTTTCTCTGTGCTTTAGTGTTGTATCCGTTGTTTGCAAAAAGACGAGAGCTAAACTTTCAACAGAGTTGGTTTTATTGTGCCCTTGGTTATAGCACCCATGCGCTGTTAGATGCTTGCACCAGCTATGGGACTCAGCTTTTTTGGCCGATAAGCAACACACGCTATGCCTGGAATACGATCTCTGTTATCGACCCCGCTTTCTCACTTCCGATTTTGATCCTGCTTTTCTTTGCCGCACTGAAGCGAAATCGAAATTGCGCGCATGCCGCATTTCTATGGTCTCTGGCTTATCTGACTCTTGGGGTTATTCAACGAGATAGAGCAGAAGCGGCCGGATGGAAAATTGTCCAAGAGCGACAGCACAGCGCTGTGCAGCTAAAAGCAAAACCAACCTTCGGCAATCTTTTGGTCTGGAAAGTGATTTATGAAACGGAAGATAACTACTATGTGGATGCGGTAAGAGTGGGGCGCTCAATAAAAATCTATCCTGGCGAATCCACACCAAAGCTCAATGTAAAAACACAATTTCCATGGC
>NZ_JAWOTD010000249.1:0-1073 GCF_033338715.1 Vibrio sp. Vb1337 | reverse complement strand
TATGGCGTGTTGTCTCCTTACCACTTTCTGCCGATTGTTGAACGTTGTCATCTCTCTGCCGAGTTGTTCCAAGCCGTCTTGAATAACGCGATTTATGACATCAAGCATCGGGGTTTGACGCAAAAAGTATCCATCAATGTTGATCATGAAAACTTGGAAGATCCGGAGTTTTCACATCGCTTTTTGCAGCAATGCCTTGAGAACGAGATTGAACCCTCTCAAATCACCATTGAAATTACAGAGCGAGACACGTTCCAAACCAGTGCATATCTGTACAAGAACTTACTCAAGCTAAGAATGAACGGCGTCACCGTCTCAATTGATGACTTTGGCACTGGCTCATCGACGTTTGAAAAACTGGCTCAACTGCCGTTCAACGAGCTCAAAATAGATCGCTCGTTTGTGCAAGGCGTCGAGTGCGATATGAAAAAACGCAACATTGTTGTCGCCATCTGTGCGCTGGCGAAAAGTTTGAACATACGGCTCGTCGCGGAAGGAATTGAAGATGAAGTCACGCTTCAAGTGATGCGTGAATACGGAATTGACCTTTGCCAAGGTTTCTACATCGACAAACCCATGCCTTCAGAAGCAATAACCATACTGAATGAAAGATATGAATAAAATGAATTGTTTGATCTTTGATGATCACCCTCTAGTTTGCGTTGCAATCAAATCCTTACTGAAAGAGCTGGGGATGACCAATGAAGTGTTTACCGCAACGTCTGCTAAGTCCGCATTTAAGACATTAAAAGAAAGCAACATTGAACTGCTGATTTTGGATGTGAACTTGGCCGATTGCGACGGCTTTGATTTCTACAAACGCATCAAATCCCACGGTTATGAAGGCAAGGTCATTTTCTTCTCGGCGGAAACCAGCCAAATGTACAGTCAAATGGCGTTTCGATCTGGCGCAGATGGTTATGTGTGCAAGTCGGAAAATCACGACATTCTGAAAGACGCTATCGAAGCGGTGGTGAAGGGCTATACCTTCTTTAAATTTAAGCAAGTCGCGAACGAAGTAAGAGAAATGCCGCAACTTTCGAGCAGAGAAAGTGCCGTGATGAAGTATTTGC
>NZ_JAWOTD010000248.1:0-1074 GCF_033338715.1 Vibrio sp. Vb1337 | reverse complement strand
GAAAGCAGTGAAAAGTGTCTTTACGCTAAGTACGCTGACTGCATCTTGTCTATTGGCCTTCAACAGCTACGCAGCGGTTGATTGTGCCCCTCTAGAAGTTTGGGATTCGTCAAAAGTTTATAATGGCGGCGACCAAGTTCAGCACGAAGGTAACGCATACAAAGCGCGTTACTGGACGCAAAACAATAACCCTGCACAAGCTGGCCAGTGGGGCGAGTGGGAATCTCTTGGTGCTTGTGATGGAACAGGTCCTGTTGATCCACCACAAAATGAAATCCCGACGGTGACTCTAACCGCTCCTTCTGCGTCGGCATCTATCACCGCTGGTGAAGTGGTTAACCTAGCCGCAGATGCAGCAGACACTGATGGCACAATTAGCAAAGTTGAATTCTTTGTTGATGGTGCTTTAGTTGGTCAGTCTACTTCGGCTCCTTTCACTGCATCTTGGACTGCAACTGAAGGCGTACACGAGTTTTCAACTAAATCTTATGATGACGCTGGCGCGGTAAGTACTGCAAGTTCAGTAACGCTTACGATTGCTTCAGCTCAACCAGGTAATGAAGCGCCTACAGTGGATGTTGCGCTTTCAGCTACTTCAATCGAGTTAGGCGGTACTGTTACGCTTACTGCTAACGCAGCAGACGCGGATGGTAGCGTTGCTAAAGTTGACTTCTACGTTGCTGGCGCATTAGCTGGCACAGCAACAGCTGCCCCTTACACACTAGACGTAACGCCTTCAAAAGCGGGCGCTCTAGCGGTATACGCGAAAGCGACAGATAACGCAGGTGCAAGCACAGACTCTGCAATTGCTACGTTAACTGTAAATGGTGGTGCTGTGGCATCTAACTGTCGTCCTGACGGTCTTTACCAAACAACAGGCGTGGACGTACCTTACTGTTCAATCTACGACGAAGAAGGTCGTGAGAAAATGGGTGCGGATCACCCACGTCGTGTCATCGGCTACTTCACGAGCTGGCGCGCAGGTGACGACCCACAATCGACTTACCTTGTTAAAGACATTCCTTGGGAACAGCTAACTCACATCAACTACGCGTTTGTGAGCATTGGTTCTGA
>NZ_JAWOTD010000247.1:0-1075 GCF_033338715.1 Vibrio sp. Vb1337 | reverse complement strand
TTATTGCTGGGTCTGTTCTTTATTACCGTTGGCGCGGGAATCAACTTCTCGGTTCTATTTGGTGATTTCTGGCTGATCATGGCGCTGACCATTGGCGTGATGGTATTGAAAGCCTTGGTGCTGTTTATTCTCGCGCTGATATTTAGAGTGAAAGGCAGCAACCGCTGGCTGTTTACCCTAAGCTTGGCTCAAGCGGGTGAATTTGGTTTTGTGTTGCTAAGCTTCTCTGTGCAAAACCACGTCATTCCATTTGAACTCTCGCAAACTCTTGCACTGGTGGTTGCGATTTCAATGTTCCTGACCCCTGGCTTGTTCATTCTGTTTGATCGGGTGATTTTGCCTCGCTTTGAAACCCAATCGAATGAACGCGAAAGCGATACGATTGAAGAAACAGGCACAGTCATCATTGCTGGTATTGGCCGCTTTGGTCAGATTGTGAATCGCCTATTAGTATCGAACGGCGTAACAACTGTAGTACTTGACCATCAAGCCAACCAAGTCGATAACATGCGCCAGATTGGCACTCGTGCCTATTTTGGTGACGCAACCCGACCAGATATGCTGCACACGGCAGGTATCGAGCATGCGGCTGCGTTGGTCGTCGCGATTGATAACCAAGAATCGAGTGTGGAACTGGTGAAATACGTGAAGCACACGTACCCGAAAGTAAAAATCATCGCACGTGCTTTCGACCGCGGTCATGGTTACTTGTTACGTCAAGCTGGCGCAGATGTGATTGAATCGGAAACTTATCACTCGGCACTGGAAATGGGTGGACATGCCATGAAAGCGTTGGGCATTCACCCATTCTTTGTTGAACAGCAAAAAGACACTTACAAGCGCGTAGAAGCTCGTAAATCTGAAATGTTATACCAAGCGTGGGAAGACGATTCGGAAGGTGAGCGCTTCGATAACAACTTCCGCGAGCTATTCATCCAGCTCGAAGAGAAAATGGCGGAAGAGATGCGCAAAGCTCGTCACGATAAGTTATCGCGTTCTGAACGTGGCTGGACGCCACCGCCAAAAGGTTACGCTGAAAACTTTGACGGTGAAAACGTGCAAGATATTAAGCCAC
>NZ_JAWOTD010000246.1:0-1077 GCF_033338715.1 Vibrio sp. Vb1337 | reverse complement strand
AAAAAGGATAGTTGAGATCTTTTGTGGCACCAATGGAACGAATCACCATAGGGAGATGCAGCTTCGCGGCTTCTAGAATCGTTAAAGGCATACCTTCCCATGCGGCGGTATGTAAATAGAGATCGGAGGCCTGCAGTTTCTTAACCACTTCATCGCGAGGAAGCATACCCGTTACTTGTACGCCCTCGGCTCTTAACGCTTGCTCTAGCTCTTTGTCTCCTCCTCCAATCCAAGTAATGTCTAATTGGCGATTGAGTGCAAATCGATTCAAGCAACGGAGTGTGTTAAGTAAAAATTGAGGGTCTTTCTGTGGTGCGACACGCCCTAAAACAACAATGTTCAATGCAGCTTGATGGTTTCTGCCGACACGCGTCGCACTTTGATAAGAAACGTAGTTGTTCAGCAGTTCCGCTCGTTTTGCTCCAATGCTAATGGCTAAATCACATTCGCGCTGACTGCAGCCTGCCACCACGTCAATTTTGTTGAGCATCACCTTTTCTAAAGCTTTGTATAGTTGGCGAGCGAAGCCTGAAATATCTTCTCGTTCAAACGCATAGCAGTGCGGGGTATACACCAAGCGGGCGTGGTTGAGTTTCAAAAATCGACCTAAAAAACCGGCTTTGCTAGAGTGCAAATGCACAATATCGGGTTTTATGTCATTGATGGTTTGATTGGCGTCTCGCACAAACTGCAGAAGCCCACCTTCCACCCATTTCGTTTGAGCAAAAACATCGTGATTGCTGTCTTTGGTTAAATCATTGTGACGCGCTCTAGCAAGCAAAAAGTGTTCATACGGTTCATGTCGAGATGAATGTACATAGCTGTACAGTGCGGTTTGAACACCGCCACCAAAGGCTTCGGTAATATGCAGTACTTTTTTCATGCTGACTTTGTCCCTGGAGTTTTTAACCACTTGGTTTTGAAAGCTTCTCGTTCTTGCTGCGAGTAAATATGGCGATAAAGCGGTAAGTCATACATGTAAAACAACTTAGAAAAATCGTAATGCTGTTTAAAGTATTGGTGGATGTTGGAATACCATTTGTTCTTTGCTTCATTGCTGTTTTTCAGAACAAAGTT
>NZ_JAWOTD010000245.1:0-1078 GCF_033338715.1 Vibrio sp. Vb1337 | reverse complement strand
AATGAACGTATATAACTGACCGCATGTTTTACTGAGGTCACATTCTGCTGCATGATCAAAAATATATGCGTGGCAGGGGAAACAATCTGTTGATAAACATGATCAACGCCATGAGACAAATCGACAATAATATGCGAATAAAACTGGCGAAGAATAGGCAAAAGCTTACTCACTTGAATGGCATGCTTATGGTTATTTCTTGGATCATTTTGACTAAAACAGAGGTAATTCAACCCAGAAGGATGTTGATAAACGAGACCTTCTAGTGACAATTCATCTAAATCGTTTACGGAATCAATTACATCGTTGATGTTATATTTCGGCTTACAGTTTAAATAATCCGCAGCATCACTGAACTGCATATCGAGATCGAGCAGCAATACTTTACTTTTGGCGTAACTTGAAAGTTCAATAGCCGTATTAGTTGCTAAGGTTGTCGCCCCAGAACCGCCTTTGGTATTGATAAATAAGGTCAAATCTCCCATTTTTTTGTTGGAGATTTTCTCTTCAGCCGTCGATTTCAACAACGGGTACAATTCACCAAGGTCTACCGAACGTGAGAAATAATCCGTCGCGCCGAGTCGCAGCGCCATTTTAAGTGAAGCGGTATCGCTTTCATCACCGAAAACAATTAATGCCGTATGGTTATGCTGTAAATTTCCATCACCAGAATAAACATGAGCCACTTTTTGTGCCCAGTTTTCTCCGGTTTCAATATAAATTAGATCAGGTATTGATTTGCTCTTAACCAAATCAATATTAAATAAATCCAGCTCTATCCAATCGACATTGACATTGACGCAACCAGATAATTCATCTGCTATATGAAGTTTAAAATTGGACGTAGAATAGACTACCCAAACAATCAAGTTTGTT
Source organism: Vibrio sp. Vb1337 (assembly GCF_033338715.1). Classification (NCBI taxonomy): domain Bacteria; kingdom Pseudomonadati; phylum Pseudomonadota; class Gammaproteobacteria; order Vibrionales; family Vibrionaceae; genus Vibrio; species Vibrio sp. Vb1337. The sequence continues at coordinate 202 of NZ_JAWOTD010000245.1, read as the reverse complement.
TTTAAACTTTTATATGTTTCGTCATTTATTTTTACTGGTTTCAACATAAAGCTACTCCATTAGCAATCCGTAATAACATTGGCACCTTCAGGCCTTAGTATTCCTAAACTCTCGGCAGGCAATATGGTTTCAAAAGCTGGAGTACTCCCTACTGCATTAATTAAAGCAGCTAAAACAAAAAACTGAAAAGTATAATTAACCG
>NZ_JAWOTD010000244.1:0-1080 GCF_033338715.1 Vibrio sp. Vb1337 | reverse complement strand
ACTTCGCTTTAGTTTGTCGGGCATCCTTTCCCCTCCATATCAGATTGATTGTTTACGCGTTCGCGGTTTTCATCTTCTTCGCGTTACGGTGAGTAATGATCGCTTTCGCGAACAGAGATCCAACTAACATCGCAAGGAAGAACACTACAATGCTCACGTTACCTAATGCCAAACTCGCAACTGCAGGGCCAGGGCAAATACCGGCTAAACCCCAACCTAAACCAAAGATCGCCGCACCAGATAACAAACGTCCGTCGATGTTCTTATTGGTTGGTGTGCAAAACGCTTCACCGCTAACTGATTGTTTTCTCGGCTTGATGATTAAAAAATAGCTTGGCATGAATACCGCGAGTGCGCCGCCCATCACAAAAGCCAAACTTGGATCCCAACTGCCAGAAATATCTAAAAATCCAATGACTTTAGCTGGGTCGATCATGCCGGACACCGCCATGCCCATACCGAATAACACACCGCTCAAAAGAGCAGAAAAACGAAAAATAGTCTTGTTCATGGAATCTCTCTTAAACTAGGTGAAGTCGAACGAATACCGTTAGGCCAGCGACAGCGATAAATACACAGGTCGCCACAATAGAGCGCTTAGACAAACGGCCCATGCCACAAATGCCGTGTCCGCTAGTACATCCGTTACCCAGTCTGGTCCCGATTCCTACCAATAAACCAGCGGCAATCACCATCCCTAAAGAAAGGTTCGCGGTACTAGGAACCGCAACGCCCAACATCAGAACGCTAATCAAGCCACCAGCTATCATTCCAACCGCAAAAAGCAATCGCCACGAATAATCGCCTTTTTTCGGTGACATAATGCCATTCATAATTCCACTTATTCCGGCAATTTTACCGTTAACCAACAACAATATAGTGGCGGAGATCCCTAACAAAATGCCACCAAACAACGATTCCCATGGAATAACGTTTAACATTATTTACCTCTAAAATCTTAGCTACGAATTAGTTACAGAAAACGCCATGAAGCGCTTTAATTAATGACTCACCTCTCGGTTCTGACAACGAATAAAACACTTGCTGTGATGCCTTACGAGCCGTGATCAATTTGTGTTT
>NZ_JAWOTD010000243.1:0-1080 GCF_033338715.1 Vibrio sp. Vb1337 | reverse complement strand
AGAATAGAATTTAACCGAGAAATTCTACTGAAAAATGTGACCGAGATACAGGAAAATTTCGGATGAGAAATCAGATTACGATTAGAGAGAGCACGGTCATAAAATTTTACACCCGCTTAAGGGCAACCGTACTCTATATTTAAGAAAAGCTTAGGTATTACTTGGCTTCGATGTGATCAATCATCAGTTGCAATGATTGGTTACCACGAAATTCATTCACATCCAGCTTGTAGGCCAAACGTACAGTTTTGACCGATGCGTCAGGCCAACGGCGTAAATCGACGTTAAATGCAATTCCATCAATCATCACATTGGTCGGATGCCCTTTGTATAAAGGCTCCAACATCAGTTTAAGATGTTTTTCTCCCACCAATTTTTGGTGCAACACCTTAAACTCACCATCAAAGATTGGCTCAGGAAAAGCTTGTCCGAATGGCCCACCAGCGCGCAACTGCTCCGCAATGTGCATAGAAAACTCTTCCGGTTTTAACTCGCCATCAGTAAGAATCACGCCTTTTAGAGCCGCTTCGTCGAGCTCTTTTTTCACCACTTCATCGAATAAACGACTGAAACGCTCAAAATCTTGCTCTTTGATGGTTAAGCCTGCCGCCATCGCGTGACCGCCAAACTTGATGATCAAACCTGGATTTTGCGTATCGATGAAGTCCAACGCATCACGCATGTGTAATCCAGGAATCGAACGACAAGAACCCTTGATCGTCCCTTCACCACCGTCAGCAAAGGCAATGACTGGGCGATGGAATTTCTCTTTGATACGCGAAGCGAGAATACCAATCACACCTTGGTGCCAATCGCGTTGGAACAGCGATAAGCCGTATGGCAGCTCGCTGTTTTCGCCAAACTGCAAACGTTCACAAAACGCCATCGCTTCTTGCTTCATGCCTTCTTCAATCTCTTTACGAGTCTGATTGAGCCCATCAAGCTCACTGGCCATGCGACGTGCGGCGTGGATGTTGTTACACATCAGTAGCTCAACACCAAAAGACATGTCGTCTAAACGGCCAGCGGCATTAATGCGCGGCCCCAATGCAAAGCCGAAATCCGATGCCACCAAACGTC
>NZ_JAWOTD010000242.1:0-1081 GCF_033338715.1 Vibrio sp. Vb1337 | reverse complement strand
CAGTTGGAAGTGTATGGCTTCCCTCGTGTGAAGAGAAACTCAGGTTATGTTGTCTTCGAGTGTTACCAAGATGGAGACGCAGAGAAGCTAGTTAAAGGCTTAGACTTTAGCTCATTGATTTTTGCGCGTCAGATGTTTGCTGTAGCGGCTGAATTTGAAGCGCTGCCAAGTGAAGACCGCATCAGCCCAATTCTTGCCGAGCTGTCAGAGTTTGAAGCGTTCCCACGTTGTGGCGATCTACGTATCGAAACGCCAGACACGAACGAAGCAAAAGAGCTATTGAAGTTCTGCCGCAAGTTCACCGTACCAATGCGCCAAGCGTTGCGTGGTAAAGGTTTGATGTGGAATAAAGACAACGCGAAGAAGCCAGTGCTGCACATCTGTTTTGTCGCACCGGGTCATTGTTATGTGGGTTACTCACTACCAGGCAACAACTCGCAGTTCTTTATGGGTATCCCTCGCTTGAAATTCCCAGCAGACGCACCAAGCCGTTCAACGCTAAAACTGGAAGAAGCTTTCCACGTATTTATTCCGCGAGAAGAGTGGGATGAGCGTTTAGCGCCAGGCATGTGGGGCGTTGACTTAGGTGCATGTCCAGGCGGTTGGACGTACCAATTAGTGAAACGTTCTATGTTCGTTCATTGTGTTGATAATGGCATGATGGCAGACAGCTTGATGGAAACCGGTCAAATTAAGCACCACATGGTGGATGGCTTTAAGTTTGAACCAGACCGCAAGAACGTGACTTGGATTGTGTGTGATATGGTTGAGAAACCAGCTCGCGTGGCACATCTTATGGGCCAATGGCTGCTTAAAGGTTGGGCGAAAGAAGCCATCTTTAACCTGAAATTGCCAATGAAAGGTCGTTACGATGAAGTACTGCAAGATCTTGAAAATCTAAAAATGTTCTTGATTGAGAACAAGGTGAAATTCAAGCTGCAAGCGAAGCATCTGTATCATGACCGTGAAGAGATCACGATTCACATTCAGTGCCTATCTAATATCTCTCCGCACTAAGTTATCGTTTCTATGTGGTTGAACATTATTAAAAAAGCGCCTACTTCAGGCGCTTTTTTATTGC
>NZ_JAWOTD010000241.1:0-1081 GCF_033338715.1 Vibrio sp. Vb1337 | reverse complement strand
GCAATGACGTGGATGACTTCTCCCTCTCGTTCCAAAATACCTTTTACCATCAATATTTTTGAGGTGAGGTAAGCTTGCTTTTGCGCTCTTGCCGTCGCACTCCATACCACAACGTTAATGTTGCCAGTGTCATCTTCTAAGGTGAAAAATGTAACGCCTGCTGCAGTGCCTGGGGACTGCCTTCCGGTGACGACACCTGCCACAGTCACAAGCGATTTATGCTCTTTATCAACCAATTGTTTCATACGCGTAAAACGAGGAAGTATTCCCGCTTCTTCTAGCAGAGTAATTGGGTGTCGATTCAGCGAAAGACCTGTACTGGCATAGTCTTCAATAAGGCTTTCATATTCAGATGGCTGTGCTTGATAGCTAACGCTTGGCTCTTCGATATGATGAAACAAAGGCAAATCGGACAGTGAATCCATCGCTGCCCAACGTGCGTTATAACGGTTACCCGATAAGATCTGAAAGGCATTTGCAGAAGCTAATAATTCGATATCACGACGACTTCTCAAGATTTGTTTGACCTCTTGTATTGAGTGATAGCCCGTTTTTGGTCGTCGTTCGACTAAGCGAGTCGCGCTTTCCTCATTAAAGCCTTTAACCAATCGAAAGCCCAGTTGCACACCAAGTCGGCCATTGGGGCGTTGAATCAAATGATGCTGGTAATAGGAGTGATTGACACAGATAGGCAGAACTTCGACGCCGTGACGACGAGCGTCTTGCACCAATTGAGAAGGGCTGTAAAACCCCATTGGTTGGCTGTTTAACAGTGCCGTATAAAACTCTGCGGGATAGTAGTATTTTAGCCATGCCGAGCAATACGCCAAAACGGCGAAAGACGCTGAATGACTTTCTGGAAATCCGTATTCACCAAAGCCACAAATTTGTTCAAAAATGCGCGCCGCAAATGCTAAGTCGTAACCTCGCTCTTGCATGCCATTGAGCAGCTTAGGCTTAAACTTGGCTAAATCACCATTCTTTTTCCATGACGCCATGGCTCGACGAAGTTGATCAGCCTCGACACCACTGAACCCCGCAGCGACCATGGCAAGTGGGATGACTTGTGTTTGGAATAGAG
>NZ_JAWOTD010000240.1:0-1082 GCF_033338715.1 Vibrio sp. Vb1337 | reverse complement strand
GATAGTCCTTGATCGTGGTGTCTTCAGATGAGCTAAACGTAAGGTAGCCGTCATTTCTAATTAGGGACACGCGATTGTGTTCATTAGCATGAATGTCGTTACGAAACACTGACGACGTATTCATGTTAAAGCCAGCGGTCATTACCGCTTGTACTACGCCATTTTTATCTGGAATCGCTTTACGAATGGGAATAACTAACGAATCTTGCGCTTCCATAAAGTAGGTTCTGCCGATCACCATGCGATCGGAGTTCAACGCTTCAAGGAAGGTCTCTCTGGTCAGCGGATCTTGCTTGAGATTGTGTAGCTTTTCCAAAATCAAGTTCGAGCTAACGGAAATGTAGTCGCCGTTGGGATTGGTCAAGCCAAAACCGATGATCGCCGGATGAATGTTGAGAAGTTTATCTAACATTGGGCGAGTTTGAATGGCCGCGGTACGAGTGAAGCTATTTTGCTCCACCAGTTGATGACCAACGACTTCTAGCAGCGATTCTTGCCCTTTTAAAAGTGACTCAACGGAGGAAGCAAACAGCTCCAATTGTAGGAGCTGTTTGTCTTTGTATTTGTCTAACGTTGCTTGGTAGTGGTAATAGCCGAATAGCGAAAATGTCACGATACTGACGGTGAGCAGCATCATGTAAAGAGTCCAAATGTTCTTCTTTAATCCGACCATATTGTTTTGATAACCCCTAGCTTAACGCGTAATTGGCAGTGAGCAGTCTGCACCCCATTCTGTCCATGAACCGTCATAAACAGATAAGTTGCGTAAGCCTAGTTGATGAGCTGCCAACAATAAAATACAGGCAGTCACACCTGAGCCACAGCTGAAAATGATTGAATTGTCATTATATAGCGACAGTTCGCTAAATGCTTGTTTCAATTCTGAGTTCGGTTTGATGTAACCGTTATCCAGCAGTTCTTGAAAAGGCAGGCACAACGAGTTTGGAATATGGCCACTGCGCAATCCTTCTCTTGGCTCAGGCACTTCACCAAAAAAGCGCGCTCGTGAGCGAGCATCAACAATAGGCGCGCTGCAATTGTTTGAGTACTCTAATACTGCATTTGCGTCCAAAGATGCATTT
>NZ_JAWOTD010000239.1:0-1082 GCF_033338715.1 Vibrio sp. Vb1337 | reverse complement strand
TGTCCGCCTAAGAAAAAGTACAGGTAAAAGGTGAGGGTGTAACCGAGGATTAGGGCAATGACGACAGATTGATGTTTTTGCTCGAGCGTGAAAGTTCGACTTGCCCAAAGGTAAGTAAAACAAGTGCTCGCGGATAACACGTAAGGAAGGTATACAACAAGATTAACCCCTCTGATTGCACAAGCGAATAGGGTAAAAATAATCCCCAAACTTGTAGAGCGCATGTAGTAGCGCGTAAAAATTTTGGTGAACTGCGTTCTGTCCATCGTTATGTCTCTTAGGAACAGCAAATAATGGGCAGTCAGGGAGAGAAGTCTGTATGGACTGAGTGTGAATGGAGGACGGGAGAAACACAGAAAGTGCGCCGCTTAGGTTGGGAAATGCTGGGCGCATATGCTTTCTCGGGCGTTGTTCTCGTCTGCATGCGACACTGCATTTCATAAAGTTGCTCGATACCTACTGCCGTTTTTATAAACTATTCTATGAGGCAGCATGGCATAAAACTATACGGTTTTCGGGAAAATGCTCCGATCTCAATATGTCCGCATAAAAAGTAGGTTAAAAGCCAATTTATTGAATAAAAGCTAAAACTTAAGTGTTAGGTAGGTTGAGATAAATGGTCTTAAAGTTAAGGTTTTTACCTAAGCTTTTGATGAACGCGGTAGCCAACAACGTAGCCAATGTAGAATAACGCAGCGAGCGTAATGAATGCTGTGACGTAGGCAAAAATGCTATTCAGCCCTAGCCCGAAAGCCAGTGTAAATGCGATGCCGTTCACTGCTTCTGCAGGCATCATGTACCAATCAGCATGAACGGAAGATCCGAAGAGGAGAAATGTGCAAAGTAAAACGATCGTGCCGCCGAGCAAGCCGACCCATCTGCTGTTGTTCATGTTGTAATCCAGGGGTTACCGAAGTAACGTAACAAAATATTTCAGAGCCGGCATTATACAACCGAGAGAGGGTATAGGTGGTAGAAATATTTGCCTCACAAACTAAGAGGCCATCTAAGTGGCCTCTTTTTAACCGATTTAACGGCATCCGTTATGATGCAAAGGTGTGAGGCTTGTAAGAAACCTAACC
>NZ_JAWOTD010000238.1:0-1083 GCF_033338715.1 Vibrio sp. Vb1337 | reverse complement strand
GTTTGGCGACGCCAATGTTCTGGCGATTCAAAGCGCTGAAACTCCGATCCCTAAGTCTGGCGAAGTGTTGGTCAAGGTGCATTATGCTGGCGTGAATCCTATCGATGTCAAAACACGAGCGGGACTTGGCTGGGCTGCTTCCCAGAATAAAGACAAACTGCCTTGGGTGCCAGGTTACGATATTTCTGGGAAAGTCGCCTCTTGTGGTACTAAGACTTCTCGCTTTGCTGTGGGAGATGAAGTGGCCGGTTTTATTGGCTTTCCTATCCAAGGTGGTGGTTATAGCCAATATGTTTGTGTTCCGGAGTCGGAGCTAAGTCACGTGCCAAGTTCGGTCACGCTAGAAGCGGCGGCGGTTTTACCATTGGCAGGGCAAACCGCTGCTCAAGCATTAAGCAAAGCGAATGTCAGCGAATGCGATAGAGTATTAATTCTCGCAGGAGCGGGTGGCGTAGGGCACTTAGCGGTGCAGATTGCTGTGGCGACAAAAGCCGAAGTGTTTACCACCTGCAGTGAACGAAATTTAGACTACCTCGCCACACTTGGCGCTCATGCAGTGAACTATCAATTTGCACCAGTGTCAGAACGTGTTGAAGGCGTTGATGTTTTAATTGATTTGGTTGGTGGCGATGCGGCTCTAGATGCTCTCAAGTGCCTAAAAGACAATGCCCGCGTGATCACGGTACCAACGATTAGCGCTGAATTAATTTGTGACAAGGCCAAGCTGTTAGGCTTCGAGGCAAGCGGTATGTTGGTTGAGCCAGATCCTTCACAGTTAGACACGTTGTTGTACATGGTAGGTGTGGGATTACTTAAAACAGAAGTGCAACACATTTACCCAATGGCTGAAGTTATCGCCGCACACCAACAAGTGGAATCGGGGCGAACGAGAGGCAAGGTATTACTTGATATGACATGCTAGACGCATTCAATTCAGCTTTTGAACATTTAGCCCTTTGGTTTTCTGATTCAGCATTGTGGGTGCTTTTTTTAACGGGCTTTCTGAGCGCCACCTTACTGCCTGGTGGCTCTGAAGCTGGGCTGATAGCAACTCTCTCACTCAATCAATATGCGGTTTCTTCT
>NZ_JAWOTD010000237.1:0-1084 GCF_033338715.1 Vibrio sp. Vb1337 | reverse complement strand
TAAACCAATGATTAGGATATCCATAAACTGGATACCTTCAAAAGCACCACCGAAGAACGCAGCAAGTAGACCACCAGCTAGAAGGCCACCTAATAGACCGCCCATCAAACCTTTCTTGCTAGAAGATTTGGTCGTTTGCTCTTTACCGATCGTATTGGTGTTTTGTTGCTGCTGTTTAGGTGCAGGTGCTGTTTTGTAGCTCTTACCAAAAGACTTACCGCCACCAAACTTCTTCGCTTCTGCGATAGGAGTGACAGCAACGGTAAACATTAATAGAGCAACAATAGAAAATAAACGTTTCATCGTTATCCTTAAAGTTGACGATTGTTATACCCACGCAACCTCAGGTAAAAGAAGCCGTTTGGGTACATCTCAGATTGTGCTCCAAACCTTGTACATACAAGCAGTAGCACGCCAAAGATGATTGTTGGTTCATCATACTCCGTATGTCACCTTATGAAAACAATCTAAAGAGTCTGACATGTATCAGAATATTGCCAAACATGTCGCCTTCTGACGTGATTGCGCGGTTGACGCTCATTAAGTAGCTGTCTATCATATTGAACGTTGTTCAATAAAGCAGTTTGAGAGTATGGCGCGCAGAAACGATCACACCAGAGAAGAGTTGATTAACTTGACCTTAACGACGGTCAAAAATTTTTTAGATGAGAACTCTTACCACGAACTTAGCCTTCGTAAGATCGCTAACATGATTGGTTACGTGCCAAGCACCTTGGTGAATATTTTTGGTAACTATAATTTGTTGCTACTTCATGCCGTGGCTCAAACTTTAGATGAGTTATCGCAGGAAGCGCTAAATGCAACAAAAAGCAGTAAAGATGCTCATCAAGCACTTTTTGAACTTGCATACTGCTACCACGATTTCGCGCAAAAACATCCTTACCGTTGGCAATTGGTTTTCGAACACAACATGAACGGTGCCGAACTTCCAGAATGGCATGCGAAACGTATTGATGGCATGACAGGCATGCTCGAATCATTACTCGCACAAATCGCTCCTCAACGTACGGAATCCGAAGTCATTCAAGCGAGTCGCGTACTATGGGCTGGCGTACACGGCATT
>NZ_JAWOTD010000236.1:0-1084 GCF_033338715.1 Vibrio sp. Vb1337 | reverse complement strand
CAAACGCCAGAGGGCAAAATTGCTATTACTTATACGGACGTTCCCGTTGAGTTTAAAGATGGCACCAAAGTGACGTTGAGAAAGCCTACGCTGAAAATTACCGATTTAGGCTATGGGGACATGCACCCTGATACGCAGTTTTCCGCTCGTGTCGCGCCACCTATGATTGGTTTAGGTTTGCTAGAAAGTATTCCTGATGAAACGTTGCTTAAGTGGGCAGACGAAAATGACCGTGATAGCGATGGCATCTCAGGCAAGGTGAATAAAGTTTGGGACATTCAAAAAGGCGACTTTTCGCTTGGCCGTTTTGGATGGAAAGCAGGACAACCAACATTGATGCAGCAAAATGCGGCCGCGTTTAATGGTGATGTTGGTCTAACAAGTCACTTGTTCCCGAATGAAAATTGCACGGCGAAGCAACCCCTTTGTGAGGAGTTGCCAAATGGCGGCAAGCCAGAAGTAAGCCAAAACATACTCGACTTCGTAGAGTTTTACAGCCAACACTTAGCCGTGCCGATTCGTCGAAATGTGAATGATCCTGTTGTCCAGCTTGGCCAAAAGATCTTTGCCGCTTCGGGGTGCGAAAGCTGCCATAAAACCAGTGTAAAAACGACAAAACGAGCAGACCGGCCTGCGCTTTCAGAGCAACTTATCCACCCGTATACCGATCTGCTGTTGCATGACATGGGAGAGGGCCTTGCTGATCATCGACCTGAATATCTTGCCAATGGCCGTGAATGGCGTACGCCACCACTTTGGGGGATTGGTTACACAGAAGAAGTGAACGGTCACACGTATTTTTTACATGATGGTCGAGCACGTAACTTGATGGAAGCGGTGCTTTGGCATGGTGGTGAAGCGGAGCAAGCGAAACAAAACGTGTTATCGCTGAACCAAAAAGAACGTGACGCATTGATTGCGTTTCTGAACTCTCTGTAAGGATGCAACCATGAAGAAAACAACATTAATGAGCGCTGTTGTTGCAACGCTAAGCTTAGTTGGTTGCCAATCGACAACGGGCTCGTCGGATGCACAACCAGAGCAAACTAGCCATATTTCTCAAGCTGTTTACGAAGTGGAGTTT
>NZ_JAWOTD010000235.1:0-1086 GCF_033338715.1 Vibrio sp. Vb1337 | reverse complement strand
CATTTTGGCTTTTTGTGACATCCAGATGTCGTAGAGCGCGTTTCGATCCAGCTCTGTAAATTCCATATCTGCCTCCGATAATTCAAGTGCCAATACACTCTCACACTTGCTTGAGATAAATGTTAGCGATAAGTCAGAGAACTTATAATTGATCGTTCGAATATTTGCGCTCAGCAAAGGTATGGCAAGGCTTGCACGCGTCCGCTTTCGATTCAAAATTCATCAGATAATAGTGATAAATGGATGAAATCCCGGAAATTACTGGGGTGATACTTCAATATCTGCTACCTTTCCCACCATGGTTCATCAGAAATAAAAGTTACTTATGTCACAGTGGTTTACCGATTTACAAAACTATGTACAAGCGCATAGTCAGGATTGGAGCGGAAGTGTTCTTTTTATCACGTTAGCCAGTTTTATCGCATGGATCGCTTGGCGAGTCATCCGTTCCCGTCTTGCAATTCTTGTCGAGAAAACCCCTTTTCATTGGGATAACATGTTGCTTGATGCGCTCAAAGCGCCAGTGAGCACACTCATTTGGTGTTGGCCTGCTACGGTGTCACTCGGCATCATTTTAGAAAGCGAACTGAATGACAAGATCAATTGGCTGAGCACGCTCAAGCTGATTCTTATTATCAGCGTCTTCGTATGGACCGTCATGCGACTGATCACCAATATCGAAGATTTCGTTCTGGAACAGAAAAACCGAGACGAAACCACCGTTCAAGCCATCGCGAAAGTCGGGCGATTATTCATCATCACTATCGGCGTATTAACCATCATGCAGGCATTTGGCTTGTCTCTGTCTGGTCTGCTGACGTTTGGTGGTGTGGGTGGCTTAATCGTAGGTCTTGCTGCAAAAGATTTGCTGTCGAACTTCTTCGGTGGTTTGATGATTTACTTCGATCGTCCATTCAAAGTAGGCGATTGGATTCGCTCTCCAGATCGTCAAATCGAGGGCACCGTAGAGCGCATTGGTTGGCGCATGACCAGCATCCGCACGTTTGATAAACGCCCACTTTATGTGCCTAACTCCGTGTTTAGCAACATCGTGGTTGAAAACCCTTCCCGAATGCTAAACCGTCA
>NZ_JAWOTD010000234.1:0-1088 GCF_033338715.1 Vibrio sp. Vb1337 | reverse complement strand
GTGACGCAAAGAAGCCGACGTATTGCGAGTCTGAGTTTTGCATTTCAACGATATTGGCATTCGCGCCTTTTACCGCTTGCTCAACGAATTTTTCGCCATTACGGTAGCTGACTTTGAAACCATCATTGGTGCGTGTCAGCGTCATGCGGTAGGTTTCAGCCGTGCCGTAAGGCACCCCTTCCACATAATCGACACGGCTTAAACGGTTACCCGGCGTTCCCCAAGGTTGATAAACGCCTTCACGAAACGATGCGTTGATGTTGGTCATGCCATCGTTCGTGCGGGTGTGAGAACGCATTAGGTTCATCACCATGTTCGATGCAGACGGAAACTCTTCATGGCCCTCAGGTTGCGGCACTAAACGCTCGGCACCTAGAATGTCGCGCACCATCAAACCTGCGCCTTCTTGGCGGTTGGGTGTCGCGCCTGTTTCCGGGCCAAGCTGGTCAAGCACCACATCCGCACTGAGGGTAAAGTTCACATCGGTTGGTAGCTCGGTGTAGTAAAAGGTGAGTCCTTCATGCGAGTTAGCTAACTTGCCGCCGCGGCTTTCAATGGTAAATGTGGACGCTAACTTGCCAGCAGCGACAGCCTCACCATTGAACGTCACTTGGTTCACGCCGACTTTTTCCGGCAAAATGGTTGAGCCAAAGTTCATGTCGGTCGATTGACCAAAAGTGATCGCTTTCCAAGTCAGGTCTTCGACCTTAATCTCAGCAGCGTGTGCGGCTGGGGCCAATATGGCCGCCAGACACAAGGCTAAAGTGTGTTTTTTCATGGTCACTTTTCCTTGTTAGAAGTTGTATTTCAAACCGACACGGAAACGAGGAACATATTCATCTTTAAACTCTGAGCCGTCACCCTTGTGCGTGATCGCCGCGATAGCGAAGAATGGAATCACACCACTTTCTAACTTGGTGTATTCGCCTTTAAAGTCGATCAGCTGATCATGACCTTTGTCTTTCCAGCCACCTTCACCACCATGAATATCTTTGTACTCCGCTTCTACGCCAAGCTTGCCCCATTCAAACTTACGGTTTGCGTAAAGGTTGAGCTGGTTGTAACGCGAGTCGTCCGTGTTTTTGTAC
>NZ_JAWOTD010000233.1:0-1089 GCF_033338715.1 Vibrio sp. Vb1337 | reverse complement strand
ACTAACCGTCAAAGATATTGCGCGCAAGAAGCCCGCTGCGGTATTCAAGAAATCCGAACACGACGGCCCAGGCTCTGCCATGCAAATCTTGATGGATCACGACCGTGATTACGGTATTGTCGTCGATAAATCTAGCCGATATTCCGGCATCGTTTCTCTCGACTCCTTACGCTTAGCCCACAAGGAAAATCGCTCCTTGGCCAGCGCTCAATTAGAAGATGACGTGACCCTTCAGCCGGACCAGTCTGTGAATGACATTCTCGGCGTCGTGGCGAGCGTTCCTTATGCTGTGCCAGTAGTCGATGAGCAAGGAACCTATTTTGGTGTCGTGACGAAGTCGCGTCTTCTGCAAACACTCGATAAGGATTAAACGATGTCTACAGAGCAAACAAATAACGATCCTTGGTCGCAAACCGCACCAACACAAGAAGACCCGTGGTCACAAGGTAGTGAGGCCGCAACTAACAACGATTGGTTGAACAGCGAAGCCGTGCAAGAGACACCTTTCGATATCATGAACCCATTTCAAGATGCCGTTCTCCCACTCGATAATTGGGTAGAATCTGGGTTGAATTGGCTCGTTGAACATGGTCGCCCTGTTTTTCAAGCCATACGAGTTCCGATCGATTTTATCTTGTCCTCATTCGAAACCGCGTTAGTCTCTACGCCGTCACCGATTATGGTGCTGATCCTATTTTTACTCGCGTGGCAGTTTTCTAACTTCAAACTTGGTTTATCAACGCTAGTATCGCTAGTGTTCATTGGCTTGATCGGCGCTTGGTCTCAAGCCATGACCACGCTCGCCTTGGTGCTCACTTCGGTGTTTTTCTGCTTGTTGATTGGCTTACCCATGGGGATCTGGCTAGCCAGAAGCCAAAACGCCGCCAAGTTTGTAAGACCAATAGTGGATGCGATGCAGACCACCCAGGCGTTCGTCTACCTGGTTCCGATAGTGATGCTGTTTGGTATTGGTAACGTACCGGGCGTTGTCGTAACGATCATTTTCGCGCTACCGCCAGTGGTTCGATTGACCATTCTTGGGATTCAACAAGTACCGGAAGAGCTTATCGAAGCGGGTCACTCTTTTGG
>NZ_JAWOTD010000232.1:0-1089 GCF_033338715.1 Vibrio sp. Vb1337 | reverse complement strand
CGCGAAGGCGATGAGGTGCAATCGCTGAATTTGCCTAAACCGCAAGTGAGCGCTTCGATTTCACCGCTGTTTAGCTTAATACGTAATGCGATTGGTGATTTGAACCATATGAACGCTCACATGGGCTATCAACTTGATCGTCAAACTCGCAAGCTACAAGAAAGCTACCGTCGTGACAGTCGCACGGGGCTGCAAAATCGCGTGGCGCTGCAAGAGCGCTTAAGTCACATCGATTGTGACGAGCATTTGTTAACGCTTAAGCTGCTCAATTTCAGCCACATCAACGAAAAGTACGGGTATCGAGTCGGAGACCAGCTGCTCAAAGATCTGTCGATGCATTTTACCAATCGATTGAGAAAGCGCTTAGGCATGCCAGCGGCGCTGCAACTGTACAGCATTGGTGTAGGTGAGTGGGCTTTTGTGTTTAAGGCTGAACAAAGTAGCGAGACTATCAAACAGCACTTTACTCGTTTTGCTGATGCGGTTGAGCAAACTAACTTTGAGCCGCTCGGCCTGCGCGAAATTGATTACCTGTCTATTTCCTTGTGTGGTGGCTTGGTTAGCCGTCGTGATTTTCCTTCGGCTTCTCCTGATGAGCTCTTATTAAAAGGCATAGAAGCGCGTCGTTCTGGCGTTCGCAGCAACACACATATTTGCAACGCTAAAGACATCGAAGTCAGTGAAGATGTACGTAAAGAGCAACTAGGGTGGTTGAGTTGTGTCAGCCGCGCGATTCTCAAGCAGAACATTATTACGTATAGCCAACCGATTGTGCACGCTTACAGTCATCTTCCTGCCAGCCAAGAATGTCTGGTGCGGATTTTAGAAGAAGATGGAACAGTGATTGCGCCGGGGCGATTTTTACCGATCATCTCAGACACGCATTTGTACACCAGATTGAGTCGTCACATGATCCGCTCGACGCTGCATTACATGCGAGATAAGAAAGGGGATTTCTCGATTAACCTGTCTCCGCAAGATTTGTTGAGCGACAAAACGTTGATGTTGCTGGAGCATGAAATCAGCCAGTTGAATGACCCGACGCGGATAGGGCTGGAAGTACTGGAGTCTGAACAGATTAAAGATTAC
>NZ_JAWOTD010000231.1:0-1090 GCF_033338715.1 Vibrio sp. Vb1337 | reverse complement strand
CTTGCTACGTGGATCGTCACCAGTCCATCAGGCACCGCGGCCTTCAATGAAGAGCTCGGTAAGTTGACACTTTACAGCTACCCGATGATCGCCATTCCTAGCATGTTGATGATGTTTGGTATTTTTTACTACATTTGGCGTCAAATTCGCGCGATGACGTCTCTTGAAACTGAACAAATTTTCCACATAAAGTAAAACCTCAGCACTCGAAATACTAAGGGGAAGAGCCCTCTTCCCCTATCTTCCACCCGCCCTTTTCTATTCCATAGCTTTCCATTTAGATTCACTCATCCGTCACTCAGTGTTGACCACGTTCACATTGATAGGGGCGACTTTCGCTCTTTTTATGAAAACCCACATAAAAAATGTGACAAAAATGAACAAGTATATGAAAGTCATGGTGCATTGCTTATCCAACTGATTTAACATGAATTTTTTAAAACCTTGCTGCATTTATAAAAAACATGTTCGGATCAAAAAAATTAAAAATGGAAAATGAGGCGCTTAAGCAGGAATTAGCGAGCCTTAAAGACAAGTACCAAACCGACGTTGAGACGTTGGAACGTCAGTTAAAAGAAGCCAAACAACTACTGAACACAGCGCAACAGCGTTACGAAAGTAGCGACGAGTTGATGTCGAGCAGCTTGAAAGGCGGAGATATGCTCCAAACCATTCGCACAGCGATGGTCGAAAGCGCTCAATCTATGGCGCATGAAAACGAAGAGCTAAAGCTGCTTGATGATATGTTCAAGCAAACACATCAAGCACTCGCACGTCTGGATGACCGAGCCGTAAAAATTAGCTCGCAAGCCACTCAAAGCATTGAATCTGTGCAGATATTAGATAACACCGCGACTTCTATTTCCCACCTTGTATCTACTATCCAAGAGATTTCTGACCAAACGAACTTATTGGCTCTCAACGCAGCGATTGAGGCTGCACGCGCTGGTGAAGCAGGCCGCGGATTTGCCGTGGTGGCGGACGAGGTAAGAAATTTGGCAGGCAAAGCCAGTGAAGCGAGCGAACAAATTGATTCGCTGGTTAATCAGGTGCTAACCCAAGTCAGCTCAATCAAAAGCGCGATTGATGA
>NZ_JAWOTD010000230.1:0-1091 GCF_033338715.1 Vibrio sp. Vb1337 | reverse complement strand
CACTTGGTGTTTAATGTAATTAATGTTTTTATTTTGTTTGTTAATTGTTATTCTTTGTTGTTTTTAAAGGTAAGGCTTTGAAATGTGGTCAGTAAAAAAACTAATAGCAGTTGAGTGAGAAAAGTTTTGCGCTCATTTTCTATTTTTGATATGTATTTTATTGATTCATAACAATTTTTATATTTAAGAATGCAATCGGTTCATTATTGATACGATTGAATATTCTCAATTTTTGAGCGAAAAATGATCGATGTTTAACTGTTTGATGTGATTGAAACTCTTTGGCTCTTACAAAGAATTAACGTAATTTGGTGATGTGGTTGGTTGAATTTTAACCTTTTGCTTTGTTATGATGCTGCCTCATTTATTGATGTTGGTGATGTTTTAGAAGAATAAACACATTATGTATAGAAAATTGAGATTATTCATGGAATAAGCTCTGGTTCTATATTTTCTAAATTTTAACCTCTATCTAATCCTATATATTCTTATCGTTAATTCGGTGGGAAGGATAATTATTATAATTATTTCAGGTGAAGCAGTGATTGATAAACTCCGCATGAATAAGCACGCCCTAAATAAAGGGATCTTTTTCTTACTCGTCTTATTTCTATTTCTACAAAATATCCAGTACGCCAAAGCTGCAGGCAGTTCAATAGGCCAACAAGATACGTTGGTGATGCTATTGAATTTCAAAGAGAATCCTAACGATCAACCGATCACGTCAGAAGAGGCGCACGCGTTAGTATTTGGTGAAGTTAACGATTTTTACCAAGAAAACTCCTACGGCAAGACATGGCTAAGTGGTCAAGTTGCAGGTTGGTACACATTGCCTGTATCGAATCAGGTGTGTAATTATCCTTCGGTTCAAGCGGAAGCGGATAAAATGGCGCGTGCTGATGGCGTAGTGCTTGAGGATTATCAGCGCATCATTTACATCATGACGCAATCAGGTTGTGCTGGTGGTGGTTCTGCAACAACAGGGAAAACGTTCCCGAGTCGTGCATACATAGATGGCACGCTGTCAGCAAGAGTGATTGCACATGAATTCGGGCACAACCTTGGTTTGAGCCACGCTAAGGCGTTGGATT
>NZ_JAWOTD010000229.1:0-1092 GCF_033338715.1 Vibrio sp. Vb1337 | reverse complement strand
GATCGTGATGGCGAGATGCTAGAGCAATACCGCACGATCTCTTACACAGTAAACCCTAAAATTGCAGAGTTGATGAGCGGCCTTGAAGACGTTCAACTTCCTGCTGTGCTTACAATGCCGAAAGGTGAAATTGGCACGAGCAATTGGACTGTGGGCTGGACTCCAGACGGTTTTCATCCAAACGATCTCAACCGCTACCGTATGGCATCAACAGACCAAATGGTAGAAAGTCAGTTGTATTCTGATGGCTTGTTCAACTTCTCTGTTTACGTAGCAAACAAAGATGAGCATTCATTAAAAGGACAACTGGTTCGTCAAGGCCGTAGAACCTTACACAGTTTTGTGAATGGTGATTATGAAATCTCTGTGGTCGGAGATATTCCGCCAGCTACGGCGCAGCGCATTGCTCAATCTGTCACATTTAATGTAACAAAGAGTAAGCAATAATGATGACTGCGTTAGCTACCGTGACCGGAGTAGAGCGTCACGGTAAGCAGTACGAGATAGATTTAAGCTGCGAGCAGCAAACGAGCTGCAGCAGCTGCTCCTCGCAAAAAAGTTGTGGCACAGGTGTTGTCACTAAAGCGATAGGTAATAAGAGCCTGTCGTGGCATCTGCGCACAGAAAAAAACGTGCAAGTCGGTCAAATCGTGGAAATCGGCTTTCCTGAATCCAGCCTTATCAAGTCAGCCATGGCGGTGTATCTACTGCCTTTATTTGGTTTGATTCTTGGTGCTATGGTTGGTCATTTCTTACTGACTCCTCTGACCGCTGGTGGAGAAGGCATTGTTATTCTCGCATCCATGCTATTTGCAGGCGGTGGTATGTGGTTCGCAAAACGCCTATCAAAACCGCTTGAAGATGAGTCAAAACGCCAAGTCACCCTCATTCGAGTTCTCGGTGAACCTATCCAATAAGCTCTACACTTTAAATTAGGTGCGCCCGTTAACGAAATTCGGTAGAATCTGCCAACTTGATTGAAATGCCGTCAAATGATGGCTTTCTTACTGTCCCAATTTGTAAAGAGTTAGTCACCCTAAATCTATGAAGCACATTCGTAACTTTTCGATTATCGCCCACATCGACCATGGT
>NZ_JAWOTD010000228.1:0-1099 GCF_033338715.1 Vibrio sp. Vb1337 | reverse complement strand
CCCAGATCACCGTCGCAACTAATACAGGGCACACAAACTTCACATACGCAGGCCACAATTTACCAAACCAGCCTTGTGTGAATTCAGGACAACCCTGCTCAAGCTCTTTAATTTTAGAGTTACGATTCCATACCCAACCACCAAACAAGCAGAACAGTAGTGCCGCCGTTGGCTGTAAATACTGAGTTGCAACCGTCGCAACCATGCCAAACAACGCGCCAAAGTTGTACACAATCACTACGCTGAACAGAGCAATAAGACCACCTAGCACCCAACTAGTCGCACTGCGCTTAGTATTGAAACGTTCACTCACTAACGCCACCGGACACTCTAACATTGAGATGGAAGACGTCAGCGCCGCAATCGTCAGCAATAAGAAAAACACGATTGAGAACAGTTGGCCAAGTAAACCTAAGCTATCAAACATCAATGGCAATACGGTAAATACCAAGGTGTCTGAGCTCAATAGAGAACCGTCTTCAGCGTAGATTTGGACACCTTTTTGCATCGCAACAAACATCGCTGGCATCACCACTAGCCCTGCAATAAAGGCAACAGCCGTATCGACCAAGGTCACATTCATTGCCATCTTGGGAAGGTTCTCTTTCTTGCTCAAGTAAGAGCCGTAGATCAGCATTGAACAACCACCAATCGTCAGTGAGAAGAAGCCCTGCCCCATTGCAGCAAGAATTAGTTTACGGTCCCATACTTTCTCGAAATCAGGCACCAAGTAATGCTTCAGACCTTCCATCGCGCCGTTTTGCGTCATGATGTAAACAAACAACAAACCGAATAACACGAACAACGCAGGCATTAGACGTGTTGACCATTTCTCAATGCCTTGTTTAACGCCACCTTGCACGATCAAAATGGTAAGTACATAAAATGTAATCGTACCGAACAAGTTGCGCTCTACACTAAAACCTTTTAACCATTGAGTCGCCGCTTCCATTCCCATGATGTCGGTAACCGCACCTAGCAAAAAGCAGATCAACCAACCGCCAACAATGGAATAAAACGCTAAGACTGCACTTGGTACACTCAAACCAACCCAGCCCACAATACCGCCAAGCTTTTTGCCAGTCGGGTGGTTGGTTAA
>NZ_JAWOTD010000227.1:0-1102 GCF_033338715.1 Vibrio sp. Vb1337 | reverse complement strand
AATAAACGCTGATCAAACAGTTCCCACTTCGTACCGATTTCATAAGAGATACCACGCTCAGCGTCGAGTTTCTCACCATCATTGATGTAAGTACGACTACCGTTGCTGACTTCACCTTGCGGCATAAAACTCTCAGAGTATTGCACGTAAATCGAACCATTCGATGTCGGGTGGAAAATCACGCCTAACTTTGGAGAAACTTGGTTCTCTGTTAGCGAATCTTCACGCTTTTCGTCATAACGAGCACCCGCAAGTACTTGCCAGTAATCGTTAATCGTCATCATGTTTTGCGCGTAAATCCCCCAAGTGTCATGCTCGCGTCTTGGGTATTTTTTCGAGCGTACGGTTCCAGGACGAGTAACTGTCGTGCCTGCCGCTACATCCTCTCCTGCATGGAAAGCCATAAAGCGGTCGTATTTGTAGTCGAGGTAGTTCGCCCCCACCAAAAACGTATTTTCTGTACCCAACAAAGAGAAGTTGGTTGTTACGTCTAAGTACGCGGTATCGAATACCCAGTTATCTGTGCGCTCGTTCCCTTTATGTCGAATCACACCATCTTTGTCATAATTGTCAAACTTAGGGTAAGACTCTACATCAAAACGCTTAAAGTCTTGACGGTTGTAACCCGCTTTCACATTCACGTTATCAGTCACTTGAGCATTAATATCGATACCGTAGTTTTCTACGTCGTTATCAATTTTTGACCACTGAGCGTCCCAGATGTACTTATCACCACGAACTGGCTTTCCGTCCACGATGTAAGCACCTGAATCTACGCTACCTTCGTCTTTTGTACGGTCATAATGCGCTGACACCATGATGTTTTCAGTAATGTCATACTCAACAACTAGGCCACCCACAACACGGTCAGTTTGCGGCTTTGTGCCATCGCCATACGTACGCCAAGAGCTGTAGTTTTCGTTCGCAAAAATAGCGCGAGCACGTAGCGTTTCTGCGTCATTTAAAGAACCACTTACATCAAGTACGGTACGTGAATGTTCGTTTGAACCGATATCTTGGCTCAAGCTGACCTGTGTTTGTGTTGTTGGTTTCTTAGAAACCATGTTTACTAAGCCACCCGGCTCAGACTTACCATAAAGTA
>NZ_JAWOTD010000226.1:0-1103 GCF_033338715.1 Vibrio sp. Vb1337 | reverse complement strand
CAAGTGAGCCGTTGCTTCGTAACCATCCATTTCCGGCATTCGACAATCCATAAATATCAATTCGTAATCTTTGTTTTTAACCGCTTCTAGCGCTTCCAAACCATTGGCTTTTAAATCAGGAGTAATGTCGAGCTTTTTCAGCATCTGCGTCACAATGACTTGGTTCATTCGGATATCATCCACCACCAATATAGAGCGCCCAGCTAAGTCGCTTCGTTCGACAACAGCCAACTCACCCGACGCTGCGCCTTGAGCTTGCCCCTCTTTTAAAGGGATGGAGACTTTAAAGGTTGTACCTTTGCGCTCTTCACTTTCGAAACTGATCTCACCTTGCATTAAATCCACGAGGTTCTTACAAATCGCTAAGCCCCAACCTGAGCCTTCAAAACTGCGTTTTGCCGAGCGGACAACTTGTACAAAAGGGTCAAACAACGAACTTGGCGCCGCTAACGGTATCCCAATCCCGGTATCTTCCACCCCAAAAAACGCAGTGCCGTTTACCCACTCGACTCGCAAGACCACGCCGCCCAAATGGGTAAATTTGATCGCGTTCCCAATCAAATTAACTAAGATTTGGGTGATTCGTTCTAAATCGCCAATCAGAAACTCCGGAATGCCTAACTTCTTGTCGATAGAAAAATGAATGCGCTTCTCTGCCGCTTTCGCCGCAAATACGCCCGTAATGGCTTTTTCGAGATCATCCCACGCAAAAACCTTGTCGATAATTTCCATCATGCCAGCATTCATCTTGCTGAAATCGAGCAAGTCGTTGATGATGACGCGAAGTAAATCGCCCGACTGAATCAAATTACCGAGATACTGCCGCTGATCTTCTCCCAACTGAGTTTTGCTTAACAGCTCTGCACTACCGAGAACGCCATTAAGTGGCGTTCTTAACTCGTGGTTAATCATCGCGACAAACTCTTTCGTCGCTTTTTCTGACTCTTCCGCTCGCTTTCTTAGCTCGACTTCACGTTCAAGGCTGAGGTGACGACTGATCACGCCGTGAACCAAATCAGAAACCAGTTCCATTTGTTTGGAGATAAAATCTTGCTCAATTTGTTCCAACGACACAGAAAATATCAATTCGCCAACGACTCGCT
>NZ_JAWOTD010000225.1:0-1104 GCF_033338715.1 Vibrio sp. Vb1337 | reverse complement strand
CCCAGTTTCCGTGGCGTTTGGTGCCGACCCTGCCACTATCCTTGGTGCGGTGACGCCAGTGCCGGATACGTTATCAGAATATGCCTTTGCTGGTTTGCTGCGTGGCAGTAAAACCGAAGTGGTCAAATCCATCAGTAACGATTTGGAAGTCCCAGCAAGTTCTGTAATCGTCATTGAATTTTACATCGACCCGAACGAGTTTGCCGATGAAGGCCCTTACGGCGATCACACTGGCTACTATAACGAAAAAGAAAAGCATCACGTCTTTACCATTACGCACATCACCATGCGTAAAGACCCAATTTATCACAGTACCTATACTGGTCGTCCGCCAGATGAGCCAGCGGTATTAGGCGTGGCACTGAATGAAGTATTCGTGCCAATTCTGCAAAAGCAATTCCCAGAGATTGAAGACTTCTACCTACCGCCAGAAGGTTGTTCGTATCGCATGGCCGTTGTAACCATGAAGAAGCAATACCCAGGTCATGCGAAGCGCGTGATGATGGGAGTGTGGTCCTTCTTGCGTCAGTTCATGTACACCAAGTTTGTGATTGTGTGTGATGAGTCGGTAAATGCGCGCGACTGGAATGACGTCGTCAAAGCGATGACCGAACATATGGATCCAGTGCGCGATACCTTGATGATAGACAACACGCCAATCGATTCTCTCGACTTTGCGTCGCCAGTGGTGGGGTTAGGTTCCAAAATGGGACTAGATGCGACCATCAAATGGGATGCGGAACTTGCACCACGTCCCCAAATCAGTAAGCAAGACAGTAAAGTAATAACAGAAGCCGATTTGGAATCACTGAAACAACAGCGTCCAGAGATCATTGATATCTATCTACCGCCAACAACCAATAATCGTTTTGCCGTCGTTACGATGAAGAAAGACCAAGCGGGCCAATCTCAAGCATTAATGGAATACCTGTGGGACTTCTTCGCGCAATACACCGACAACAAGTTCGTTATCTTGTGTGATGAGGACGTCAATGCGCGAGATTGGAATGACATCATTTGGGCGGTGACCACTCGTATGGATCCGGATAGAGATACCACTCAAGTATCAGGTAAGGCAGAAAGTTCATCCAAACTCGGACTGGA
>NZ_JAWOTD010000224.1:0-1104 GCF_033338715.1 Vibrio sp. Vb1337 | reverse complement strand
CTTTTGACCTGCGCAAGCAGAAATACCTTAAATAACTATCGTTTGCTGATAATTTCGCCACAAAGTGTGACAAAGCTAAGCTCAGAGGAAAAAATCAAATTCATCTTCACAAAAAATTGCGCAAAATTCTCTAGTTCAGAAAAGATTTACAGTCGATTCACTGTAATATCAGAAACGTAGCCGTTGCCAATGTTAGCTAGCGAACCATGTATCATTAATGCTGCATCTTCTGCGCTCATAAAGCTACTCGTATCCAAGCTCTTACCACTGGTTTCCCAAAACTCCGTCGCCATTCCTCCCGGATACACGGCAATAATCTTCATTGGCTTACCTTTCAGCTCCAGACGAACCGATTCAATCAATCCTTTGACTGCCCATTTCACAGCGCAGTATGTGGATTCTTGAGCTTTGGGCTGCTGAGCCGCAGTAGACATGATCATCACTACATTAACAGGCTGATCCTTGTATCGCTTAACCAACTCACGAAGCACGTTAATCGCTGAGCTGAGATTATTCTCTATTAAGGTTTGAATCTGCTCTGGATCTTGCTCTTCTAACAACCCAAAGTACCCACTGCCTGCACTGTGAACCACCGTGCTCGGAATAGAATCTAATTGTTCAAACAATTGTTCCACTTCTTGATGGGATGCGAGATCACAAGCTCGATAGCCAACATTGTTCGATAAGCAGTTTGTGAGTGTAGAGAGCTTACTCTCACTTCGTCCAGTCAGATAAGTGGCTTTCCCTTCCGCATCATAAAGCTTGGCCAACTCCGCCCCTAAGCCACTACTTGCACCTGTGATTACAATCATTTTCTACCTCGTTCGTAAAAATGCTTTCTAATGTGTGTACCAATTAAGGTAACGGAATATAGGCTGATTCACATCTTACGAACGCCATTCTTTGAAGCAGCATGACTTTCTGATTTTAACGCTCGTTAACTTCTAAATATGCCCAATAGTTTTCAAAACTATCCAATGGTTCGGATACCTGTACCTTGATCACGAAGCCCATCAAGCACAAAGAGAAACCGGAAATTTCACCTATGCTTAAACAAAGAATAACGTTTTGAATTTCCTATCGACTTTCTCACTAAAGATAAGA
>NZ_JAWOTD010000223.1:0-1110 GCF_033338715.1 Vibrio sp. Vb1337 | reverse complement strand
TGAGTCAAAGTGTTGCAGTGCGGTAGAGCCGAGCACTAGAGTAATGGCGATCAGCAAAACTAATTGAATCACATTCGTCACAGACACCGTCCACGCGCCTCCGCTCACGGCGATCAAAGTGACGATCACCCCCATAGCGAGAATGGTGGTCGACATCTCAATGGCAAAAACGGCAGAGAAAAAAGACGCCAATCCGTTCATCCAAATAGCACAGGCGATCAAAGTCAGCGGAAAGCTTAACCATGTGAATAGCTGTTCTGATGTGTGGCCAAACCGCACTCGAATCACTTCCATGGTGGTTTCTACGCGTAACCTTCGATAGCGACGCGCAAAAAATGCTGCCGCGACGAAAAATCCCAACGCATTTCCCCAAAAGATGAACATCACGCTGATGCCATCTTCATACGCTTTGGCTGCGGCACCCGTAAACGTCCACGCTGAAAATTGCGTCATGAATGCAGTCGCGCCAGCCATCCACCACATCATGGTCCCTCCACCTTGAAGGAAGTCGTTCGACGAGGTGGAAAAGCGGCGAAATAGCCACGCAGCGATCCCAATAAAGAGCAGATAGATCGTTACGATCAGCGAATCCAATAAAGTCATGTGTCATAGCTCACGAAAAAATTAAAACACCGTTTTAAAGATCACAAAAATACCGATAAGAACTTTATCAGTACGTAATAATGAATATATTAAAACAAGATTTATTATAAAATAAAATGGTGTTTCAAAATGAAAGTTAGATACCTTACTTCTGCACTCTTACTTGCAATGACTTCTGGTTTAGCGGCTGCCGCATCGGTGGATATTCGTCATGAATATGTGCCTGATCGTGATGGTGACGAACATCGAGATCGTATTTACGTTTCTCACCGTTTCGACAACCAAATCGGTTTTAGCGTGGAAGCAAAATGGAACTACAAAGATGGTCACATGGGCAATGCAGGCCATGAAACTGGCGTGAGCTACCGTTGGAAAGCGACCGAAAATTTCTCTCTAACGCCGGGCATTAACATTGATGCCAGCCCATCAGGTGCGTCAGTGTTCAAGTACAACTTGACGGGCGCGTACAAAATCAATGACGAGTGGGATGTCGCTGCGCGTATTCGT
>NZ_JAWOTD010000222.1:0-1110 GCF_033338715.1 Vibrio sp. Vb1337 | reverse complement strand
TTTCTCAAGTGAGCCTGTAGATGGTAAAGAGTTAATCAGTAACTTGCTTTCTAACTACATCATGAACTGGTAACAAACAAAGGATTATCCATGTCATCCGACAGACAGCCGTCCTTGCTTACGCAAAGAAAGTTCCTGCCCTATTTTGTTACTCAGTTTTTTGGCGCTTTCAACGACAACATTTTTAAAAACGTTTTGTTGCTGTTTGTCGCTTTCGCTGGTTCTAGCGCATTACCCATTTCTAGTAATTTATTCATAAACTTAGCAGCTGGTTTATTCATTCTTCCATTCTTCCTTTTTTCTGCCTCTGCTGGAGTTTTGGCGGATAAATACGAGAAATCGTGGTTTATTCGCAAAGTAAAACTGTTTGAAATCGCCATCATGCTGCTAGGCGCCGTTGGCTTTATAACAGAAAGCTACGGTGTCTTACTTCTGCTGCTTTTCTTAATGGGTACGCAATCCGCGTTCTTCGGCCCCGTCAAGTACGCGCTTCTTCCTCAGGAATTAAACGCTAAGGAACTGGTACCGGGCAATGCCTTGGTTGAAGCCGGGACATTTATCGCCATTCTTATCGGCACGCTCGGTGCAGGCATTATTGCTTCTGCTGACAACGCGAAGTATCTGGCCGCTTTCTGCGTGGTTCTGTTTGCCCTGCTCGGTTACTTATCCAGTCGCTCGATTCCATTTGCTGCGGCAAGTGCCCCTGAACTTAAATTCCGTTGGCGACCTTATCAGCAAACTAAGCACACGCTGGCGATCGCGAAATCCGATCGCATCGTATTTCAATGCATCATGGCCATCAGTTGGTTTTGGTTTCTCGGTGCTGCATATCTTACTCAGTTCCCAAACTTCACCAAGGTCTACCTGAACGGTACAGAAAGCGCCGTATCTTTCTTACTTGCACTCTTCTCAGTAGGGATTGCTCTAGGCTCACAGGCTTGCAACTGGATATCAAATCATCGAATCGAAGTGGGCATCGTGCCAATCGGTGCCTTAGGCATCACCATCTTCGGTTACTTAATGGCGACATCAGTACCAACTGAGCTACCTGAGTTCGCAAACTTCATTGAATTTGTTCGTTTCGAGCCTTTCTGGCCACTGTTTTTCTAT
>NZ_JAWOTD010000221.1:0-1112 GCF_033338715.1 Vibrio sp. Vb1337 | reverse complement strand
TTCGCAAAGAGATTAACGCTCACGGCGTTTCCGTTGTTCGTATTCAGCTAAAAGACAATATGTGGAAATTGGTGGATACCGATCCGCTTAACCGCCGATACACTGGTGCGACAGTGATGGATTTATCTGGCCCAGTCGCTCACACGGCGCTTACTGTGACGCGTTTTTCGCCTGATGGCAGCCAAGCTCGTGGTACGTTAAACAACTGTGGCAACGGCTATACGCCGTGGGGTACTTACCGCGCGTGTGAAGAGAACTGGCCTGGCTACTTCGTTAATGCGGGGACTCGTACAGAAGAACAAGATCGTATTGGTGTGGATGATAAGAGCACGCGTTACTTGTGGGAAACATTGGCAGGTAACTCAGAAGAGCGTTTAGATGAGTTCACGCGTTTTAATGTTGCACCAACAGGCACCAGCTCTGCAGACGATTACCGTAACGAAGCGAACGGCCATGGCTACATTGTAGAAATTGACCCATATACCCAAAACTCTCGTGCGAAAAAGCGTACCGCGCTTGGTCGTTTCCGCCACGAAGGTTGTGCTTTCGGTAAGCTAGAAGCAGGCAAACCCGTAGTATTTTACTCAGGTCATGATTCTCGTTTTGAATACCTTTACAAGTTCGAGTCTGCAGCGGCTTGGGATCCTGCTGATGCAAACCCTGCAAATCGCTTGGCGACGGGCGACAAGTACATGGACGAAGGCACACTTTACGTTGCGCGTTTCAATGAAGACAGCACAGGTACTTGGTTGCCACTAACGCTTGATAGTGTGACGACATCTGGTGGCACGCTTGCTGATCATTTTAACTCGTTAGCGGAAATTATCATTAATACGGCTGGCGCGGCTGACCTTGTTGGCGCAACGCCAATGGATCGTCCTGAATGGTGTTCGGTTGACCCGTTCACAGGCTCTGTCTATCTCACGCTAACCAATAACACGCGCCGCACAGACGAAACGAATCCAGCAAATCCACGCTTAAACAACAAGTTTGGTCACGTTATTCGTTGGGATGAAGGCACTTCTGCGACAGACTTTACTTGGGATATCTTTGTCTTCGGTTCGCCAGCAAATGGTGATGCAGACACAAACCGTTCTGGCTTGAATGAGTTT
>NZ_JAWOTD010000220.1:0-1113 GCF_033338715.1 Vibrio sp. Vb1337 | reverse complement strand
CGTAGTGTCAGGTTTGGAACTTCTGTACTTAGTGCCCAGCGCTGCTCACCAGTGCTTTCATCCAAAGCAATCAACATACCACGGCTGGTATTTACGATGATCAAGCCTGAATCCGCAACGGGTTTCGCCAGAACTTCACCACCGACTTTAATGCGCCAAATGATTTCACCAGTTTCTTGGCTTAGTGCAATCACTTCACCATTTTCAGAACCGATGTAAAGATGTTCGTACGCCGCAGTAATACCGCCAGACAGACGAGCAATCACGTCTTCTTCCAGATCGGTTTGCCATAATTGCTTACCATTTTCTGGATCAAGCGCTTTCACCAAACCATCACGGCTCGCGACAAACAACATGTCGTTTGCGTAGACAGGAGAAAGCTTTGAGAAGTAATGACCAACACCATCACCAATCGATGTGCTCCATTCACTCTTGGTCGTAAACTGACTATCTACCTGCGGTAGTGGTGCCATAACGATGGTATCTTCCTCGCCAGCACAACCAGCCAGGATGCCCACCGTTAATGCCCCTAACAAGGCTTTCTTAAAGACTCTTTTCATCCAATGCGGTCCTTATTATTTCGCCAAGTCGTCCAATTTCATTTGCAGTGTTGGGCTTGCATCTGCTGCTTGCTGCGCTTCTGTGTAAGCCGCGTAAGCTGCATCTTTGTCACCTTGACGAAGTGCAATATCACCACGCAATTCAGCAATGCGACCAGCCCATGCTGTATCTGTCACTTTGCCTAGCTCAGTGTTTGCAGCATCAAAGTTACCCATTTCTGTCTCGATACGAGCGATGCGGTAGCTAATTAGTGGAGATAATGCAGCATCTTTCGTATTGCTTTGAGCCCATTTAAGTTGCTCAAGAGCAGCAGCAAAGTCTTTCGCTTCAACTTGTGCTTTTGCTAGTTGCAGAGCAGCCAATACTGAATATTCTTTAACTTCGTTCGATTCGATAAAAGCTTGCACATCTGATTGCGCATCTACGCCTTTTTCTTGCAGCGTATTCATTGCGGTTGTGTAGCTTTGCGAAGCTGTTTCACTCGCCTGAATCACAGAATCCTGGTAGTAACGCCAGCCAAATAGACCACCTAAGCCAACAACAGCACCGATG
>NZ_JAWOTD010000219.1:0-1116 GCF_033338715.1 Vibrio sp. Vb1337 | reverse complement strand
CCTCAAGTGCAAGATCAATACGATCTGATTTATGAGTGGAATTCTACTTCGCAAAGTTAATCTGCGTTTGAGCATAGAATAAAGAAAGAGTCGCAATTGCGACTCTTTTTGTTTTTGAATCAGAGAAGTTACTTATTGAACTTCGCTTTTTCTTCTTTTTCTACTTGTGACAAGCGTTTGAGTTTAAGGCCTAGCTCTTTTCCTCGAGCACGAGCAAACAAAATATTGCCAGCAAAACCAAGAGAGGTAAGCACCAGCTCAACCGCTGCCAACCACCGTTCACCACCGTCCACGTACAAGATAGTGAGGGCGTGCAAGAAATACAGCATCAAGACAAAGTTCGCCCATGCATGCGTGTAAGGTTTGCCCGCTAAGATGCCAGGTAACGGTAGCAATAACGGAATACACCATGCAATCGCGAGTGTTGTGCTACTCAGATGAGGGTGAGGAGATAAAGCGAGTTGCCAAATCGCGACCCATGCTAATAAAGCTAAGTTGCCGAACAAAGCGAGGTAGCGATACGTTTTTGCTTGAGCACCAAGAGGTGGTTGTTCTTCGAAAGAGTCAGACATCGATTCTCTATCCTTGAATTGATACCAATTCTACTGATTATTAATACTGGTATTAGTGACAAGCTTTGAGCTTTAACGCTGCTGTTGCTAGTCGTTTACCTAATTGTTGTGCCAGGCGAGTCTCCTCCGCTGTGAGACTTGGTTCGTGTCCTACACTGCTGGCACCGTAGGGCGTGCCACCAGATTGGGTCGAATGCAGCTCTGGTTCAGCGTAAGGAATACCAAGTACCATCATCCCGTGATGCAGTAGTGGCGTCATCATGCTTTGAAGTGTGGTCTCCTGACCGCCATGCATCGAAGATGATGAGGTAAATACACAAGCTGGCTTATCGATTAAGTCACCGCTGACCGACAAAGGGGTGGTTTGATCCCAAAAGTGCTTTAAAGGCGCTGCCATATTGCCAACCCAAACGGGCCTACCGAACGCTAGACCGTCGCACTTTTTCAGTTCCTCTAGAGGAACAATTGGATCGGAAGGGGTATGTGAGTGAGGTGACAATTCTTCAACTGTACGCAAAATTGCTTGGCATTGAGGAGTCGATTC
>NZ_JAWOTD010000218.1:0-1119 GCF_033338715.1 Vibrio sp. Vb1337 | reverse complement strand
TTTCATGCGTACCAGTCATATGCTGGAACAATTGATGGAGGCCTTACGTTGTCTACCTGGGGTAGGTCCCAAGTCGGCGCAACGTATGGCCTTTCATTTGTTACAGCGTGATAGAAAAGGCGGTCTGCAACTGGCAGATGCGCTGAGTC
The DNA here is from genome assembly GCF_033338715.1 of Vibrio sp. Vb1337. Lineage (NCBI taxonomy): Bacteria > Pseudomonadati > Pseudomonadota > Gammaproteobacteria > Vibrionales > Vibrionaceae > Vibrio > Vibrio sp. Vb1337. The sequence goes on along the minus strand of NZ_JAWOTD010000218.1, from coordinate 970 downwards.
AGTCAATGACCGAAATTGGTCACTGTGCTGAATGTCGAACTTTTACTGAAGAAGAAGTTTGCCACATTTGTACTAACCCAAAACGCCAAGAAAACGGCCAAATTTGTGTGGTAGAAAGCCCGGCAGATATCGCAGCAGTTGAAGCGACGGGTCAATACTCCGGTCGATACTTTGTGCTTATGGGGCATTTGTCTCCGCTTGATGGCATCGGTCCAAGTGATATTGGTTTAGACGTGCTTGATTATCGTCTACGTCGAGGTGATATTTCTGAAGTGATCCTTGCAACCAACCCAACGGTTGAGGGAGAAGCTACTGCTCACTATATTGCGGAGTTGTGCAGAGAGCACCAAGTCGAAGCTAGCCGTATCGCGCACGGTGTGCCTGTAGGTGGGGAGCTTGAGCTCGTAGATGGCACGACCTTGTCACACTCATTATTGGGTCGACATAAGATTTAATAAAAGCCGCTGAATTAAGCGGCTTTTTTGATCTTGGGAGGTGGGAACGATTAATCGTTCGAGTCTTTACCAAGCAGGTTTTTGTATATAACCGCACCAAGTACGCCACCCACAATAGGCGCAACCCAGAACAGCCATAACTGAGAAACTGCCCAGTCACCTACATACATTGCGACTGCTGTACTACGAGCTGGGTTTACTGAGGTATTAGTCACAGGAATGCTGATCAGGTGAATAAGAGTCAGACACAAACCAATTGCAATAGGCGCGAAACCTTGAGGTGCACGTTTGTCTGTCGCCCCCATGATAACGATAAGGAACATCATCGTCATCACGATTTCAGAAACTAGCGCAGCAAGCATTGAGTACTGACCTGGTGAGTGTTCACCATAACCATTGGCGGCAAAGCCAGAACCAACAACATCAAATCCAGCTTGTCCTGTCGCGATGACATAAAGAATACCACCAGCGATCAGCCCGCCGATCATGATCGGAAGAGCACACGTCTGAACTCC
>NZ_JAWOTD010000217.1:0-1119 GCF_033338715.1 Vibrio sp. Vb1337 | reverse complement strand
TGAACGCACATACTTCGTTAAACTCGCGAAATCAGCAGAAGCCAAAGCTCTGGTTGGTCTGTTCCTCAACGACCAATACATCAAAGGCATCGCGAAAAAAGCGGCGAAATCAGCAAGCAAAGACACTGAGCGAGCAGCGGTATTAGGTGCAGGCATCATGGGTGGTGGCATCGCTTACCAATCTGCGCTGAAAGGCGTGCCAGTATTGATGAAAGACATCGCCCAACCATCTCTCGATTTAGGCATGACCGAAGCGTCTAAACTGCTGAACAAACGCCTTGCTCAAGGTCGTATCGACGGCTTCAAGATGGCGGGAATTTTGGCATCAATTACCCCAAGCCTACATTACGCAGGCATCGAAAACTCAGATGTGATTGTTGAAGACGTTGTCGAAAATCCGAAAGTAAAAGCAGTGGTACTGAGCGAAGTCGAATCGCACGTTGGTGAAGACACCGTCATTACATCAAACACATCGACGATTCCAATCAACCTATTGGCACAATCACTTAAACGCCCAGAAAATTTCTGTGGTATGCACTTCTTTAACCCTGTGCATCGCATGCCTTTGGTTGAAATCATCCGTGGTGAGAAAACTTCTGATGAAACCATCAACCGCGTAGTGGCTTACGCAGCGAAAATGGGCAAATCACCAATCGTCGTGAACGACTGTCCGGGATTCTTCGTCAACCGCGTATTATTCCCGTACTTTGGCGGTTTCAGCATGTTGCTTCGTGACGGTGCAGACTTCACTAAAGTCGACAAAGTCATGGAACGCAAATTTGGCTGGCCGATGGGCCCGGCGTACTTGCTTGATGTAGTCGGCATCGATACTGCGCACCACGCACAAGCGGTGATGGCAGAAGGTTTCCCTGAGCGAATGGGTCAACAAGGTCGTGACGCGATTGATGCTCTATTCGAAGCCAACAAATACGGTCAGAAGAATGGCAACGGTTTCTACAGCTACACCATTGATAAAAAAGGTAAGCCTAAGAAAACCTTCACTGAAGATATCTTGCCAGTACTGGCAGACGTCTGCGCGGATAAACAAGAGTTCGATGAGCAAACCATCATCCAACGTATGATGATTCCGATGATCAACGAAGTGGTACTGTGTCTGCA
>NZ_JAWOTD010000216.1:0-1120 GCF_033338715.1 Vibrio sp. Vb1337 | reverse complement strand
ATGATATCAATGCCATTGGCATGAAAAGATAAATGAATTATGTCTGGTGAATTTAACCTGATTGATAAGTATTTTGTTGGCCGACAAAACCAGCGCAAAGACGTACACCTCGCCGCAGGGGACGATTGCGCTCTCGTTAAGGCGCCAGCAAATGTACAGATTGCTATCAGCACCGATACCTTGGTTGCTGGAACCCATTTCCTTCCTCACGCGAACCCTGCTTGGGTTGCTCACAAGGCGCTTGCATCCAACATCAGCGACTTAGCTGCCATGGGCGCAACACCTGCTTGGGTAAGCTTTGCATTGACCATGCCTGAAGCGGATGAAGAATGGCTCGCACCCTTCTGTGATGCATTTTTCGAACTGGCGGATTACTTTGGTATTCAATTAATCGGCGGTGATACAACGAAAGGCCCATTAAGCTTAACACTGACAGTGCAAGGTTTTGTGCCTGAGGGCAAAGCGCTGACTCGCTCTGGCGCGAAAGTCGGGGATTGGGTGTATGTAACGGGGAATTTGGGTGACGCAAAAGCAGGGCTGGATGTCATCTTAGATGAAACACTTCGAAGTCGCATTGGTGCTGATGAACTAGAAAAAGCCCACTACCTAAGTACTCCGAGAGTGTTAGCGGGGCAAGCTTTGGTAGGATTAGCATCTGCGGCGATTGATATTTCAGACGGCCTGATTTCGGATATCAAACATATTTTAAAACGCTCACAAGTTGGTGTGAGTATCGATGTGTCTCAATTACCAATCTCTTCAGAGCTGGTACAATTTTTAGATGATAAGGTCAGCGCACAGCAGTATGCTTTATCTAGCGGTGAAGAATACGAGTTGTGTTTCACTGTATCAGAACAAAATCGAGGTTCTTTGCAGAGTGCTTTGTCCTATAGCGGGTGCAAAGTGACGTGCATTGGCCAAATTAGACCAAATGGAACGTTTGAGCTTCACGATAACAACCAACCTCTCGACTGGGATTTAAGTGGTTTCGACCACTTTAAATAAGCTCATCGAGTTAAACTAGCAGTATAGGTTTAAGGATATGACCAACCCTCTTTCTCTGATTTCAGTAAAGAACCCGTGGCAGTTGTTTGCGACTGGTTTTGGCAGTGGTTTGTCG
>NZ_JAWOTD010000215.1:0-1121 GCF_033338715.1 Vibrio sp. Vb1337 | reverse complement strand
TTCATTGCTTCGGACTCCATTGCGATTGGTGTGTTACGAGCAGTGCATGAGTTTGGTTTAAACATTCCTGATGATATTGCGCTGATCAGCGTGAACGACATTCCTACCGCGCGCTTTACCTTCCCACCTCTATCTACCGTTCGTATTCATTCTGAAATGATGGGTATTCAAGGCGTGAACTTGTTAGTAGAAAAATACCGTGACGGACGCGCACTGCCCCTTCAAGTGTACGTTCCAAGCAAGCTCAAGCTACGCGGCCCAACTCGATAAAAACCCCCTCAAAACTGCTCAAATAAGGCACTGAATTTTCAGTGCTTTTTTATTTCTTCTTTTATTTTCTACCGAATTTTTACTGTTTTTACTTTCCAAAACAATCTAGAACGCATTCCTTTACGCTGATCACATCTTGCTCAACATTGGTCATTTAAAACGTGACCAAGTTAAAGTAAAACGTTTTCACTAATTTATTTTAGTAAAACTTTTACTAATATCTTTCTCAGATTATTCATAAGCATTTTTCACAATACATCGGCCGTTGTTTTTGCACTGATGTTGAGCCGCGATGAAACCAATCCGCACTCCAACATAAGCGCACCAAGCCGAGGGGAGATCAAAACGTGAACAATTGGGAAAACTTCCAACACTTACACGAGAATCGTATGGCACCGCGTGCGTACTTTTTCTCCTACGACTCTGTTCAGAGCGCACAAACCTTTCAACGTGAACTGAGTCGCCGCTTTATGTTACTCAGCGGCCAATGGACATTCCGTTATTTCACCAACCCAATGTTGGTACCTGATGAGTTTTACTCACAAACAATGAACGACTGGGGACACATTACCGTCCCAAACATGTGGCAAATGGAAGGCCACGGCGATCTGCAATACACCGATGAAGGCTTCCCATTCCCGATCGACGTCCCGTTTGTACCAACCGACAACCCAACGGGCGCTTATCAACGCACATTTACACTTGGTCCACAGTGGGATAACCAACAAACCATCATCAAGTTCGACGGCGTGGAAACCTACTTTGAAGTGTACGTAAACGGCGAGTACGTCGGCTTTAGCAAAGGCAGCCGTCTTACTGCGGAGTTCGACATTTCTGCCTACGCACACCAA
>NZ_JAWOTD010000214.1:0-1125 GCF_033338715.1 Vibrio sp. Vb1337 | reverse complement strand
CACAAGCCCTGTGCAATGCGTTGTATCTGGAAGCTGGGATTCGAGCTGTTGAGATTGGCTCACTGTTGCTCGGACGTGACCCTGAAACGGGTGAACAGAAAGCCTCTGAGCTTGAGTTAATGCGCTTAACGATTCCACGTCGAGTCTATACTAACGACCACATGGACTATATCGCGGATGCGTTGATCGAGTTGAAGAACCGAGCTCATGAACTGAAAGGTTTGATGTTCGAATATGAGCCTCCGGTTTTACGTCACTTTACGGCTCGCTTCCGTGAAATTGATTAACCTGAAGTAGGTTTGACACCTAGATAACTAGGTATCTAGGTACTTAAGTAAAGGGCAAAAGGCCGCGAGTTACGCGGCCTTTTTTGATTTTGTCTGTTCAGTTCATTCCGAGCGGATATTACGCCAGCTCTAACGTGATGCGCACGAACTGTTCGTCTTGATATTGCACTTCATAATTGAATGTGCCACTGGCATAAATACTGCCAAGGAACAATGAGCGCTGACTCATTGGGCCACGGAAAAGCATCGAAATTGGTGCAATCATGGCGTTATTATCGTCGAAATGTTGGTTTAAGTTATTTGATAACACACACAGCAAACAGCCATGCTGGTCATGCGATAGGTCGACATCTTCAGGACGAGAAAGCAGTACCGTGGTACCGAGTTTTTTCTCAATTTCGTTAATTAGTAGCAGGTAGCTATCTAAGTGAGGTTGCGGATTACTTGGTTTGTTCGCGTCAACGCAGCGGTCAAGTAAGGCTTCAAGGTTGCCATTTTCCCCTTTCGCCTGTTGAGTCAGAGACTTTAACGGCTTTTTAATCAGTTTGTAGCGATTGCTTTTCAGTTTAGGCTTTAGCCATTTTTGCAGCAGATCATTACGCTCTGTTGTAGGGAGAGGGCGTGAAGACGCATGGATTTTGAAGTGCAGGTGCAATAAGGCGTGCACTGCAAGCTCGCTCAGAAGTTGGTTAGCATCTGCGGATTGTCTTGCCTGCTTAGAACTTTGCATTACACTCAAACGAAATTTAAGAAGAAGGATAATGGTGCCGAGAGAGGGACTCGAACCCTCACACCTAAGGCACTAGCACCTCATGCTAGCGTGTCTACCAATTTCACC
>NZ_JAWOTD010000213.1:0-1125 GCF_033338715.1 Vibrio sp. Vb1337 | reverse complement strand
AATGAACGAAGAAGCGCGTATGCGTTTGTGGCTCGAAATCGAACTGCAAAAAGCCCTGCAGCAAAATGGTCTTGAAGTTTGGTATCAACCCAAAGTGAACGCCCGTGATTTCAGTATCAATGGCGCAGAGGCTTTAGTACGTTGGAAACATCCGGTTGAGGGCTACATTAGCCCAGGATCATTTATTCCTGTGGCGGAACGAGCAGGTTTGATTGAGCATCTGGGTCGCGTGGTGATGCGTGATGTATTCAACACCGTAAAACGCTGGAAACAACAAGGCATTTTGCCGGGTCGCGTCGCGATCAACCTGTCTCCAGAACAGTTTGGCAACCCTCAGTTGATCGACTTTATGGAGAAACTGCTGCGCACAACCGAACTTGATCCAAGTTGCATCACGTTTGAGCTAACGGAAAGCGCGGTGATGAGTGACAGCGAACATACGCTGCAAATGCTGAATGCGATTAAAAAGCTGGGCTTTGCTTTGTCGATCGACGACTTTGGCACTGGGTATTCGTCACTGTCGTATTTAGCTCGTTTCCCGATTGATGAACTAAAAATCGACCGTGCGTTCATTAATGACATTGATGCCCTGCCAAAACAGGTGACCGTCATCGAGAACATCATCAACTTGGGCAAATCTTTGGAACTAACGGTCGTTGCAGAAGGCGTAGAAACGCATCAGCAAGCTACTTTGCTTTCCAACCTTCAATGTAACTCGATTCAAGGTTTTCATTTCTACCGACCTCAGCCAAAACATGAAATCGAAGAGTTGTTTGTGCAAAACCGCCGCCACAAAAACTGATCCCCCTACTTCGTCAAATCAAACCTTTACCCCTACTCTCAAGGGGTAAATATTGAGTTTATTGAGCTAAACCTAACTTAGGTCAAATTAGCTATTCATAATTCTTCATAAAATGCGGGCACCTTTTCCTTCTCTATGATTGTGAGCATATGGAACTCTTGTGTCCTGCGGGTAACCTGCCTGCGCTAAAAACCGCGATTGATTGCGGTGCAGATGCCGTGTACATCGGCTTCAAAGACGATACCAACGCGCGTCACTTTGCTGGTTTGAACTTCAACGGTAAAAAGCTAGAAAAGGCCGTGCAATATGTGCATGACCACAAC
>NZ_JAWOTD010000212.1:0-1129 GCF_033338715.1 Vibrio sp. Vb1337 | reverse complement strand
TCATCAAGCTAGACCTTGTCGATGCCATGATCCAAGGTGCCGATCCAAAAGTGTCTGACGAACAAAGCGAACAGATCGAACGCAGTGCATGCCCAACGTGTGGATCGTGTTCAGGCATGTTCACTGCAAACTCAATGAACTGTCTGACAGAAGCTCTGGGTCTGTCTCAGCCAGGCAACGGCTCGCTGTTGGCAACGCATGCCGACCGTAAAGAGCTGTTTATCAATGCAGGTAAACGCATCGTTGAACTCACCAAACGCTACTACGAGCAAGATGACGAAACGGCTCTACCACGCAATATCGCGACCAAAGCCGCATTTGAAAACGCGATGGCACTCGACATCGCAATGGGCGGTTCGACCAATACGGTGTTACACCTTTTAGCTGCGGCGCAAGAAGGTGAAGTCGATTTTGATATGACGGACATCGACCGCATGTCTCGCCAAGTACCACACCTTTGTAAAGTGGCTCCTTCAACGCAGAAATACCACATGGAAGATGTACACCGTGCGGGTGGCGTTGTCGGTATCCTTGGTGAACTGAACCGTGCAGGTCTGCTGCGCAATCAGTCTAAGACTGTCCTAGGACTGACTTGGGAAGAACAGCTAGCCAAATACGACATCATGCTGACCGATTCAGAAGAAGTGAAATCATTCTACCGTGCTGGCCCTGCGGGTATCCGCACCACACAAGCATTCTCGCAAGATTGTCGCTGGGATACCCTCGATAATGACCGCGCGGAAGGCTGTATCCGCACCAAAGAAAACGCGTTTAGCCAAGATGGCGGCCTTGCCGTTCTGAAAGGCAACATCGCGCTGGATGGTTGTATTGTGAAGACTGCTGGTGTGGACGAAAGCATCCTGAAATTTACTGGCCCTGCAGTAGTGTTTGAAAGCCAGGAAGATGCGGTAGACGGCATCCTTGGCGGCAAAGTGAAAGCGGGCGATGTAGTTGTGATTCGCTACGAAGGTCCAAAAGGTGGCCCGGGCATGCAAGAAATGCTTTACCCAACCACTTATCTAAAATCGATGGGCTTAGGTAAAGAGTGTGCGTTATTAACTGACGGCCGCTTCTCTGGTGGTACCTCTGGTCTGTCTATCGGCCATGCTTCTCCAGAAGCCGCCAATGG
>NZ_JAWOTD010000211.1:0-1130 GCF_033338715.1 Vibrio sp. Vb1337 | reverse complement strand
GTTTCTGGAATTTTGAATCGATGGTAGACACCTTTAAACGCACAGACTTTCGCGATTATAAACGCCGTATTCGAGTAATCAGACAAAATACGCAGGTGAATGAACATGCTTGATATAGGTCTTAGTGGCCTACTCTACCCGAAAGCCATCACACTGTTTGCTACAGTGGCCGTGGTTCTCGTGTGGCTGCTGTACTACTGCTATCGCCTTAAACAAAAGAACGAAGTGATCTTAGGTTCGTACCACGCGCCTTATATCGCCTATTCGACATGCATTATTATTTGGATTAGCAGTAACGCCTACTTCCATACCGATTTGCTACCTCTGCTTGGGTCAGAGGGCGGCATTTTCATGGCGAAATTAGCCAACTTAGCTTCCTTCTTCGCATTTGCTTTTGCTTTCTACTTTTCTTGCCAGCTCGCCGCCGAGCAGAAAAAAGGCAAAGTAAAACTGTGGCAACAAGGCATTTTTGTTGCGCTGACGGTTTATTCTCTGGTCATCAATTTACGCCCGAACCTAACCGTTGAGAATGTGCTGATTGATGGCCCTAGCCAATTTGTGATTGAGTTTGGCCCTCACACTTCTTATTTCTTCATGGGATTGGTGACCTTTGTCGTTATGACACTCACCAACCTCATTAGCATGCGCGCAAACAGCAGTAAGCTCTCTATAGCGAAGAACAATTACATGATCGCAGGGATCTTAGTATTCATGCTGTCTACGGCTGTCATACACCTAGGCATGACCTACTTCCTTGGGGATTTCTCACTAACGTGGCTACCACCAGCGTTATCCATCAGTGAAATGCTGTTTGTTGGTTACGCGCTGCTTACATCGAGATTCTACAGCGCCAAATACCTTGCTTATCTGACGATCAGTGTGCTTTTTGTGTGCACCATTTTCGTCCTGCCATTAGGTGCGGTATTTATTCCAATGTCTGAAGACAATCAATGGCTCATCTCAATTCCGATTTGCGCCTTGATTGGCATCACTTGGCACTTGGTCTACAAACGCGTTAGCCGAATCGCATCGTTCTTTATATACGGCAATCGACAAACACCAGTACAGCAGATCTTAGCGTTAGAAGAAGAGTTTAAGCGCTCAATCGACGATGCCGTGCATCAGTTGAG
>NZ_JAWOTD010000210.1:0-1131 GCF_033338715.1 Vibrio sp. Vb1337 | reverse complement strand
GGAAGTATTTCGATTAGGCTACGAATAAGACCTAGACTATGTAAAACCAGACCAAACCGTTGACCTTACGGTGTGGAATTCTGGGTAAGGAGAGCAATTATGACAGCAATGTTGTCAGGTGCAGAGATGGTGGTGCAATCTCTGATAGAGGAAAACGTAGAGCAGATCTTCGGTTATCCGGGTGGTTCCGTTTTGGATATCTATGATGCACTGCACGCAAAAACCGACCAAATTAAACACGTACTAGTCAGACACGAACAGGCTGCGACACACATGGCTGATGGCTATGCTCGCGCAACAGGTAAGCCGGGTGTGGTACTGGTATGTTCAGGGCCTGGCGCAACCAATACCATTACCGGTATTGCAACGGCGTACATGGACTCCATTCCGATGATCGTGATTTCAGGGAACGTGCCAAACAGCCTGATTGGTAACGATGCTTTCCAAGAATGTGACATCGTGGGCGTCTCTCGTCCGGTAGTAAAACACAGCTTTTTGGTGAAAAAGGCGGAAGATATCCCTGAAACGATCAAAAAAGCCTTCTACATTTCAACAACGGGTCGTCCTGGGCCAGTTGTGATTGATTTGCCAAAAGACGTAATGGATCCGCAAATCAAACTGCCTTACCAATATCCAGAAAGCATTTCGATGCGTTCATACAAGCCAACCACTTCGGGTCATAAAGGCCAAATCAAGAAAGCGCTCAAGTCTTTGATTGAAGCGAAAAAACCGGTGCTTTATGTCGGTGGTGGCGCAGTCATTTCTGGTGCTCACGAACATATTTTAGAACTGGCAGACAAACTTAACCTGCCAGTTGTCAGTACCTTAATGGGCCTAGGTGCATTTCCGGGTACTCACAAAAACTCGCTTGGTATGTTGGGGATGCACGGTACTTACGAAGCCAATATGGCGATGCACGAAGCGGATCTAATCTTCGGTATTGGGGTACGTTTTGATGACCGCACCACCAATAACCTTGAGAAGTACTGTCCAAATGCGAAAGTGATGCACATTGATATTGACCCGTCGTCGATCTCCAAAAACGTCAAAGTGGATCTTCCAATTGTAGGCTCTGCTGAAAAAGTACTGACTACTATGCTTGGTCTACTGGCAGAGCAAGATTGTGGCAAC
>NZ_JAWOTD010000209.1:0-1132 GCF_033338715.1 Vibrio sp. Vb1337 | reverse complement strand
TGACCCCGTGGTAACATCACCGTCTTTGGTTAACTCATAGCTCAGCGCTCGACACGTGTAGCTGCCCAGCAGCTCGTGTCGGACACTCGATACGGAATGAGTCGCTTGCTGAGCATCGAGCAACGGATTCGGTTGAGTCGACAAAATATCGCGATTTACTACGTTGCTGCGTACGTAATCTTGATGCACGTAGCCCTTAATAACGCCGTTTTGTTCAACCAGAATCCAAGGTTCTCCTTCTACTCTCGCCAACGCATTGAACACTTCGCCTTTTTCAAGTTGCCCCAGCTTTGTACTCTCTACACTCGGTTTGGAGCGCAAATTTAACCCCGTTTTTGAACGATAGGAGACATCCATGAACTCCAGCTTGTTAGAGGTATCCACTCCCTCTTCTACTGGCCTGACTATCTCAGCTTGTTGCCACTCATTAGGTTGCACGCGGATCTTCCACCACGAATAGGTGTCAGGATCTTTGCCTTTGAATTTATCTCGACTATCCGACTCAAGCGCCACAAGCATCTGATTTAAGAAAGATTCCCGCCCTTCACTGCTTAAGTACATGTCCATTTGATCGCTGATCACCATAATACTTTGCGCATGATCGTTCACGATCACCGGAGAAGCCACCTCAGCATTCGTGTTTGATTGAAACAGCTGACAACCAGATAAGCTGATCAATGTTAATGCGAGTGCCGAACGTCCAAGTTGTTTTGCTGTGACCATGAATCCTTTACCTTCTGTTTCTCTTCACCTAATGCAACTACACTACTATAAATGGTCAGCGCGTATTTTCGCCAAGCAATTAAGACCTTTGTGTGATAAGTCGCAATCCCTATACCGGAATTTTGATAACACAAAGCTTTAGGCTGTGATCTTTGTCGCCCGCTCAGGTTCTAGCACGTTTCCTTCACTTTTAACTGATTGCACTTTGAATTGATTGAATGTGTCGATGTATCAGCTGACTATTATTAAACCACTCATCCGATATGAATAAAAAATCGACTTTAGGGTTGACGCGCTCCAAGGAGTGCGGTACTAATTTGTTAACTTAAATTTGTGGAAAGCTTAACAACTATGTCAGCTCATTTTTCTATCCTGCTTAGCCTCCTCCTGATCGTGACCAGTTCGCGCG
>NZ_JAWOTD010000208.1:0-1132 GCF_033338715.1 Vibrio sp. Vb1337 | reverse complement strand
GTTTGTGTAAGGTAAATAAATAACCGGTATTTTGTTTTTTGTACGAGTGCTTTTAGCTAATTGTCAGAATCTTATTAAATAAATTAGTTTTTCATTAATTTAATATTGGCATTGCTTTTGCTACTTATGATTGGAACTTTCGATAATCAGTTAATTTAGGAGAACGAAATGAAAAGCAATGTTGTTACTCTGGTTGGTCTATTTTCTCTAGCAACGTTTAGTACTTTATCTTACGCAGCGGACTCCAAAGATCATGGCGTTTATGTAGGTGCGAACTACGGTTATTTAAAAGTTGATGGACAAGATGATTTCGATGACGACAGCGATGCAATGCAAGCATTGGTGGGGTATCGCTTTAACCGTTACTTAGCGTTGGAAGGTGGCTACATTGATTTTGGTAGCTATGGTAACAACTTGGCTAATGCAGAGACGGATGGTTATACCGCAGCATTGGAAGTGACGGCTGCAATCACAGATAGAGTGGATGTGTACGCGAAAGGTGGCCAAATGTGGTATTCGACAGATTATAACGTTGCTGGATTCCATGGAAACAAAGATGACGAAGGTGTATTTGCTGGTGCCGGTGTGGGCTTCAAAGTAACGGATAACTTTTTAGTTAACGCAGAATACACTTGGTACGATGTGGAACTGAACGCAGAAAATGTATTTGATGGTGCGAATACAAATACAGACTTTAAACAAGCATCTTTAGGTGTGGAATATAGATTCTAATATTGCTAATAATTCTAACCCATAATAAAAATGCGAAGCTTAAATAGCTTCGCATTTTTTGTTGTGTTATATGAACCAGACCTGAAATTCTTAGTAAGGAGAAAATTGAAGAGACTATTTTACTCACTCAATCTGTTGCTAATGAAGCAAGAGCACCACCTAAACTATGACCTACGCAGTGTATTACCTTTGGTGCTTTTATGTTCTTTTTCGAATAACCAGCGATGTATGCTGCAAGTTGTGGCTTTATTGTATTGAAGAGATTTACAAAACCTGCATGTACCTTGTAACCGGATGAAGTACCTGATATCCCAAAAGCTTAGAAAACTTTAGATTGAAAAGCATATAGTAAGTACACACTTTCTATCTTTTAATGAGTACTTTTGAATTCTCATGTGTG
>NZ_JAWOTD010000207.1:0-1133 GCF_033338715.1 Vibrio sp. Vb1337 | reverse complement strand
TTATGTATACGGGTTTTGGCGCAGGGGATTGATACCAATATCTCGGTGAGCGAGGTCATGAGCTACGACGTGGTATCGCTCGATTACAACGCGTATGTGTTTGAAGCGATGCTGACCATGCTTCGCTACAACGTGCATCATCTGCCGGTGGTCAAAAATCAACTACCGATAGGCATCATCGAAACTACCGATATTGTTCGTTATGAATCGCAAAACTCACTGCTTCTTGTAAGCAGCATTTTTCAGCAGCAAAGCATCGAAGATTTAGCGACAGTCGCAGAAGAAGTCAAAAGCAGCTTCGTACGTCTGGTTAACGAAGACGCCAATTCACACATGGTTGGCAGCGCGATGTCGGTAATTGGCCGAAGTTTCAAACAGCGTTTGTTGGAGTTGGCCGAAGAAGAACTTGGTGCGCCTCCGATTCCTTATTGTTTCCTCGCATTAGGTTCAATGGGACGCGACGAACAGTTGCTGGTTACTGACCAAGACAACGCCATTATTCTGGACGAATCCTATCAAGAAGAGAAACATGGCAAGTACTTTGAAGATCTCGCCAAGTTTGTCAGTGACGGCCTTGACGCTTGTGGTTACAAATATTGTACCGGTGACATCATGGCCACAAACCCGATGTGGCGAATGACTCGCTCCGAATGGGAAGAATGTTTCGCTGACTGGATTGACGATCCCAACCCGAAAGCGTTACTGAATGCATCAATATTTTTCGATTTAGATGGCGTGTATGGCCGCTTAAAATGGGCAGAACAGCTCACCAGCTTCATTGTGCGTCGAGCGCGTAAAAATAATCGCTTCTTAGCATGTTTGGCTAGAAATGCGCTAAACCGCACGCCGCCATTAGGCTTCTTCAAAGATTTTGTGATGGAGAAAGACGGCCAGCACAAAAACTCGATCAACCTAAAGCGTCGCGGCACCGCGCCGCTGGTTGATCTGATTCGTGTGCATGCCTTGGCAGTTGGCTCTCGTGCACAAAACTCGTTTGAACGTCTCGACGACATTATTGACGCAGGCATCTTGCCAAAAGGTCGAGCACAGGATTTAAAAGACGCGTTAGAGTTCATCTCTATGGTACGAATTCGACATCAAGCGACCGATGTTGAGCTCGGAATTGAGCCAGA
>NZ_JAWOTD010000206.1:0-1136 GCF_033338715.1 Vibrio sp. Vb1337 | reverse complement strand
ACGCCCTTTTGTTTTTTATTCTTTTTACCGAGCTAGAACAAAAAGTTGCTAGCGGTAAATTATTTATGATTTTAATGACAAAGCCAACCGTATGAGATTTTATAATATGTTATGTTTGAAAAGTAACTGTAGGTTTACTTCACGTCAAGGTTCTTTAGTGACTTCTTAATTAAAAGGTCATTAAAAAGAAATTATTATCGAGTTATATGACGATTTAACGTCATTTAGCCGAATTTCAATGAAAATCCATACCATTCTCACTTAATGAACTCTCGCTCAGAATTAACATTGAATTTAAGATTTAAATAATGAGCTCAACATGTTTGGTGTACGTTGGATTTTATTGGAATAATTGCACTTATTTATTAAATACGTCATACAATAAAGCCACCTAATTTGGTGGCTTTATTTTTATATATCATCAAGTTATTTTCATTGTTATTCACGCAAATAAGTATTTTGCGTGAAAGTTTAAATGATTGTCTATAAAGCTCGATATAAAGTAATAACTGTGGTCGTAGCCAGATTGCATTCTCAGATTCAATTCTGAACCGTGTTGTTTTGCTGCGGCTAATAAGACTTCCGGTTTGAGTTGCTCACTCAAGAAACCGTCCGCATCGCCTTGATCAACCAAAATTGGTAAGGGTGATTTTTCTTTCTTCAAAAGCTCACTTGCATCGTATTGCTTCCAACTTTCGATATCAGTGCCCAAGTAAGCGGTGAATGCTTTTTGTCCCCACGGACACTGCATTGGGTTGCTGATTGGGCTAAATGCTGAAATCGAGCGGTATAGTGTCGGATTCTTAAGGCCAATGGTGAGCGCACCGTGTCCGCCCATGCTGTGGCCAGAGATTGATTTCACATCCGATACTGGGAAGTTGGCTTCGATGATGGCTGGCAGCTCTTGCGTGACGTAGCCGTACATATGGTAATGCAGTGACCACGGTGCTTGAGTGGCGTTGAGGTAAAAGCCTGCGCCTTGGCCTAAGTCGTAACTTGCATCATCGGCAACGCCTTCACCACGCGGGCTGGTGTCCGGAGCAATGATGGCAATCCCAAGTTCTGCCGCCATACGAAATGCGCCCGCTTTCTGCATAAAGTTTTCATCGGTGCAGGTTAAGCCCGACAACCAGTAC
>NZ_JAWOTD010000205.1:470-1139 GCF_033338715.1 Vibrio sp. Vb1337 | reverse complement strand
TAATGGGGGTAAGCCCAACGGGTAACGGTCGTCGCGAATCTTACGCGCACTTACCGATGCCACGCATGACTAATACCTACATGCTGCCAGGTGAACACACACCAGAAGAAATCATCTCGACCGTGAAGAAAGGCATCTACGCGCCTAACTTCGGTGGTGGTCAGGTGGATATCACCTCTGGCAAGTTCGTGTTCTCTGCATCAGAAGCGTACTTGATTGAAGATGGTAAAGTGACTCGTCCCGTCAAAGGGGCAACTCTAATCGGTTCAGGCATTGAAGCGATGCAGCAAGTGTCGATGGTCGGTAACGACTTAAGCATCGATAAAGGTGTTGGCGTTTGTGGTAAAGCAGGTCAAAGCGTGCCAGTAGGCGTTGGTCAGCCAACGTTGAAGCTTGATTCACTGACTGTTGGTGGCACCGAGTAAATCACTCGAACCTTGATAAAAAGAGCGCTCATTGGAGCGCTCTTTTACTTTGTGCGTGAATCGATGTGGGTTAGAGGTTCTCTTCTGCAAACTCTGCCAAGCGGCTACGAACCACGCCGTTGAGGTGAATGTTCGCACTGCCTTCAAAGTTCTTGAAGCGTTCGACCATGTAGGTCAAACCTGACGTCACTGGGGGGGGGTAATGTGAGTCAATCTGCGCCAAGTTACCGGAGCAGACGATTTT
>NZ_JAWOTD010000205.1:0-460 GCF_033338715.1 Vibrio sp. Vb1337 | reverse complement strand
TTGACACTCATCAAGCAACACAAACGCATTTTGAATCGAACGGCCACGCATAAAGTTGATCGACTTAAACTGAATGTTGGCTTTATCGCAGATGTATTTCAACGAGCCTTCGGTGCAGTGATCGTGCTTATGCAGCGCCTCCAAAGTATCGGTTACCGCCGCCAGCCAAGGCATCATTTTTTCCTCTTCTGAGCCTGGTAAGAAGCCAATCGACTCACCAATGTCTGGCGTGTTACGCGTGACGATGATTTTATCAAACATGCCTTTTTCAATAGTTTGCTCGAGCGCAGCTGCCATGGCCAATAGCGTTTTACCACTACCCGCCGCACCAGTGAGGATCACCAAATCAATGTCAGGGTCGAGCAGGGCATCGAGCGCCATGGCCTGATAAATGTTTTTTGGTGTGATGTCCCAAGCTCGGCGGTGCATCATGCGTTCTCGGCTTAGGTCGAGTAGGGTT
>NZ_JAWOTD010000204.1:0-1141 GCF_033338715.1 Vibrio sp. Vb1337 | reverse complement strand
GTCAGAGCACCGCCCAGAAAAGCAAATAATGGCAACGCTGCTAAGTTCATGAGTTGAGTATGGTTTTGGCTAAACTCAGCAAAAACGACGATGGCAAAAGCGCCGCCCAGCGCCGCCCCAGCAGAAACCCCGATAATGCCGGGTTCTGCCAATGGGTTTCGGAAAAGCCCTTGCATGACCACCCCACAAATGGCGAGGATTGCGCCGATGAACATACACAAAATCGTACGAGGTAGGCGTATCTCATTGATAACGAGTTGAATGTGCGGTGCCAGCTCTGAATGCGCGCCAATTAAGCCGCGCAGACTGTCTGTAAAACTAATGTTCATCGGGCCGACGGTTATAGAAGCGATGGCGATAAACGCTAAAAATCCAGACAGCGTAATCAGCGTGGTTGATAAAGGAATACGTCGTAACAGCATCGAAAATCTCTATGGGTAAAGCAAGGTATTGAGACGTTTAGCCTCTGACAGGCTTTTTAGTCCCAAACCGCCAACCAAAGCGTGTCCATCAATGGTGATGATGTTCTTTGTCTGGCCTGCTGGTGTTGCTGCAAGTACCGGCATCGCCTTTAAAATGGCGTCTGCACCGCCCATGGTCTCATAGCTGCGGCCACTAACTAAAATGACATCGGGTTGCATCTCTACCATCGCTTCGGTTGACAGTGGTTTGTAAGAGGTCAGTTTTTTCGCTGCTGGATTGTCACCGCCTGCTAACGCGATGATGGCGTCTGGCGTGGTATCCAAGCCTGCAACATTGGCTGGGCGACCTTCGTGAATAAGTAAAAACAGCACTTTCTTTTTAGCAGAAGGTGCAGGCTGATTCGCTTGCAAAGATTCGACTTGCGTTTTTACCTCTTGCTTCAAGTTTGTTGCTTGAGACTCACGGTTCATGATAGTCGCAATCTGATCGATACGATGCAAAAGCCCGTCAACGTTGGCTTCTGTATTTACTATCTCGACATCCACACCTGCCGACTTTAGTTGATTTAAGGTGGTTGCTGGGCCCATCTCATCAGAGCCAATTAACTTGGTTGGGCTCAGTGCCAACAACCCCTCTGCTGAAAGTCGGCGATGATACCCAACGTCGGGTAACTCCATGCCTTGCGGCAAAGTACTGGTTACATCAACGGCGACCAAGC
>NZ_JAWOTD010000203.1:0-1142 GCF_033338715.1 Vibrio sp. Vb1337 | reverse complement strand
ATTGCAGCCACTCTTCTTGCGTGCGACCTTCAGTAAATTCATCAAACACGCCCATACGCTTCGCCACGCCAGACATGATGTCGTAGATTGGCTTACATTCGAAACGAGGTTGAATCGCTTGGCTTGCAAAGATGAAGTAAGGCATTGACGCTGCCGCACCATCCATACAGAAATCTGATTGCTCGGACGTTGTACAGTCTGGCAGTACGATATCGGCATACTTCGCAGAAGACGTCATGTGGTTGTCGATCACCACAATCATTTCACACGCTTTTTCATCTTGAAGAATGTCGTGTGTGCGGTTGATGTCTGAGTGTTGGTTAATCAGGCAGTTACCCGCGTAGTTCCAGATGAACTTGATGTTGTTTTGCAGCTTCTGAACACCTTTGATGCCGTCAGTAAGATCGGTCATCTCAGTGCCACGGAAAATCGCATCTGTCCAAAGGAACATTGGGATAGAAGCGCTGATTGGGTTTGGCACTTTCGGGAAGCGTTGGAATGGGTAAGAGTGGTTACCCTCCCGAGGACCAGTACCACCACCTTGTAGACCAACCTGACCACGAAGCAGAGACAGCATCATGATCGCTTTACATGCTTGCTCACCGTTTGCTGAGCGTTGTAGACCCCAACCTTGCGTGATGTAAATGCGTTTTGCATCGCCGATTTCTCGCGCAAGTTTCAAGATCACATCAGCAGGAATACCTGTGATTGGTTGTGCCCACTCTGGCGTTTTCTCGATACCATCCGGACCTGTACCCATGATGTAATCTTTGTAGCTGCCATTTTCTGGCGCTGATGCTGGCAGAGTTTTACGGTCGTAACCCACACAGTAGCGGTCAAGGAAGTCTTGGTCGACTTTATCTTCGCTGATCAATACATGTGCGATAGCAGCGACAAGGGCCGCATCGGTACCGTGTTTGATAGGAATCCATTGGTCTTCACGGCCAGCGGCAGTATCGGTGTAACGAGGGTCGATACAGATCGTACGTGTGTGGCTAATATTTTTTGCGTCCACGTAGTTGTGGATTTGACCACCGCCCGACATACGCGTCTCGGCTGGATTGTTACCAAACATCAGACAAAGATCTGCGTTTTGTACGTCGTCAATCGAGTTGTTGTCTACCCAAGTGCCGTAGAAATAC
>NZ_JAWOTD010000202.1:0-1144 GCF_033338715.1 Vibrio sp. Vb1337 | reverse complement strand
TTGCTCTGCTGGCAGCCAATCTACGTTGCGCTTGTCTCTATCTACGGTTCTCAATCGCTCCCGAATTTGCGCAATATGGCGCAGTACTTACAGCCCTGCTTTGTAAGAGGATTTCGCTTTGCGGATCAGGAACATATTCAAGGTAGTCACACAATATTGATTGCGCAGGCAGGGCGTCAAATTCGAGCTTTGTTCGATTTTTATCAAGAACAGATGAACGAGTGGATTCGCATTCGTCCGGGGTTTACTCATCAGTTGATGTCAGACGGTATTTTGGCGTGCTTGTTAAGGTTACAGCAACATTTCCCTCAACTGACCGATGCCATCATTAAAGAGCACGCTAGCTTGTGGCTTAGTGCTCTGGGGCTGGATGAGCGTCATATCGATGCTTTGCATGGTGTGCCTCACGAGCAACCGCTCAAATCGGTCAGAAAAAGCTGCTGCTTGGTGTACAAGTGTGAAGGAAGAAAGCTCTGCGAGGACTGCCCGAGAGCTGCAAAAAACCGTCAGTTAATCATGCAAAAGAGCAGGGGTTAACAACTCGTTAACCTATGTAACAGTGCTCGATTTGTTATTGATAATAAGTATCATTGTCGATTCTTTCGCTACAACAAAAAGATAAATACAATGACAAATAGGAAGTTCTCTTTAAACCTCATCGTATTAGCGATGAGCAGTGGATATGCAGCGCACGCATTGGCTGCGGAACAAGCTCAGCAACTGGCGTCTCAAAACGCAGCAGATGAACAGTTAGTTGTGGTTGGCAGCGTCATGCCAAAATCCATTTCTGATATTCCCGGTACGGTTTGGTTTGTAGGGCAAGAAGAAATTGCTCAACAATACCGAGCAGGTAAAACTCTGGGTGATATTCTTTCTGCCACGATCCCTTCTTTAGATGTTGGCACTGGCGGCCGAACAAACTACGGCCAAAATCTGCGTGGCAGAGCCATGCTGGTCATGATTGATGGCGTTTCTCTGCAATCTTCTCGTCCTATCAGTCGTCAGTTGGATGCGATTGACCCGTTCAACATCGAACGAATTGAAGTGCTTTCAGGCGCGACCTCCATTTATGGGGCTGGTGCGACGGGTGGTGTCATTAACATCATCACTAAAAAAGCGTACTCAGATGAATTGGCGTTTGAAT
>NZ_JAWOTD010000201.1:0-1145 GCF_033338715.1 Vibrio sp. Vb1337 | reverse complement strand
GCGCTCCCCATTAACTGATTGCATGTCGTCATTGACTGGCGATGGGAATGATCTTGCACTGCATTATGGCGGCATGTATGCATCTCCAACACGAAGTAAAGGTGCATTGAAGAGCATTTTGGAATGTTTGTCTGGTTGCCAAATTCGTATTCACGAGTTTCAAGGTCAATGGATGCGACTGTCTAAATCTGAACAAACTCGTTTGGCATCGAAAAGTATGCCCGAAGGCCAGTTTGCACAACTCGGTGCT
The DNA here is from genome assembly GCF_033338715.1 of Vibrio sp. Vb1337. Taxonomy (NCBI): domain Bacteria; kingdom Pseudomonadati; phylum Pseudomonadota; class Gammaproteobacteria; order Vibrionales; family Vibrionaceae; genus Vibrio; species Vibrio sp. Vb1337. The sequence goes on along the minus strand of NZ_JAWOTD010000201.1, from coordinate 895 downwards.
GGTGCCTCACTAGGAAAAAAAGCCTGGAATATCAATGCAAGTACAACAATTGAGTTCCTCCCAAAGGAAAGTAAGCAAGTCAAAAATCTATTACCCAAGACCAATACATTGAAAACGATAAAACGGGTAGCAGGTGACTTCATTGGCAAACACAAGCACGTTAAGTGGCAACTTACGACTAAACATAGTCTATTGCCTCAAGTTCAAATATCTAAGCAACAAGGTCAGTTAGGTGTCGGCTCTGTACTGAAAAAACATGAACGTACGGAAGATCGCAACATAACAATTACGGTTTAAAGGAAACATAATGGCTTCATTATCACTTTCAGCGTTGGTCGAAAGATTGTCTCCGCAAGCGAAGGAAACGCTAGAGCAAGCGGCGGCAATGGCAAGTTCGCGTACACATCATAGTATAGAGTTGACCCACTGGTTGTTGGCGATAGTTCAACATCCATCCGGTATTTATTCAGAAGTGTTTGAAGCTTGTGATATTGATGAAAGAAAAGTCGAAGAACAACTGCAAGCTCAGCTTGAAAAATACAAAACTGGATGCCAAACCGTCCCAGGCCTTTCTGCTCATACTGTAACCATGATGCAGAATGCTTTGATGTGCGCAACGATAGAGTTTCATGAAGAACAAGTGAACTGTATCCACTTACTGTTTGCGTATCTTTCTGATGACACGCTAGTGAATATGATGAATGCTATTAGCGCGGAGCTAGACAAAGTCGAACCATCTCGCCTAGCCGTAATTAAAGAGCATGTGGGCGATGGTGGAAACAATACTTCTAAGGCGACGAGTAGCTCGAACTCAGCATTGAATCAGTTCACAACGGATCTTACTGAGCAAGCTAAAGCTGGAAAAATAGATCCTGTTATCGGTCGCGACAATGAG
>NZ_JAWOTD010000200.1:0-1146 GCF_033338715.1 Vibrio sp. Vb1337 | reverse complement strand
AACGCAAATCAAACAAGGTTACGGCCTGAACAACCTTAATACCTTGCTGCATGGCACAGACACGTTCTCGTACACCTATTCTGGTGAGTTGGGCAATTTAGACCACGCCTTGGCAAGCAACAGCTTGGCGCAAAAAGTGGTAGCGATTGAAGATTGGCACATTAACTCACTAGAGAGTAACTTGTTTGAGTACGGCAGCAAATACACAGGTGACATGCCGAAATACAAAGACGCGTTCTCGGCATCTGACCACGATCCTGTGATCATCGCGATTGATTTACCTGATACGGATATCGATTTACCGAAAGCGGGTGAAAACTTAGCGGTAGATGTACGTTTGCCACCAAACGCGGTTGCAGGTGACATCGTGACTGTTAGCTTAACCGTCGCGACTCAAGCTACCGCTGTAAGTAGTGACGCGAAAGCTTACTCAGCGAGCAAGACTTTAGATCAAACGGACATTAAAGCGCGCAGCGTGAATGTTGAGTTTGAACAGGCGCCAGAGCAAGGTAACTACCAACTGGAAGAGAAAGTGACAGACTCGACTGGCAACGTCGTTAAGTTTAGCTCTGCTCGTGCAGTCTCTATGACTCAACCTGAAACGGGCACCACAGATTCGAAAGACTCTGATGGTGGTTCGTTTGGGTTTGGTGCACTGCTAGCAATGCTTGGACTTGGCTTGTTCCGCCGCCGCCGTTAAGCCACTCCTTTCCTAAAAACATAGCTGTAAAACTCAAAGGCCAGCCGATGCTGGCCTTTTTATTGCGCAAAGACTTGCCTTTCTAATTGGGTGTTGCAAAATACCGCCCTCAATTGTGGTAAACCAGACAATTGATCCCTAAGCCTTGCCAAAACGGATTGGAGCAGCCGACACGTTATGTTGTTGATCATCGATAACTACGATTCTTTCACTTACAACCTTTACCAATACTTTTGCGAGCTTGGCGCTCAGGTAAAGGTCGTGCGCAATGACGAAATCGACATTCAAGGTATCGAAGCCCTCAATCCAACCCATTTGGTGATTTCCCCTGGGCCTTGTACGCCAAACGAAGCGGGGATTTCGCTGGCTGCGATTGAGCACTTTGCCGATAAACTGCCGATATTGGGGGTGTGTTTAGGCCATCAAGCGATCGCGCAAGTATTTGG
>NZ_JAWOTD010000199.1:0-1150 GCF_033338715.1 Vibrio sp. Vb1337 | reverse complement strand
CTTCCACAAAGAAAGGCCGATTGTCAGTAGAGATATAGAAATAAAACCTAAACGTGCGATCGTCGAAGTCATCGTTACCCCACAGGAAAGAAGCCCAAATAGCGTTTTACAAAATAGAGCGCGGCAAGGTTTTGGATCGCCATGCCGATCGCCATTGCCCACGCAGCCCCCAGAACGCCGTAGCTTTGGCTAAGAAACACCAAAAGAGCGATGGAAATAGTGCCTGAACAAATCGTTATGTATTTCATCGTTCTCTCATGGCCGCTCATTAGCAATAAAAATCCTACCGAGCCAGTGGCGATATTGACCAGCTGCCCTAAAGAAAGGACAACTAACAGCGGAGCTGCCGCAAGAAATTCATCACCAAAAAGCTGCATGACGAATTCAGGAAATAGGGTGCAAATCAAGACAGGAAGTAAAGCTGCGCCAATGTTTGCACGACAAGCCCATCGACTTAAATTTCGCAGTTTATCCAGCTTTCCCTCTTTAAAAAGAGAGGCGAACATTGGGGCAACAACGAAGTTAATGGTAATCAGTACAAAGCCAATCAGTAGCGATGTTCGTTGCGCTGCTGCTAACAACCCTAGCTCCGTGGTAGAAATGAAAAAACCAGCAATAACAATGCTTCCCCATTGGAGGATATTGGTGAAAATGCTGCCAATCCACACTTGCTTCGCAGAGGAGATCAGTTCGATATTTGTTGTCGGGGTCGGCTTTTGATATTGACCAGAGCTAAACCATTTAGTCGTTGAAGCAATACTGACGATCAGACTCGCCAGCAGCAATGCCGTCATTAGGCTGTTGATGTTTTGTAAGTGCAGTGTGCTCAGGCCCATAATGAACAAAACCATGAGCACACTGACGCCGAGTTGAAGCGCGAATAGGGATGGCACCACCATTTTACTTGCTTGTAAAACACGGCTGTTGGTTTGTCCTAATACGAGGAAAGGTACGCACATCAGCGCGAGCGTAATCGCCACTATTGGACTGTTGGTTTGATTCAGTTGATTTGGAAAAAGGTAAAAGCCGACAAATAGAGTAACGGCTGCCATGAAACAAAATGTGATACTGCGAGTTAAAGCCGTCCAATAGTTGTCACTTTGCTGTTGAATATCTCCGTTGCTAAACGCGATAGCGTTGAATCGGACTA
>NZ_JAWOTD010000198.1:0-1153 GCF_033338715.1 Vibrio sp. Vb1337 | reverse complement strand
TCGCGCTGATATGCGAAAGTGACTTGTTTGGCGATCGCGTAATTCAACGCCGTCGCAAAGACAAAAAAGCCGTCAACAGTGACACTGTTATTCGCCACCTTGCCGAGCTGAAACCAGGCCAACCTGTTGTTCATATTGACCACGGCATCGGCCGCTACATCGGTCTGCAAACCCTTGAAGCGGGGGGAATGAAAACCGAGTATGTGACGCTTGAATATCAAAACGACGCCAAACTTTATGTTCCCGTTTCCTCGCTAAACTTGATCAGCCGTTACTCTGGCGGCGCTGAAGAAACGGCTCCTCTGCACAAACTTGGCGGTGAAGCGTGGTCGAAAGCACGTCGAAAAGCAGCTGAGAAAGTACGCGATGTTGCAGCAGAGCTACTTGATGTATACGCGAAGCGTGAGCTAAAACCGGGCTTTAAATTTGCCTTGGATCGTGGCCAATACGCGACCTTCAAGGCAACATTCCCGTTTGAAGAAACCGATGATCAAGCCATGGCAATCAACGCGGTGCTTTCCGATATGTGCCAAGCAAAAGCGATGGATCGCTTGGTGTGTGGTGACGTTGGCTTTGGTAAAACAGAAGTTGCCATGCGTGCGGCCTTTGTTGCTACGGACAACAGCAAACAAGTTGCCGTACTCGTGCCAACAACCCTGCTTGCTCAGCAGCATTTTGAAAACTTCCGTGACCGCTTCGCGAACTTGCCAATCCGAGTCGAGGTGCTTTCTCGCTTTAAATCAGCCAAAGAGCAAAAAGTGATTTTGCAAGATGTTGCCGATGGCAAAGTTGATATCGTCGTCGGTACGCACAAATTGCTCTCCAGCGACATCAAATTCAAAGATTTGGGTTTGTTGATTGTCGACGAAGAACATCGCTTCGGTGTTCGTCAAAAAGAGAAAGTCAAAGCGATGCGCGCTGACGTGGACATTCTCACCCTAACGGCAACGCCGATTCCTCGTACGCTGAACATGGCAATGAGTGGTATGCGTGATTTGTCGATCATCGCCACACCACCAGCACGCCGTTTAGCTATCAAGACATTTGTTCGTGAACGTGAAGAGTCCGTGGTGCGAGAAGCCGTACTGCGTGAAATCATGCGTGGTGGTCAGGTTTACTTCCTGCACAATCAGGTCGAAACCATCGAAAAAGC
>NZ_JAWOTD010000197.1:0-1153 GCF_033338715.1 Vibrio sp. Vb1337 | reverse complement strand
CCGGTGTCGGCGGACTGTCAGTTTTCCAAGAAATTCACCAACTCCTTCCACACTTAGACTACTTCTATCTGTTCGATAACGAAGCTTATCCTTACGGCGAACTCGATCAGAATGTGCTTATCTCGCGCGTCAATCAGCTGGTTTCCGCATTGGTAGCAGAGCATCACATCGATATCGTCGTCATTGCGTGCAATACTGCCAGTACAATCGTGCTGCCGTCATTGCGTGACAACTTATCAGTGCCAGTTGTTGGCGTCGTGCCTGCCATCAAACCGGCCTCCTTACTAGCGACTCAGGGAGTAGGATTAATCGCAACGCCTGCGACCGTCACTCGTCAATACACTCATGAGCTGATCCGCGATTTTGCGCAAGGTAAGCCAGTTGAACTGCTAGGTTCGACGCGTTTGGTTGATATGGCAGAAGAAAAGCTACGTGGTGAAAGTGTTCCTTTGGATGAACTGAAAAGCATCTTATCGCCGCTATGCAATAAAGTAGACGTCGCTGTACTTGGTTGTACACACTTCCCATTAATCAAAAGCGAAATTCAGCAAGTGCTGGGTAGCAACGTCGTTTTGATTGATTCTGGGGAGGCGATAGCGCGCCGGGTTAAAGCATTACTGTCTTGTGGCGAGCTTGAAGAGAAAGAAGAAGGGATAAAACGAATCTTTGCCAGTGCACCTCCTTGGCAAGAAGATGCACTGAATATTTGTCTGGCGAAATTAGGATTTAATCCAGTTCAGATTTATCGCCATCTGGGTGTTTCGGATCGTTAGCAATACGAACTTTAAGTGTTCGCTCCATATATTCCCTTTCATTTAACTTCACGATAGCCGGTTCTGCGTCAGCAGCGGCCATAACGACAAAACCAAACCCTCTTCTTTTACCTGTGCGTTTATCTTTCATTAAGCGCACAGCAAATACCTGCCCATACTCTGCAAATAAATCACGAACGTGACTCTCATTTGCTTTATAAGGAAGGTTACCGACATACAGCGTTTTAGTTGAAGGATCAGATTCCGTTGGTTGAATAGATGGTGTTTGGCTAGAAAATGAAAATAGAAAAGCAGTAGCGGCAACACCGATAAGAAAGCTCAAAGCTGGTGGAATAGCGAATTGAGAGAATAGTACTCCCCCAATGACGGCCAGCCCGGCA
>NZ_JAWOTD010000196.1:0-1156 GCF_033338715.1 Vibrio sp. Vb1337 | reverse complement strand
TGACTATTGTAAATACCACGTTTAAATCCAGCCTAGTTAAAGGGTTGGGCGCGCATACTCTGACAACTGGTGTCGATGCGACGCATGCCGAGTTGGAAGATTTTACGTCTAACAAAGCATCATCTAAAACGAAAGCATCAAATACTCAATGGGCTGTGTTCATCGAAGATGAATGGAAGATCGCAGAACCTTTTAGTCTGACATTAGGTGGTCGTTTGGATCACGATGAAAACTACGGCGCGCATTTTAGCCCGAGAGTGTATGGTGTGTGGCGTGTTGATCCTGCTTGGACGGTCAAAGGCGGTGTGGCGACAGGCTTCCGCTCTCCTCAGTTACGTGAAATTACCCCAGGTTGGGCGCAAGTCAGTGGTGGCGGCAATATTTATGGTAACCCAGATTTGGATCCGGAAACTTCACTGAACAAAGAAATCAGTGTGCTTTACCAAGGTGATTCTGGTCTTGATGTGACGTTAACCGCCTTCCACAATGAGTTTAAAGATAAGATTACTCGCGTGGTGTGCCCAGATACAATTTGTACGGATGGCCCAAACCAATGGGGGGCGGATCCTACTTACCGCATTAATGTGGATGAAGCTGTTACTCAGGGTGTAGAAGCAACGTTGGCGAAACCACTAACCGAGACTATCTACTTAAGCTCAAGCTATACCTTTACCGACTCGGAGCAAAAAACGGGTGAATACAAAGGCATGCCACTTCAGCAACTTCCAAAGCACCTGTTTAATGTTGATGTCACTTGGCAAACAACAGACAACCTAGAGAGTTGGACGAAAGTGACCTACCGAGGCAAAGAAATGGATCCGGTCACTGGCCCATCACGCAACAGCATCGTTGAACCTGCTTATACGTTTGTAGATGCCGGCGTAACGTATCAGTTGACGGATAACACCAAGATCAAAGGTGCGATTTACAACCTGTTCGATGAAGACATCAACTACAAAGAATATGGGTACGTCGAAGATGGACGTCGTTACTGGTTAGGGTTAGACGTAGCATTCTAATCTCTTTCAAAGAAGGCTGGGCTATGTCCCAGCCTTTTTAAATCATGCTTTACTATGATTCATTAGGTGCGTTTTTCAGCCTTATCAGGTACTATCTGTGCCACGAAATTTTTGGTGGGGCGGAAGGATAAATGCTA
>NZ_JAWOTD010000195.1:0-1158 GCF_033338715.1 Vibrio sp. Vb1337 | reverse complement strand
AAAACTCTGCGCGTTCATGGCTGATGTAACCCATAGAGCCAGCATACCAGCCACGAGCAAACGGCTCGTTATCAAGGATGAACTGCATCGACTCTTTACGAGGCAAACCTGCCACTGCGGCCGTCGGCTGCAATGCAGAAAGCAGTTGTACGCCATTTGTGCCTGTTTTTAAGCTTGCATGAATATTGCGCTTGAGGTGCTGCACCTTACGTAAACGCACCAATCTCGGTTCGGTTTCTACTTCTACCATTTCGGAATGAGGAGAAAGGCGTTCCACGATATCGTCCACGACGTACTGGTTTTCGTTTAAGTTTTTTGAATCCTGAGATAACCAATTCGCCAATTCCATATCATGAGTGGCATTGTCGCCACGACCAATCGTGCCCGCTAAAGCTTCGGTATGAAGTTCATGTCCAACACGAGAATACAAACGCTCTGGCGTAGAGCCCATAAAACTGTGTTTGCTGTCTAAACTCAGCAAGAAATGAAAGCTGTGATGGTTGTTCAAATAGCTCGCTTTAAGCAGTTGTGCAGAGCTCAACGTGTTATCCAGTTGGACAGTAGAACGGCGAGCCAACACAACTTTTTTAAACTCATCATTCTCAATCCCAGTCAGAACTTTATGTACCAGCGCATCCCACTCAGATTTGATAGGAGTATGAACAATCGAGCGAATGTGTGACGAGATCGGAGGTAAAGCGGCGACATCGCAAATAAGCTTTCTCAAGCTGGCAAGCGTGCGCGCTTTGTCTTCAGTTAGGTTAACCGCAAGTGACCACTGCTGGTCAAATCGAATCAGTTCAATTTGAGGCAAAAAGAAGAAAGAAGGCATGCAACGGCGATTTTTTTCGTGCTGGCCATCAAACGATCGCCCGCCCCATACTCGCTGCCCTTCACCAAGAATGGTATAGGCAGGACCCGGCTCAACAAAAGAATGCAGCTGTCCTAGCGCGACGACCTCTTCACGAGTATCACGGGATTGCCAATAAAACTTGGGGAAAAGTGGTTGTGCATCAAGCCAATCAATAAATGCGAAATTCGGTTTTTCGCTGAGGGGCTCGACCAGACGTACTTGATTGCCTTCCGTGTGCTGAACTCGCTCGATAATTCTTTTTACGGCTTGATGGAACTCTGACAAATCAACCTCGAAGTATGTGA
>NZ_JAWOTD010000194.1:0-1159 GCF_033338715.1 Vibrio sp. Vb1337 | reverse complement strand
AATCGCTCGCGCTCAACCAGAGTGTGATCTTTTTCAGTGATCGCTTGACGCGCATGGTGGGTAGCAAATACCACTCCCATTGCCGATGCCACGATCAATAGCAACAATAGTAATGACCAGCGACCAACGGTAATTAAATCCGTGGCTATCAACTTAGCAAGGTTGGGAGTGGGTTTCTTCATAATAATTAAAGCTTTTCAGCAATTCTTAGCACAGAACTGCGCGAACGAGGGTTCATGTCAATTTCTTGTTTGCTCGGTTTTATCGCTTTGCCAACAGTTTTCATGTTTGCGCTGCCAAGCTCTTTGATTTGCGCTTCCGTCAAAGGAATCCCATGTGGAACCTCAGGACCTTTACTTTCTTTGCGGATAAAGCGTTTTACCATGCGGTCTTCCAACGAATGGAAACTGATGACAGATAAACGACCTTCAGGAGCTAAAATACGAGCCGCGCCTTTCAGTGCAGTATCAATTTCTTCTAGCTCACTGTTGATGTAAATACGGAACGCTTGGAAAGCACGCGTCGCTGGGTGCTTTTTCTCTTTAAAACTTTTTGGTGCTGCTTCAGAGATCAGTTTTGCCAACTGACCAGTACGAACCATTGGCTCGTTCTCTTCGTTTTCACGGTATTCCACAATCGCACGAGCAATACGACGAGCGTGTTTGTCTTCACCGAATTCACGAATCACCCAAGTGATATCATCCAGATCCGCTTCCATCAACCATTGAGAAACCGGGATGCCTGAAGTTGGGTCCATGCGCATATCTAGCGGGCCATCTTTCATAAAGCTGAAACCACGCTCTGCGTCATCCAGCTGAGGCGAAGACACACCAAGATCCAATAACACACCGTCTACTTTACCAACTAGGTCATACTCTTCTGCGTATTGAGCCATGCCAGAAAACGGGCCATGAATAATGGTAAAACGAGGGGCGTCAATTTTGCCTGCTTCCGCAATCGCTTGAGGGTCACGGTCGATACTGTACAGTCGGCCATTTGGGCCAAGTTTGGATAAAATTGTACGGCTGTGACCGCCTCGGCCAAATGTTCCATCAATGTAGATACCATCTGGTTTGATAGCCAAGCCATCAATGGATTCATTTAATAACACGGAAATATGTTGGAAGGTTTCGGTCATAGCTTTCTCGTTGAATGATCT
>NZ_JAWOTD010000193.1:0-1159 GCF_033338715.1 Vibrio sp. Vb1337 | reverse complement strand
GATAGATGAACTGGGAAGGGCCAAATCCAAGTAGATAAATACCCACGAGGAGCTGCGCTTGATCGAGTGAAACTGAGAAGTCTTTGGCGATCCAAGGTAGGGAAGGCATCACTAAACCCATGCTCAGTTGGCCAACACTGATGATCAAACATGCCAATAGAATCGTGCGGAAATTGATGGGACGGTTCATGATGTTTCACCATCAGCGAATCCGGCATTTTTTCGCGTTCTTAGAGCGCCATCTTCATCAAACTCGCTCAATTTTGCTTTGACTCGTTTAACCGTCGACAAGCTGACATCGCATTGCTCTGCCACGCTCAACAGCGTGTTACCTTCTAATAGTAACGCCGCGATGAGTCGATGTTTTTCCCGGTCAGCAGGGCGGCCACGGAACTTCTGTTTCCACAACTCCGGTTGATCTTTAATGGCTTGGCGGCCTTGCTCTGCCGCAAATAGTCGATGCTGAATTTGTACCTTTCCATAACCTGATAGCAAAGCGAGTAACGTTTTCGTCTGTTCTGAGTCAGGTTCAAACGTCAATGGTTCACATACGGTTTTTAGTGTGACGCCTTTTTCAAGCAAGGCTCGAATGGCGTTGAGAGCCTGACTAAAATCGCGACCAAATGCTGTCAGCCACCACATCACGATGGTGTCGCCAGATTGAATAGTATTGCTAAGTTTTTGAAACGCTTCTCTTTCTGAAGGGGGAACGCAGCCACGAATTTTATCTTCAAAATGCAGCGCATCAGGAGCGGCCTCGCGCAACGCAGCAAGGTGCTCACTGTGGGCTTTGTTTTTTGGAGAGTAGCGCGTGTAGATATAAGTCGTCATGACCGCATTCCTCATTGGGTTGGTTCATATACTGTAATGGTCCATAAATATACAAGGGTTCATTAATGCTTACAACACTAAATGAGCCATTTAAGTTTTCTTAGAGCATATCCCAATTATCTAGGTGATGAGTTTTATGGCTGATTGGTGTTCAAAGATGTATGTTGGGGTATCTGTCTGCAAGCAATGAAAAAAGCCGATACAGATGTTTGTATCGGCTTTTTGTTTTAGGTGTTGTATTGGCTAGCTTTGCAATTGCTCACCTTGTGGCGAGTTTGGCTTTGGCTGGTAATGCAAAATCACCATCGAGGTCGGTGACAGCAAGACT
>NZ_JAWOTD010000192.1:0-1162 GCF_033338715.1 Vibrio sp. Vb1337 | reverse complement strand
AAAATTGTATCGCTAATATTCTAGAAACCTGCCAATACGGACAGTTTTCTCTGCGTCACTATCTGCCACAAATTCGCGAGTTTCTATCGTCGATTGGTGAAGCGCACAGTGCGTACAATACAGCGCTTAAGCTGAAAAACATGGGCATCAATGCGAGGTTTGTGGATCTCTCTGGTTGGGATAATCAGGAACCAAGAAATCTCGATGATTCCATTCGCGACGCGTTTGCTGATATCGATGTGACCAAAGAACTGCCTATTGTCACGGGTTATGCATACTGCAAAGAAGGTTTGATGCACACTTATGACCGAGGCTACAGTGAAATGACATTCAGTCGTATTGCCGCTATCACCAAAGCAGACCTAGCCATCATCCACAAAGAATACCATTTGAGTTCAGCGGACCCACGCGTGGTCGGCCCAGAGAAAGTGTTGCCAATTGGAAGCACGAACTACGATGTAGCGGATCAACTTGCTAACTTGGGCATGGAGGCGATTCATCCCAATGCTGCCGCTGGTTTGCGCGAAAGTGGGATTGAGCTGCAAATCAAAAACACGTTTGAGCCAGAACATGAAGGTACGTTGATATCTTCAGGGTATCGCCCAGAAGAAGACAAAGTGGAAATCATCGCCGGTAAAGAAAAGGTCTTCGCACTGCACTTGTTCGATCAAGCGATGGTCGGCAAGGTTGACAACGTGAGTTACGAATTGATGGAAATCATCTCTGATGCACGCGTCAGCTTGATCGGTAAAGAGATGAACGCTAACTCGATTACGTATTACCTTGGCGGTAGCTCGGACAGCTTAAACAAAGTGTTATACAAGGCCGAAAAACGTTACCCGAATGCCTCCATTAAAGGGCGAATGGTTGCGTTAATTTCAGCCATCGGTTCACACATCGACACTAACAAAACGTTAGCGAAGGGCGTCCTTTCTCTCATGAACAGTGGTGTCACACCGGTGGCGTTGCACTCTTCGTTGCGTAATGTAAACGTGCAATTTGTCGTCAGTGACAAAGAATATCAACGCGCCATTTGTGCATTACACGATGAGTTTTTTGCGCCTGTCGAAGGCTCGAACGCAATGGAGCATGTGGCTTAATTGATTCGAGTTAAGCTAATGGTGGGGAGGTTCTCCCCTTTTTTATTAGTGAATTCTTATGA
>NZ_JAWOTD010000191.1:0-1163 GCF_033338715.1 Vibrio sp. Vb1337 | reverse complement strand
TTTATGGTTTAATTTTTCACATTCCTCGTTAAAGTAATGACATTTTACTTATTTAATTTTGAAATTAATGCAGGGAGCTAAACGGTGTTCGGTAGTCGTTTTAAAGATATCAATTTCAAAGGGGATATATTTGGCGGGGTGACCACGGCCATTATTTCTCTCCCTTTGGCGTTGGCGTTCGGGGTTGCTTCGGGGGCGGGTGCAGAAGCTGGCCTTTGGGGCGCCATAATGGTGGGCTTGTTTGCCTCCTTATTTGGTGGCTCAAATACACTTATCTCAGAACCCACGGGGCCGATGACGGTGATCATGACAGCCGTATTGACCAGTATGATGGCGAAGTACCCTGAAACAGGTATGGCGATGACGTTTACTGTTGTCATGATGGCGGGTGCATTTCAGATCTTGCTTGGAACGCTGAAGATGGGTAAATACGTTACCTTAATGCCTTACAGCGTGATCTCCGGCTTTATGTCGGGTATTGGTGTCATACTTATCATTCTTCAATTGTCGCCACTACTAGGGCATGCTGCGCCTACGGGAGGAGTGCTAGGGACATTGTCAGCGCTGCCTGAAACCATTTCTAATCTAAAATTTAACGAGCTTTTCCTTGGCTTACTGACATTAGGCATTCTGTTCTTTTTCCCAAAGAAGTATCGCAAATATGTACCCGCCCAATTGGTGGCACTGGTCACAGTGACCTTATTGTCGGTGATGTTGTTTGATACGGAAGATATCCGCCGTATCGGGGAAATTCCGGCTGGCCTGCCATCTTTGGTCGCGCCACATATCGACCCCGATATGTTCGTTGAAATGGTCATCGATGCATTGGTGTTAGGTACGCTCGGTTGTATTGATACCTTGTTAACTGCGGTTATCGGTGACTCACTTACCCGTAAAGAGCACGATTCCGACAAAGAGCTTCGTGGTCAGGGCTTAGCGAATATGATTTCAGGTTTATTCGGTGCACTTCCAGGAGCGGGTGCGACGATGGGCACGGTGACAAACATCCAAGTTGGCGCTCGCTCTCCATTATCTGGTGTGGTGCGAGCCTTAGTACTGGCTCTGGTTGTTTTGGTGGCTGGTGGATTAACCGAACCTATCCCAATGGCTGTGCTAGCAGGCATCGCGGTGTACGTTGGCTTTAACATCTTAGACTGGAGCTT
>NZ_JAWOTD010000190.1:0-1163 GCF_033338715.1 Vibrio sp. Vb1337 | reverse complement strand
AGCTTCAACCGAAGAGATCATCACGATCATCTCTAAACTGCAAAATTGTTCGAAGAGTGCCGTTTCAGCAACAAATAACAGCAGCGATTTGATTCAAGAGTGCGTTGAGCAAGCACAAAAAGCCGGTGCAACCATCGACCAAATCGAAAAAGGCGCAGATAACATTGCTGAAATGAGCATTCAAATTGCGAGTGCTTGCAGCGAGCAAAGCTCGGTAACAGAAGAGCTGCATCGTAACGTGGAACACATCAACCAGTTCTCTAGCGAAGTGGCGACAGGTTCACGCCAAACAGCAATTGCATGTCGCGATTTAAGTGAGCTGGCGGTAGGTCTACAAGAGATCGTCGGTCAATTCAAAACTGCATAGTCACTCACGTCATTCTTATCTATTCAAGCCCAGCGCTCATCGCTGGGCTTTTTTAATGTCATTTGCCGATAAAAACCGGAGCTTGGTCAAGGTTCTTTAAATTGAGGCCTTCATAGCCCTCTTCCAACGCTAAGCCTCTCTATTTAAAAAGAATCGCTTGTAGATAAAATGCTAAGCTCTAAAAAGAAATCGTTATGGATGGCGGTTAGCGACGGGTTGGCGGGCTCAATCAACACGCTCCCGTTCGCAAGTTATCTATTCATGCATTACTTCTTCAAAGGAAGCACCGCACTATGAAGCGAATCATTTTTGGCACATTGATTATTGCCCTTTTAAGCGCCTGTTCGAAAGATAACACGCACCAAGCGCTTGGCACCCTAGAGCGTGACCGCGTAACGTTTACCGCCACATCTAATGAGATAATTAGAGCCCTTCCTGTCAAAGAAGGCAGCTTGGTCAGTGAAGGGGAAGTGTTGGTTCAGCTCGATACCAAGAATCAACAAGCAGTTCTTGCACACGCCGTTGCCGAGCAAGCCAAAGCGGGAGCGTATTTGCTTAAATTGACCAATGGTGAACGCCCAGAAGACATTGCTGCTGCATCGGCACGCGTAGCCCGAGCGGAAGCGCAACTCACCGAAGCGCAGAAAAACTATCAACGCAAAGCAGAACTGGTGCGTAAAAAGCTCATCAGTCAATCCGAAAAAGATTCCGCTCTTGCGGCAAGGGACTCGGCGAGAGCCGAATTAGACTCAGCAAAAGAAGAGTTCAGTAAGCTCACCGCAGGTTCTCGCCTCGA
>NZ_JAWOTD010000189.1:0-1164 GCF_033338715.1 Vibrio sp. Vb1337 | reverse complement strand
GACAGCGATTGAGAAACCGCGTCCGAAGGTGATTTGATCACTTCTTCACCATTCAGCACTTTCGCGGTAGTGCTCATCAGTAGATCAATCGTTGGTGCAAGCTCACCCATCAGGTTCGCAACCACTTGTGCTTGATTACTGATCGCAGGAGCTTTCGGCCCATCTAATTGATAGCGACCTGCACCAGAAACGTTTGACTCACCGTTGCTTTTTACTGCACCCGCTTCCAATTTGGTCTCTGGTGTTTTTTCTGCTTTGGTTGTTTTGATAGTGTCGCCCAAACCATACAGTTCACCGCGACCCGTTCCACCAATTTTATCCAACATACTTCCGCTCCTTAAACCGTTGCAGGACGGCTTAACACCGTTTGCATAGTTTCACTTTTCGCTTGAATCATTTGCATGATGATGCTCATCAGCTCTTGGAAATCTTCCATCAACTTGCCAATTTCTTCTTTTAGCTTATCGATGACTGCCTGGCTCAACGTCATTTTGGCGCGGAGATCCGTGATATCGGCTTGTATTTCCGTAACGTTCGCATTGTTGGCAGCGTGAACGCTGTCCGTTGCACCTTTGCCAATGTTAACCGTAAGGTCAACCGTTTCAGCGCCGTAGCGAATCGCTTTGGCTGTGGTTGTCGCAGCTTTAGAACCCATGTCCGCAACTTTTGCCATATTGGCTGCAGCTTTCGTGGCAATATCTGTCACTTTCTGCGCAATTTTGCTGGCACTTTTCGCGGCAAGTTTCGCGATACCACCAGCCGCCGCGCCACCAAAGGTCACGATTGCACCGATGACAGCGACAGCAATTTCTAATGCCATCACCACTTTGTTCAACACATCGACATTCACACCCGCTTCTTTTAGCGCGTCTTGAACGGCTGGTTCTTGCAGTGCCATGCTGACTGCACCCATGACGCCACCAGCGATCATAAGCGCGCCAGCTGCCGCACCAACGCCAGTAGCAACCATGATGGCACCTACCACAATGGAGACAACCGCGCTGATCCAACCAAAGATCTTCGCCGCTAAGCCCGATTTCTGAGCCTCTTTAGCAGCAGCTTCTGATTCCTTGATTTTCTCTTGGTTCTCTGCCATTTCTTGTTCATGTTTGGCTTTTGCGACTTTCACTTCCTGAATTTTCAGCTCGTTCTGAGCACTTTTCA
>NZ_JAWOTD010000188.1:0-1164 GCF_033338715.1 Vibrio sp. Vb1337 | reverse complement strand
AACGGGCACAGGCCAAGCATGGTTTGAAGATGCATTCACAAACCTTAGTCAAATCAGTGCCCCCCAAGATGCCGTGATCTGGTTGGGTGCAGAGAATACTGGTCTAAAACTCACTAACTCGAGCAATACGTTTGAAGGTGTTATCGATGGCGTAGACATTACCGTAACCAAGGCTCAGACCTCTGGAGAAACCGCGATTGGTTTAGGTATCGGCGCTGATGACGAAGCAACCAAAGAGCAGCTCAATAAGTTCGTAGACGCCTACAACACTTTGATATCTACAATTGATGAACACACACAAATCGGCAGTGAAGATAAAAAACGCGGTGTTCTAGCTAGCGACCCAACCATGCGCTCAATTGAAAGCCAACTATCAAGCCTTGTTCGAGGCGAGCACGGCGGCATGCGCTTAAGCGAAATAGGCGTAACGTTGGATCGCCATGGCAAACTGAAAGTGGACCAAGAAAAATTTGCAGAGGCACAAAAAAACAATAGCGCAGGCTTAGAAGCAATGTTCAATGGCGACGGTGCATTACTTGACTCAATGGATGCCATGGCCGAACCATTCCTCAAATTTTCTTCTGGTGCGTTCAAATCTCGTAAAGAAGCGCTGCAAGCAAACTTAGATCGCCTCTCAGACAAACAAACCACTTTAGAACGTAAGTACGACATGTCGTACAAGCGTTACCTAAAACAATTCACTCAAATGAATACATTAATGACCCAAATGAACCAAACCATGTCAATGTTTGGCTAAGGCTTTAGGAGAAGATCTCATGCTTATGGACTCCGGTTACGACTCATACCAACAAGTCGACCTAGATGCTCAAGCGGCAGCAGCAAACCCTCATCAACTTGTCATCATGCTTATTGATGGCTTACTCGATGAAATTGAACGCATTCGCGGCCATCTTGCTGCGAAGCGTTTGGCAGAGAAAGGCGCTGGCATCAATAAATGTATGAACATTTTAATTGGATTAACCAGTGCCCTTGATGACGAAAATGGTGGCGAAATTGCAGATAACTTGCGCCAACTGTACGACTTCTGTCAAGTCGAACTGTACTACGCAAGCGTACAAAATGACGCTGACCGTTTAATGAACGTCGAACGTGTAATGGGTAATATTCGTGAAGGTTGGATGAATTTTGGACAACAAGCATAAA
>NZ_JAWOTD010000187.1:0-1167 GCF_033338715.1 Vibrio sp. Vb1337 | reverse complement strand
AATTTTATTCGGGTCGTAGAACACGTCTTTGTCGATATCAAGCCATTGGCGCAGTCGGTCACCACTTGGATCATTCCAAGGTATCGAAGTGCTGTGGACTTTTGTTCCTGGCGCTTGGCCAATAATCAGAATGCGTGCGTTTTTACCGGCTTGAACCACAGGGTTGGCTCCGAGAGGTAAACTCTCAGCGCAGATCTGGCACGCGCGCACTTGTTGGAGTAGATTCTCTAGAGACATCGGTCTTTAATACCCCTTTTCGAAATCCACTTGATTGTTTAATGAGAAACCATCGCGCCAAAGTCGGTAATTGTCGGCAAAAATGTCGACCACCTGTTCAGGAAAGCTCAATGCGGCAATGTGTGGCGTGATGGTCACTTGCGGTAACTTCCAAAACGGATGCGCTGGTGGCAATGGTTCTTGCTCAAACACGTCCAAGAAAGCGTGTTCTACCCAGCGATTCTTGATGGCGAGCAACAAGCTGGCTTCATCCAACACATCTCCTCTACCTACATTGAATAATAAAGCTTGGTTGAGATGTTGAAGTGTTTCACGGTTGAGCAAGGCACGAGTATTAGGTGTACTCGGTAATGTATTAACGACAATATCTGCCTTTCTTAAAGCATTTGCTAGTTCATTGATGTGGAAGGTTTGTGCAAATTCATCATTGGCTGTTGGAATTCCTGTGCGATTAATACCAATCGTGTTAATCCCCATCGCCTGGGCCGTTTGTGCTAGGCATTTCCCAATGCTACCCGTACCGAGAATCACCATGGTTTTGCTTTGCAGTGATGTGTAGAGATGCGGTTGCCACTGTTTGTTTTGTTGTTGCTGGTGGTAGTGCATAAAATGACGATAGTGGCTGATGCAATATCCGAGGACGTACTCTGCGATTAGCGGACCAAACACGCCACGCACATTCGTCAGCGTATAGTCTTGGCGAAATTCTGGGGTAATGAGCGCATTTACGCCCGCATAGGTAGATTGTACCCACTCAAGTTGTGAAAATTCGTCTAATCTTTGTGAGAGTAAAGGAGGATCGGCAAGAACAATGTGTGCCTCTTGCGGCTTGTCCGTAATGTTCAGGTCGGGCAGATTTTTCTCCGCCAATAACGTTTCGTAGGTGTCGCGATGCTCAGAGAGCAGGAAAAGCTGATTTGGATGCTGCGT
>NZ_JAWOTD010000186.1:0-1168 GCF_033338715.1 Vibrio sp. Vb1337 | reverse complement strand
AATTATTCCGGGCGCATCGCGTGGGATCCGAATCCTGCTTGAAGATGCGGCCAATGACGAACAGGGCTTGCCTCTGATTGGTCAAGTCGCTGCGGGTGAGCCGATTCTGGCTCAAGAGCACGTAGAAGCGCACTACCAAGTTGACCCTGCGATGTTCAAGCCGCAAGCGGATTTCTTACTTCGCGTAAATGGCGAAAGTATGAAAGACATCGGTATTATGGACGGTGATTTGCTTGCTGTGCACAAAACACAAGATGTTCGCGATGGTCAGGTTGTCGTTGCTCGTGTTGATGACGATGTGACCGTCAAGCGCTTGGAACGTAAAGGTTCAACCGTTTTACTGCATGCAGAGAATGAAGAGTTCGCACCGATTCAAGTGGACTTAACGTCTCAGCATCTGACTATTGAAGGCTTAGCCGTTGGTATTATTCGCAATACCGATTGGATGTAAGTTTATCGCAACAGCCCAGCTTCGCTGGGCTGTTGCCTATTTGTCTTAGCTCTTTTTTTCTCATCCGCTTTGATTTCCTGCTCGCAGTTTATTTCTCATATTCTTGTCGGCTCTCTCTGTGCTTGATAATGTAATTGATATTCATTATCATCTTTTCCAGTGTCCACTCTTTCTCACTGGCGCAGGAAATGCCCATGTCTAAGTCAAAACATCAAGTTCCTAATCATCTATTGAAGCCTTTGTTATTACGCAGCCGTGAAAGCATGGTCGACAATGGTTTGGTGTATGACCCCATTGCGGCGAAAGCTTGTCTAAGCTGCAAGATGGCACCTGATTGTTTAAGTGGTGATGTCGCGCAAAAGCAGCTGCTACACGTGACGTTGACTCAACTGTGCGACCAACAGGTAACGCAGTTTTTGCAGCAAAATCCGGACGCTTGGATCATCAATGTTGGAGCTGGACTCGATACCCGTTTTTACCGTTTGGATAACGGCCGCTGTCACTGGATTGAATTGGATGTTACGGAGAATCTAGTTTGGCGTCAGCGTCTATTCCATAAAAACGAACGCTACGAACATCGCAGTGGGAGTGTGGAAGATATGTCGTGGCTCGAATCTCTGACCATTCCAGATAAATCACCCGTATTGATTCTGTGCGAAATGGCATTGTTGGATTGCTCTGAGCGACATGTTGCGCGGTTTATTCAAAACTTAGGTC
>NZ_JAWOTD010000185.1:0-1170 GCF_033338715.1 Vibrio sp. Vb1337 | reverse complement strand
TTTTCCGCTTGAGAAACGAAGAAACCACCCACGTTTTTGGTGCCTTGTACCAAAGTGTGTGCAACCACATCGCCTGTTACGCGAGATAACCACTCTTCAATGTCCGGTTTGCAATCGGTCATCAACTGAGAAAATTTCTGCGCCAGTTGAATATCACCTTCAAGTTCAAGCTTGTCTTGCTTAATCAAGCGAGTGATGTTGGCTTGGTCACGCAGCTCAGGCAGCACGCTCAAGTTCAACGAGAGATAGCAGTCAGGCTGACCTTCGTAGTTACCCAGCACATCAATCTGCTGACTGAAAACAAACGTCAGCGTCTTGTCGATTTCTTTGAGGTGAACTTGGATAACTTGGCCCTTGAGACGCGCTAAACGACGACCCAATGCAGGATCGTCTTTAATCAGTGTGTTCAGTGAAGTTTCAATGACAGCGGTGATAAGTGGTTCAAATGGCATGCCGTTAACCCTTAGAATTTGTAACCGCGGTGCAACGCCACAATACCACCCGTTAGGTTGTAGTATTTGGTGTTTTCGAAGCCAGCGTCTTGCATCATGCCTTCCAGTGTTTCTTGGTCTGGGTGCATGCGAATAGATTCAGCAAGGTAGCGGTAGCTTTCTGCGTCATTCGCGACCAATTCGCCCATTTTTGGCAATAGGTGGAATGAGTACGCGTCGTACACTTTTGATAGTGGTTCGAGAACTGGTTTAGAGAATTCCAAAACCAATAGACGACCAACTGGCTTAATGACGAGAAACATTGAACGTACTGCTTTGTCTTTGTCGGTTACGTTACGAAGACAGAAGCTGATGGTGATCACATCGAAGTAATCATCTGGGAAAGGCAGTTCTTCTGCGTTAGCTTGTACGTAGTGTACGTTACCCACAATGCCGTTATCGCGCAGTTTGTCGCGGCCAACATTCAGCATTGAGTTGTTAATATCTGCCAGAACAACGTGGCCTTGGTCACCCACAATACGCGAGAATTTCGCGGTTAGGTCACCCGTACCACCACCTAGATCCAGAATGCGCTGACCAGGACGAGCGCCACTGCAATCGATCGTAAAACGCTTCCAAAGGCGGTGAATACCACCTGACATCAGGTCATTCATGATGTCGTCTTTCGCTGCCACTGAGTGGAAAACTTCGGCAACTTTGGTCACTTTTTCTTCTTTCG
>NZ_JAWOTD010000184.1:0-1175 GCF_033338715.1 Vibrio sp. Vb1337 | reverse complement strand
TCAGGATATTTTCAGGCTTGAGATCGGCGTGTAACACATGGTGGTGATGCGCGTGTTCCATTGCCTGACAAATCTGCTTAAACAGCGTGAGCTTCTCTCGGTCTGTCAGTGTGACTTCGGCAAGATAATCATCCAATGTTTGGCCAAACACGCGCTCCATGACGATGTAAACCGAGTCGTCATGCAGGCCGCCGTCAAAGACTTGCGCAATATAAGGGTGATTTAAACGTGCTAGTAGCTGCGCTTCATCGAAAAGTGCCCGTTGTCCGAGTACATTACTTAAATTGCTTTGGATGAATTTGATCGCAAGATCTTGCTCGAAGGTCTCATCTGCGCGTTGCGCGGCATAAACGACGCCCATACCACCACGTCCCAACTCATGAGTTAGGCGATACTTACTGATCACTTCGCCACTAAGGTCGATCTCGCTGTTGGTCGCTTGATGAGCGCCAAAGTAAAGCAATTGCGTTAATCGCTCTTCTGGGGCTTCATGGGCTAAAAGGGACGCGAGTTGAATGTATAGCTCAGGTTGACTCTGTTGCAATTCTTGGAGGTATTGCTGCTTTTGAGAGTCGTCCAGATCAAGAAGATGATAATAAACTTGGGTTTCGCTGGAGCCTAACTGCACAGTGCCTGATATCTTATTGTTTTACGTGCGCTATTTTATAAGAAACTCAATATTAATGTCATTTATTTATTCGTTTTGCGAGTGTTTCTTTAAAAACAACTCTGTAACAATAAGTGCATGATTTTATTGTGGATATTATGTTTGGCTTTTGGTGGCTTGTCGGCATCCTGTGTATTCGTCATAATGTTACATGTAACATTATTGATAAATCACATATTTATGGCTCAACAGAATAAAAAAACACGAACGACATTGCAGGATGTCGCAGACCAAGTTGGCGTAACGAAGATGACGGTTTCGCGCTATATGCGCAATCCAGAATCGGTGGCTGAGAAGACCCGCGTGAAAATTGCCGCGGCAATCGAGGAGATGGGGTACATCGAAAATCGCGCCCCCGCGATGTTGTCTAAGTCTTCCAGCAAAGCCATCGGCATCTTACTTCCTTCTCTGTCCAACCAAATTTTTGCTTCCTTTGTTCAGGGCATAGAGACGGTCACTAAGGCTAACGGCTACGAAACACTACTGGCACACTTTAGCTACGATGAGT
>NZ_JAWOTD010000183.1:0-1176 GCF_033338715.1 Vibrio sp. Vb1337 | reverse complement strand
AAACGTCCCACAACGTTTGGATGGTAAGACCAAGTATGATCAAACATCGACATTAACGCAGGGTTTCCGTATTTAGATAAACTGATCGCATGGAAGCGGTTTTTCTTCGCTTTAAGCGCATCCACTTTTGCCAACAACTCATCTTGCTGTTTTGGCGCAATAAAATCAGAAATTACCACCATGTCGGCGTTTTTGTATTTATCTCCACTCATCAAATCGATGGATTTGATAAGCGTTGGCTCCAAATCTGTACCACCATGGAAACTGTACGTTAAGAAATCGGCGGCCTCACGCAAACCATCTTGTTTGGTGAGCTCATAGGTAATGTGTTCAGTAGAGAAAATGATCACGTAACAATCGCGCTGTTCGGCCAGTGCGATCTGCATTAACGCATACGCCATCGCTTTTGCGCACTGCTCAGGGAAACCACTCATCGAGCCAGAGGCATCCACACAGACGATGAACGGCCCTTTTTCGATATCCACAGCTTTGTTGTCTGGACGATGCGCTTTGACTTTACGTAAAGTGCGAGATTTACCTTGCGTGCGATAGTTCATTAAACGCTTGTCGACCAGATGCTTGTAGAACACAACTTCTAGCTCAGGGTAAGCCAAAAACATGGTCTCGTTTGGCAGCAGCTTGTTGAGATCGTCACTTTCATGGATACCGACGATATCATCCGTCGCTTCGTTGTGTGTTTCTTCAACCTTTTTTAGCTCTCCTGCTGGTGCACGGTTTAAGTCATGAGCAGGCACTTGCCCAGCCAGACGTCCAAGCTGTTCTGCGATTTCTTGCAAGCCTTTGTGCTTTTTCAAAAACTCCGCATGACGCTTCATCACCGTTAAATCGGTTTTGCTGAGTTTTGCCGAAGCCATATCCCACAATCGCCCTACGCTTTCAGCGTCGCCAGATTCCGGCACTTTATCCATATTGCGCATGGTTTCCATACGTTGATACAGATCGTTAAGAACTTTCTCTTTGTTGGCTTCTAACTCACTTACTTGCGCCTGTTTAATTGCATCAGCGAGGCTTTGATACCATTGGTCACAGAAGTAATGCGGGAACATAGGGTTATTAACCCCTTTGTTTTTCTCCATCATGCGGCGTGCTTGCATATAAAACGCGGAGTGCCACTCAAGCTTTTTGATCACATCCTCTATGCGCTCAAAAAACTCG
>NZ_JAWOTD010000182.1:0-1176 GCF_033338715.1 Vibrio sp. Vb1337 | reverse complement strand
CGACACCTTAACAGAATTGCCAAATCGCAGTTATGGCTCAGAACGATTGGCGTTGGAACTTATTCGGGCATCTCGTACGGGTTCGAAAGTATTGGTGATGTTTATTGATTTGGACCACTTCAAACAGATCAACGATTCTATGGGGCATTTTGTCGGGGATGAAATTCTCAAACTCAGTGCTCAGCGTCTTCAAAACGTCGCGAGAAAAACCGATTTGCTCGCCAGAATCGGTGGGGATGAGTTCCTGTTGGTGATTCCAGATTTACCAGATAACGATACCGCGAAGCGCGTTGCTTCGAGTGTGTTATCGGCCTTTAGTGAACCGTTTGTTTGGAATAATCACGAGTTTTTCCTGACAGGCAGTGTCGGCATGTCGGTTTTCCCAGACGACGGTGATAACGCCGAGCAGCTGTTGGCGTGTGCCGATATGGCGATGTACCGCGTGAAGCAAGATGGCCGCGATGCGTTCTGCTTTTACAACCACAACATGAACCAAGATCTACAGCGTTACTTGGATCTAGAAAGTCGATTGCGTAATGCGATCTCGAACCAACTGCTCGAAATGTACTATCAGCCAATCATCGAACTGAAAAGCGGCAAAATTGTTGGCGCAGAAGCATTGATGCGTTGGAACGATGAGAAGTTCGGCTTCGTCAATCCAGAAGAGTTCATCTCGATTGCAGAGAAAAACGGATTGATTCATCAACTTGGCGAGTTCGCCATTCAGCAAGCGTGTTATCAAGCAGCACAGTGGCAATCCATTTCGCCGTTGTTTGTATCGGTGAACTTCTCTAGCGTTCAATTCCGCTATTGTGATCGCTTATTGGCGTTCATTAGGCAAAGCTTAGAAGAATCGGGTTTGCCTGCTGAGCAATTTGATGTCGAGGTAACCGAAAGCTTGTTGTTTAACCATGATGATGAATTGGTGGACATGCTGGATAACCTACGGGCGCTGGGTACCAAGCTGACGATTGACGACTTCGGTACGGGCTATTCTGCACTGAGTTACTTGCAGAAGTTCCCGTTTGACCGTCTGAAAATCGACCGCAGTTTTATGCAAAACGTGTTTGAGAACGACTCTGATCGTGAACTGGTCAACGTGATCATTGCTATGGCCAAAGCCTTGCGTCTTAAAATTGTCGCAGAAGGTATCGAAGAGCAGCGCCATGTGGATTA
>NZ_JAWOTD010000181.1:0-1179 GCF_033338715.1 Vibrio sp. Vb1337 | reverse complement strand
ACTTTCGGCACATCAACACCCAAGCTTTTTGCGTTGTCTTGATCTAACCAGAACACATCCAATGTGCGATGCATACGAAACAGCAACCAGCAAGCCAATATCAACATCGGCGCACTGAAGTACACGAGATTAACCTTTACGTTGTTAAAGCTTGCATACAGTTTGGACTGCACGAAAGCGAACGTATTGGGATCCATCAATAGCGAGAAAAAAGACGCAACATTGGAAAATAGCTGACCAAATATCAAACCGACCAACAATAAGGTGATCAAATTTCGGCTGCCTTTGGAGAAATAGAAGCCAAACAAAAGCAGTGAAAACGCCACCATGATGCATGCCGCGATGGTGAAGTTGACGTAGATATTCAACACTAATGTGCTCAATCCACCAAACAACAATACGATCAACACTTGCGTGAGCACGTATAAAGCATCAAAGCCCATAATGCTTGGCGTCAATATTCGGTTATGCGTAATGGTTTGAAACACCATAGATGACTGAGCAATCGCCACGCCAGCTAATACAATCGCCAAAACTTTGGGTACGCGTCGCGAAAGAAAGTACTGGTAGTTGTCTGCGTTCAAGCCAATGCCGATAAACAAAAAGGCAAACACCAGAGCGATAACACCAAGCAAAACGATTTTGGTTGAATCACGCATGCTGCTTACCTCTTAGCAACATCGCAATGAATACCACGCCACCTAAAATGCTGATCACAATGGAAATTGGCATTTCATGAGGGAAGATGATCAAACGACTCACCAAATCACAGCCGAGTACCAATATGGCACCATACATGGCGGTTAAAGGAATGTTCTTCTTCAGGTTATCACCGTAAAAATGACTGACGAGGTTCGGCACAATAAGGCCAAGAAACGGCAGCTGACCAACTATCATCACCACACTTGCGGACATGATGGACACCAACAGCACGCCAATAGTAACCACTTGCTGATAGTTCAAACCCAAGTTCACGGCAAAGTCTTTACCAATACCGACCGCAGAGATTCTTGCGGCAAACAAGTAACTGAGAATCACCATCGGAACCGCAATGTAAAGCAGTTCAAAATCCCCCCGCAAAATGTTGGCGAAGTTCGCGACCGACCAAGCACTCAAGCTTTGGAGCGCATCGTACTTGTAGGCGATGAACGTGGTCATCGATTCAATAACGTTACCGAA
>NZ_JAWOTD010000180.1:0-1180 GCF_033338715.1 Vibrio sp. Vb1337 | reverse complement strand
TCGCGTGAATGGCAAAAATTTGGTGATGAACAGAGTTACGCTTCGTACGTCGACAGGTGAACCTTATGGCGCAGTGTTTAGCTTGCGTGACCAAAATGAGATGCACGTACTCTCGGAGAAAATCAGTCAGGTGACGCAGTACATGGAGAACATGCGCGTTGCGCGTCACGAGTATCAAAATAAGCTTTCGACTATCTCGGGTCTCTTACAAATGGGGGCTTACGATAAAGCGCTTTCAGTTTGTTTGTCGCAAGCGAAAGCCAGTCAATCACAACTGGATTCGCTACATGCGCTGAATAGCAGACCGGCCTTGTCAGCCTTGATTTTGGCAAAGGCGAGCAAAGCCAACGAACTGGGTGTGGCACTGAGCATTGACTGCCAAAGTGATTTGAGCGCGCTGTCTCGCCGTTTGTCAGAAGAACAATTGTGTGGGCTGATTGGCAATTTAGCTCAAAACGCTTTGGAAGCGGTGAAAGGACAAGAGAACGGTTATGTACACATTGGTATTTCAGAATCGGCCTGTGAGTACACCATTCAGGTTTCGAACAACGGCCCGCTGATCGAGAGTGAATTTGATGCGTTGTGCGAATTGGGCTTTACCACTAAGCAAAACAAAGCCGATCATGGAGTAGGCATGTACCTTGTACGTTCCATCGTTGAGCAAGGCAATGGGCATATGGAGTTGGACAGTGACGAGCAAGAAACCGCGTTTACGATCTATTTTCCCAAGGAGTTAGGATGATAAAAGTAGTCATAGTGGAAGATGATCCCAACATTGCAGAGCTTCATCACCATTTCATTGAGCAAGTGGAACAATATCAAGTCGTCGGTATTGCTGGCAGTATTCACATTGCCCAGCAGCTAGTGACGCATACTAAGCCGGATTTGGTCATTGTCGACAACTACTTACCAGACGGGCAAGGTGTCGAGCTGGTTTATCAATGGTTAGAGAGCGACCAGAAACCAGAATGCATTTTGGTCACGGCGGCCAATGACGCATCTACGGTTCAAAAAGCTCATCGTTTCGGCGCATTTGATTACCTCGTCAAGCCCGTTGATTACTCAAGACTAACCGAAAGCTTGCTCCGTTTCGCAAAGGTCAAAAACCATATGCGTAGCCAAGAGAGTTTTCGACAGTCGCAGCTTGATGACTTGTTCCATCTTGGAAAAGGCACGCCAA
>NZ_JAWOTD010000179.1:0-1186 GCF_033338715.1 Vibrio sp. Vb1337 | reverse complement strand
AGTATTATCGGCAGTGCATTTAAATGAGCCCGGCCCTCACCGCAGAATAGCCCTCGCGTTTCGCCCAAACTATGTGGACGTTTCCAGTCTCGAAGCGCTTTCCCGTATCGCGAAGCAATCTCTCAAATAATCTCGAAATCAAAATCGTTTAAACCCAGCAGCATGCCGTTACCTCGGTGTGCTTTGTGTGCTTTGTAGGCGTTGATATTTGCTATAGACAACGCCTTCCATTCAGTAATCAAAATTTCCGAACGTTACATTCATTTTTATCATTTTTACAAATCAGAACATCTATCCAATACTTTTTTTAGTTGTTTGCTGACGGCTTACAAAAAGTCGTGAAACCAGATGGAATGAGAGGAAGCTAGCATGACGCACATCGATATCGGCATTGATAGAGAGCACCGATTAAGCACCGCAGAGGGCTTGAAGCAGCTCTTGGCAGATTCTTACACGCTCTATCTGCAAACGCACAACTTCCACTGGAATGTGGAAGGCCCGAACTTCAGAGAACTGCATCTCATGTTCGAAGAACACTATACCGAACTTGCGACGGCTGTAGACGAGATTGCCGAGCGCATACGCACACTGGACGTTCCCGCACCCGGCACGTTTAAAGAATTCGCCAAACTCAGTGTGATTGAAGAGGTTGAAGGCGTTCCGAGCGCGACGGAAATGGTCGACATACTCACGCACAATCACGAACAAGTCGTAACAACCGCACGTAAAGTGTTAAAGCTAGCCCAACAAGCGGATGACGAATCTAGCGTGGCGTTGGTATCGGACAGAATGCGCATCCATGAAAAAACAGCATGGATGTTACGATCGCTGCAGAAATAACGCCGAGCGAAACGACCTAAGGATCATGCTCTGTATTAAAACATCAGTAATTAATAACGGATGCCCGTGTTTGTTCACCAGCTGTAACGACTAGCACTCGCAAAACGCAAGAATGGGAGAATTAACATGACACAACAAAATGCGCATTCCGCAGGCAAATGCCCCGTAATGCATGGCTCCATGACCACCAATGACAGAACAGAAAAGAACTGGTGGCCGAAGTCGCTCAACCTCGACATTTTGCATCAACACGACGCTAAAACAAGTCCAATGCCGAGTGATTTTGATTACCAAGAAGAAGTCAAAAAACTCGATTTCTCTGCACTCAAACAAGACCTAATCGCAC
>NZ_JAWOTD010000178.1:0-1186 GCF_033338715.1 Vibrio sp. Vb1337 | reverse complement strand
CTTGGTCTTTTTTATGCGCGTTTGACTTGTCTATCGTTAATCATGTGTACCAATTCATCGACGTTGTGTGGGCGAGAATAGAAGTAGCCTTGGATGTAATGGCAACCCATGTCGATAAGCTTATTTAACGCCCTGTCGTCTTCTACGCCTTCTGCAATTAAGTCGACATCCAACAGTTGAGCTAACTGGGCTATCAGATACACCACTTGCTCTGACGTTTTGTTCGAGAGCATATTGCGCACAAATGTGGCGTCAATTTTGATGCTGTCGATAGGGTAATTATGAATGTAATTTAAGCTCGAATAGCCGGTGCCGAAGTCATCCAGTGCGACTTTAAAACCAAGATAGCGAAGCGAGTTCAAAACCATCTGCTCGCGTCCACTTTGTGAAAGCAAAACAGTTTCAGTGAGCTCTATAACAAAGTCCCAAGCATCGTGACCGTATCGCTCGAGCAAGGTTGTTAGGTGGTTGATGTAGCGGTTTGAATCGACCAGTT
This sequence comes from Vibrio sp. Vb1337, assembly GCF_033338715.1. Classification (NCBI taxonomy): domain Bacteria; kingdom Pseudomonadati; phylum Pseudomonadota; class Gammaproteobacteria; order Vibrionales; family Vibrionaceae; genus Vibrio; species Vibrio sp. Vb1337. The sequence continues at coordinate 690 of NZ_JAWOTD010000178.1, read as the reverse complement.
CGTGTGCAGAGCAGTTGATGGATAGCTTCACGGTATAACCGAGGTGAGCCTCTAACTCTTGCTTCGCAATACATGCTAACTCTATGATTCGCTCACCTAATTCGATGATTAATCCCGATTGCTCTGCCGCTTCAATAAACTCCGCAGGGGAGATGTTGCCATACACACTGCTGTTCCAACGAGCGAGTATTTCAAAGTAATCCCAGCGATCATTGTTTACATCAACAATCGGTTGTAACACCACGTAAAGCTCATGACTTTCAGTAATGCTCGTGCTTAATTGAATGCGCATCGCTTCAATCAGTTGCGTTTGACGATGATAAAGCGCACTTAAGTGCGTGTCGTAATGTTGAATTCGTGTGTCACGGTGTTTTTTGCAATCTTTCAACGCTAAGCTGGCATTTAGGATCAGTTCATCACTGTTGAGCATGTGAACAGGCGCACGTGCAATGCCAATGCTCACGGTAAAAGAAATACGATTGGATTTGTCACTGTAACCGGCTTCAATTTTATCGAGCACTTCCTGACATACAGCCACGGGATCTTCATCGTAAGTAATAAAGGCAAACTCGTCGCCAGCAACGCGAAACGCGTTATTTGGGGAAGACAAGCTCTGTTGAATCGCATTTGCAGTAAACTTGATGATCTGGTCACCAATGTAGTTCCCGTTGATGTCGTTTATCGATTTGA
>NZ_JAWOTD010000177.1:0-1188 GCF_033338715.1 Vibrio sp. Vb1337 | reverse complement strand
TGACAATAAACGCAAGACCAATCACCTGTGGGCCAACTTGAGTCAAATGCTCGAACATCTTGCCACCAGCACTCAAACCGATACCAACCATAAAGAACATTAAACCAAGATCTTTGACCATGTTTAACGCGCCTTGCGGTACGTAGCCGAAAGTAGGGTGGTTGGCTCTAAGGAAGCCTAGTGTAATACCTGACAGCAAAAGGCCTACCGCGTTACCTAAGCTAAACGACACTTGACCAAATGTCATGGTCACTAGGCCAAACATAATGCCAAGAATAAAGAAGCTACAGAACGCCAATAAGTCTGCCATTTGGCTGTGAATCGAGATGAAACCGATTTTCTCAGCAAGGCCATGTACACGACTCTTCTCGCCACTCACCTGAAGCACATCACCTTTGGCAAGAACAATGTCTAAATCCATTGGCATTTCGATTTGCGCACGAACTACGCGGTTAAGGAAACAACCGAACTCAGACAGGTTCAAATCAGATAGACGTTTGCCGGCAATCGCGTCGCTCTTAACGACAATCTCTTCTTCCACAATACGCAGATCGAGAAGGTTACGGTCGAACACTTCTTTACCGTTGCGGAAGCTTGGGTCCAAACGAGCGTGGCTGTCAGGGAAGCCTACCAGTGCTATTTCATCGCCTTCTTGCAAAATCGCATCACCATCAGGGTGGGCGAGAATACCATTACGGCGAATACGCTCAATGTAACAACCCGTTTGGCGGTAAATACCAAGTTCTCGTAAGTTTTTGCCGTCTGTCCAATCGATAAGCTCCGGGCCAACTCGATATGCGCGAATAATAGGTAGATAAACTTTGCGCTGGCTTGAGTTACCAAGGCCACGCTCTTGAGCGATTTGTTGAGCAGAGTCTGAAAGGTTCTGCTTTTGTAACTTTGGTAGCAACTTAGCGAACATGATCATGCTGATCAGACCAATCAGATAAGCCATCGCGTAACCTACGGATAGATTTTCTAATACCAAAGAAAAATCCATATTGCGCGGTATTGTTGCAAGACCTGAGTTCAAAGCATCTTGAGCACCAACTAGAACAGGTGTCGCCGTCAATGCTCCTGCCATCATACCGGCAGAAAGACCGAAATCGAGGCCAAAGTAGTGGCTTAAACCGTAAGTTAAGCTCACTGCAGCGACAAGCACGGTCATACTGAGGATGAAGTAGTGTT
>NZ_JAWOTD010000176.1:0-1188 GCF_033338715.1 Vibrio sp. Vb1337 | reverse complement strand
GACATGACGATTGCCGATTTTGTTGCCGATGTGCGAGCTCCTACTCCATCAGCTGCGACATGACGATTGCCGATTTTGTTGCCGATGTGCGAGCTCCTACTCCATCAGCTGCCGCTGAACTGGTTAGCCGTGACAACAGCCATACAGATCAATCGCTTGTAGCGAAACAGCATAAACTAGCTAGTGCGATGCGCTACTACTTAGCGCAGCAAAAACAGCAATCTGCGCAACTTCTGCATCGCTTAGAACGCCAACATCCAAGTTATCAGTTGCAGCGTCAGTCACAGCAACTCGATGAGCTGGATATGCGTTTGCGTAGAGCTATGCAGCGCTTCATCGATACACGTCAACAAGCCGTTGAGCGTAAACACCACCGTCTGCAATTAAACTCTCCTGTTAAACACTTAGCACAACAAAAGTCGAGACTTGAACGTGTTGAGCACAAGCTATTGGACGCAATGGATCGAAAACTACTGACGATGCGTCATCAGTTAGCGATTGCGGCAGAGCAGTTAGATACCGTCAGTCCCCTAGCGACACTCAAGCGTGGTTACTCCATCACGCAAACGGAGCAAGGTAAGGTCGTTACAAGCGCAGATGATGTAAAAACGGGCGACCTTTTAGTCACCCGTTTGGCTAATGGTGAGATTCACTCTACCGTTAGTTAGCCGACTTTAAAATGAGCTTAGTCAGCTGATTTTCTGAAACTCAAATCGCACACGAGATTTAGATTTGAGTTCATTACAGGTATTGCAGAAATAATTCGCAGCCCCACAAGCCTGAAGCTTTTCTAACTCAGCACCACAGTCCGGACAAAAACCTACTTTTTTGAAATCGGATTCACATTGGCCACAATGGTATTGGCCAGTCCATTCTAGTTCTACTTCGCAATCTGGACATTTGTTCTGTTGCATATCTCTCACCTTACTGTTTCACTCGCTCCAGTATTCACATTTTCTAACCGCTAACCTTGATGTATATCACCATATGCAAAGGAATGGGTTTACTTCACGAGAAGCTTACTTTAGGAAAGATCTTATTCTGATCATCGGATATTTACCATTTGATCAGCGATCACCCCCTAAAAGAATATTTATATAACCACACACCGAAAGCATAAGTTACATATTCTGCATTCCAATTTAAAGAAGCATAAAACACCAAAATAAAATTCAAAAAAAGAAAAAA
>NZ_JAWOTD010000175.1:0-1190 GCF_033338715.1 Vibrio sp. Vb1337 | reverse complement strand
TATGAATTAGTCGAAGATCTTAGCAACAACACCAGCACCTACTGTACGGCCACCTTCACGGATCGCGAAACGTAGACCTTCGTCCATTGCGATTGGTGCGATTAGCTCTACAGTCATCTGTACGTTGTCGCCTGGCATTACCATTTCTACGCCGTCTGGTAGCTGGATGTCACCAGTTACGTCAGTTGTACGGAAGTAGAATTGTGGACGGTAGCCTTTGAAGAATGGAGTGTGACGACCACCTTCATCTTTAGACAGTACGTATACTTCTGATTCGAACTTAGTGTGTGGAGTGATTGAACCAGGCTTAGCTAGTACTTGACCACGTTCAACTTCGTCACGCTTAGTACCACGTAGAAGTGCACCAACGTTCTCACCTGCACGGCCTTCGTCTAGAAGCTTACGGAACATCTCAACACCAGTACATGTAGTTGTAGTAGTGTCTTTGATACCTACGATAGCAACTTCGTCACCTACAGTTAGGATACCACGCTCGATACGGCCAGTTACTACTGTACCACGACCTTGGATTGAGAATACGTCTTCGATAGGCATTAGGAATGGCTGATCTACCGCACGCTCTGGCTCAGGGATGTAAGTATCTAGAGCTTCTGCTAGTTCAACGATTTTCGCTTCCCACTGCTCTTCGCCGTTTAGTGCGCCTAGTGCAGAACCTTGGATAACTGGTAGGTCATCACCTGGGAAATCGTATTCAGATAGAAGTTCACGAACTTCCATTTCTACTAGTTCTAGTAGCTCTTCATCGTCAACCATGTCACATTTGTTCATGAATACGATGATGTATGGGATACCAACCTGACGGCCTAGTAGGATGTGCTCACGAGTTTGTGGCATTGGGCCATCTGTCGCAGCAACAACTAGGATACCACCGTCCATCTGTGCAGCACCAGTGATCATGTTTTTAACATAGTCAGCGTGTCCTGGACAGTCAACGTGTGCGTAGTGGCGTGATGGAGTGTCGTACTCAACGTGAGAAGTTGCGATTGTGATACCGCGCTCACGCTCTTCTGGAGCGTTATCGATAGATGCGAAGTCTTTAGCTACACCGCCGTAAACTTTAGCAAGAGTAGTACAGATAGCTGCAGTTAGAGTTGTTTTACCGTGGTCAACGTGGCCGATAGTACCAACGTTAACGTGCGGTTTCGTACGTTCAAATTTTTCTTTAGACA
>NZ_JAWOTD010000174.1:0-1191 GCF_033338715.1 Vibrio sp. Vb1337 | reverse complement strand
AAAGGAACAGCAGATAGCATTTGGGCAGACATAGAAAGCTCAAGAAAATGGTTAACATAGCAGTATGTTAACCATGGAGCTGTGTTTTTGTACAGGAAAAACTATAAGAAGTGGCGTAGAAAGCGAGGCCTTTCGACGTTATGTTTCAGCTTAAGCTTTTTGCATCTCTTGCCACCACGCCTCATCTGCGATGATTTGACCTTCATCGTCGAGTGGCGGGTATTCCAGTTTCTTGCGTTTCGCTACTTTGGCAAGCACTGGGTGACCACGTTCAAATAAGATGCGATGAATGGTTTCTTTTGGTAGTGCGCTTTCTTCTCGATCATACATGCCTGCCGCTTCACGTTGGCGTTGCGCTTCATACAGAATAACTGCGCTGGCGACCGAAACATTCAAAGATTGCACCATTCCAATCATCGGAATAATGATGTCTTGGTCGGCGAGTTTTTTCGCTTGTTCAGACGCGCCAATTTTTTCACTCCCCAGGATGATTGCAGTCGGTTTGGTGTAGTCGATTTCACGAAAATCGACCGCGGTGTCTGATAAGTTGGTCACCAATACTTGCATGCCTTGGGCTTTGAGCTCGGTAATGGCGGTTTCAATCGAGTTGTGAGTTTCTACTTCAACCCAGTTACGAGCACCTGCAGAAGTGTGGGTTAAAGTGCGCATTTTATCAGGCCAGATAGCATGAACTTTGTGTAAGCCCGTGGCGTCAGCCGTACGAATAACGGCAGAGACGTTGTTAGGTTTGTGAACCTCTTCTAGGCACAAAGTAAGGTCGGTTTGGCGTGCTTTCAGCACCTGATGGATACGGTGGTAACGTTCTAAATTCATAGTAAATAAATAGGGTATAAAAAAATCGCCACCCAGTGTGAGTGGGTGGCGATGAGTTTAGTTCTTTCTTCGTCTGACTCGGGTCGCCTGCGGCATCGCTTTGATTTTTCGCATGATACCTGCAAGGTGGACACGATCTTTAGTCGTCAGCAGAACGGTGACAGTATACAGTCGGCCATCACGTTCTTCGGTCGACAGGCCATGGATATTGGAGCCTGTTTTCGAAATCACGTTGGTCAATTCTGCCAGAGCACCTTGGTGGTTGAGCATGTCGACTTTCAGTTCTGCGATAAACTCTTTGTCGTAATCGTCAGACCATGCAACGGCCATGTACTTGTCCGGCTCTTTTTGGTAACC
>NZ_JAWOTD010000173.1:0-1191 GCF_033338715.1 Vibrio sp. Vb1337 | reverse complement strand
AGTAGCTCACCACTTGGCGAAACTAATGAGCTTAAATTCACTTCAAGCAAGCAGCTGCGACCTTGCGTGTCCGTCGTCCATTTGCGTTCACTTTTACGGGTAGCGACTCGGCTCGCCGTTGCAGTGATGGCTTCTTCTCGTCGCCCCTCCCAAAACTGGTCAAAGGCACGATTCGTCGTCAATAAGTTACCTTGACAATCTTGTAAGCAGATCAACTCGGACAGCGAATCTAGCGCTGAGCGAGCCATCTCTAACTGCGCCAACTCTTGCTGCTGCTCTTGTAAAGTGACTTGATAAGGTTGCGCGTACATGATCCAAACACGATGACCACGTAGCAAACTCTTTCGGCCGGACAATTCAACCTTAATAGATTCGTTTTCAGATAAACGCCAATCAAAGACTTGGTGACGGAAATAGCGACTGGAAAAACTATCTAGCAACGAAGAAAGTTTGTGAAGCTCAAACAAAGCTGGGTACAAAAAGCCTGTACCCAGTGAGCGAATGCCAAGCAACTGCATCGCTGCTTGATTCGAAAGTAGGATTTGTCCATGGCTGGCATCTAGCACCAGCACTGGATAAGGCGAATCAGTAATAAGCTGCTTAAGTGCGTTTTGGAAACGAAAGTAGATAAGTGCTATCGCAATCGCACTGACTATCGATAGCAGGACAATATATCCATAACTCTCCTGCCCATTCCAAAGCCAATTAAGTAACTGATCCATTTTTCCACCTATAAAGCAAACTGCTAAAAATATATCAGTTATTTATTGAGCAATATGCTTTTAATTCCGGCTTCGTGTAGATAAAAGGCTTTCCTATTAAGCTGCCTTGAGCGCCATCTTTATTTAATGCGCGACCAATTTCAGTCATGGCTAACCAACGGTTTTCACACCAAAGCGGGGACAACAACGTTGGACGACGAGCTGCGGAAGAGACACGATGAAACACAACATCAGCGGGCGTCATACGAATCATTTCACTGGCAATCGCAACATATTCTTCCAATTCAGGAGCTTCTAATCTGCCAGCTCTCCAAGCTTTCGCCATCGTACTGCCTTCCACAATATGCAGGCCATGTAACTTGATGCCATCAGTGCCCACGGCCAACACTTTTTGCAGCGTTTCAATATTATCGTCGCGGGTTTCTTTCGGTAGTCCAACAATCAAATGAGTACAAACTTTGATCCCTAA
>NZ_JAWOTD010000172.1:0-1194 GCF_033338715.1 Vibrio sp. Vb1337 | reverse complement strand
AGACGCGCATCCGGTTTACAAAGATGACGATGAATTCAAGAAAGAGTTTGGTGTCCTCGATAAGAAAATAACCTTACCTCAAAGCAAAGTTGGCGAGTTGCTGGTCATTCGTCCTTATGAGTACTTTAGCTTGGCGTTGATCACAACCAGCACTAAACCCATCAATAAAGAGGTCTCTGTGGTTTCGCCTCTGACGCAAGAGTCGACCACCAATGAAACCACGCAATAGCGACAGTGACCTTGCTGCCTGGCTTAAGCTGAGTTGCTTGCCAGGCATCGGTGGGGTCAAAATGAATAAGCTGCTCGCCAAAGATACGCCTCGCAATATCATCAATTCCTCTTCTGATCAGCTCTATCAATTGGGTTTGACGAACAAACAGTTGCAAGCTTGGGCTTCGGCCGATAAAGAGGTCGATGCTTGTTTAACGTGGCTAGCCACTTCTACAAATCATCACATTCTGACGCTGGCCGATCCTTTATATCCCCCTTTACTCAAGCAAGTTGTCGCTCCGCCTCCGTTGTTATTTGTTGAGGGGAATCCTACCTTTTTATCGCAACCACAAATTGCCATGGTGGGCAGCCGTAACGCCAGTTTTGATGGTTTACACCATGCACGTCAATTTGCGGCAGAGTTGGCTCAGCAAGAATTGATTGTCACTAGCGGCTTAGCGCTTGGGATTGATGGCCATGCTCATGATGGTGCGCTACAAGCGGGTGGTAAGACGATAGCTGTGCTCGGGTCTGGTTTAGAACATGTTTATCCTGCTCGTCATCGTGGTTTAGCGCAGCGAGTAACAGAAAATGGCGCACTGGTTTCTGAGTTTCGTCCCAATGCCAAGCCTCGAGCAGAAAACTTTCCGCGTCGAAACCGTATCATTAGCGGCTTATCGTTAGGTGTGTTAGTGGTGGAAGCGGCCGAGAAAAGTGGCTCGCTTATTACCGCGCGTTATGCCCTTGAGCAAGGGCGAGAAGTGTTTGCGCTGCCGGCCTCAATTAATGCTCGCAATGCTAGTGGTGGTAACCAATTGATTCGCAACGGTGCCTGCCTCGTAGAGAAAACCCAAGATATCCTCGATGAAATACAGTCTTTACTCGATTGGTCTGTTAATCAAAGTATCGATTTATTTTCTACGTTAAATGATGAAGAAGAATTGCCATTTCCTCAGCTGTTAGCTAACGTAGGAAGTGAAGCTA
>NZ_JAWOTD010000171.1:0-1199 GCF_033338715.1 Vibrio sp. Vb1337 | reverse complement strand
CTGTATAGCGACTTCTAACAAAAAACAAAGGCCGGAAACTCCGGCCTTTATTGTCTTATTTTTAGAAGAACTCTGCACTTAGTACAAGATGGAGTACAGCTGGCGACGATATTTACTTGCAATAGCGTTGCCTTGTCCTAAGGCGCTTAGGATATCCATAAAAGTCTTCTTCACTTCGCCATCTTGCGCGCCTAGGTTTACTTTTAAAATGTTCCAAAGTAGCTCTAGCGCTTCTTCATCACGACCCACTTGGTTGTATTGTACTGCTAGCTCACATGCCAATTCGAAATTGTCTGGGTTAGCTGCCAACTCTTGTTCCAAGCGCTTTAATTCTGGACTTTCAGCCGCTTGCTGATGCAGTTCCAGTTTCGCGATTAAGCTTTTGTAAGAGTTGTCTTGATACTCCAGTGGGATGGTTGCTAACAACTCTTGTGCTAATTCGAATTGTTTGGTTTCTAGCAAACAATCGGCTTTTGCTAGTTTTACATCACCGCGTGATTGCAGTTCATCTGACAGCGTTTGAATGACGTTCAGAGCTTGTGCATGTTCGCCTTGTTGAAGCAGTTCGCTTACTTGCTTCAATAGTTGCTCGTCAGGGCTTGGCAAATGTTTTTGTAGCATTGCGCCAATCGCTTCGATTGGTTGAGGCCCGCCTAAGCCATCGACCGCTTGTCCATTAACAAACAACGCGATTGTTGGCAGTACTTGCACACCAAATTGGGAAGCAAGCGCTGGTTGATCTTCACAGTTCAGCAGAGCCAATGTAAAAGCACCATTGTACTGTTGAGTGAGAGCTTGCAACTCAGGTAGCACTTGTGCGCTTTCTGGTTGAGCGTTGGCCCAAAAATGAATCAGAACGGGCGTGTTCATTGATCCCTCAAGCACTTCTCTAAAATTCTGTTCTGTTAACTCAACGATAAATGGGGATTGCATCTGAGTGTCCTTGCTTTTAATTCGGGTCGATGTCTGTAGATATGGAGCTAATTGAATGGAAAATCAAGCGGGTCGAGCATATTAGGAAAAACGCTGCCGAAGCAGCGTTATCCTATTTGCAAGCGAAAGTGCAATTAAATTGGTAGTTCTCGCACGTTAGATAGCAGAGCATGGCATCGTGCAAGGTGTGGTATCAAAATAGGATGAACATGGTCAACACTACACCCACACTAAGCCAGTTAAGCTGATTTAATGTCATTGTTGCC
>NZ_JAWOTD010000170.1:0-1202 GCF_033338715.1 Vibrio sp. Vb1337 | reverse complement strand
GCAATCTTGATGTGAGTCTCATCACATTAAAAGGTAATTCATTACATAGTTAAACGTTTGCTAGCTGAGATCTTGTGGTTCTATGTCTAAATTCCAGCGAACTTTTTTGGCATTAGGCAACAACTCAATAGCAGGTTTGGCACTGGTTAATAACTTTTGCATTAATGAACGGTGCTGGGTTTGGAGTAACAGCTGCCAACGGTATTTGCCTGCGCGTTTGGCGAGAGGCGATGGTGTTGGACCAAGCACCATGCAGGTGTCGTCAAACAAAGGGTGCGATTCTAACGTAAAGCGAACTTGGCGCAGAAAATCTTCTACGATCTCGCTCTGATTCGCTTCGGCTTTAAATAGAGTCAGGAAACTGTACGGTGGCAACTGCGCCAGTTTACGTTCCTCTAATGCCGTCATAGCGAAGTGTCGGTAGTCTTTTTCCAATAAGGCTTGCAACAAACTGTGCTCAGGATGGTGAGTCTGCAAAACCACTTCCCCCGGCTTACTTGCACGTCCGGCTCGCCCTGCGACTTGAATGAATAGCTGCGCTAATCTTTCGGAGGCGCGAAAGTCGCTACTATATAGAGAGCCATCAACATCTAGCAAGGCGACGAGCGTTACATTGGGGAAATGGTGTCCCTTAGCCAACATTTGAGTGCCAATCAAAATTTGATATTCACCCTTACGGATGGATTCCAACGCGTCTTCTAAGCTGCCTTTTCGGCGCGTGCTATCCCTGTCGATACGGATGGCTTTGTATTCGGGGAACAGTTGTGCCAATTGTTGTTCTAACTGTTCGGTACCGACACCAACGGTAACCAGTTGAGTTGAACCACAGCCCTGACACTGATGAATCACTGGTTGCTGTGAACCACAATGGTGGCAGCGAATCTCATTGCTGTATTGGTGGAAGGTGTAATAAGCATCACAACGTTTGCATTCGGCAATCCAACCACATTCATGACACATGAGAGCAGGGGAGAAACCACGACGGTTAAGAAACAGCATCACCTGATTGCCTGCTTTAAGGTGTTTACGCATTTCCGCAATCAATGGGGCAGATAAACCACTTTCTAAATACTGACCTTTGACGTCGAGAACTTTATTAGTAGTAGGAACCGCAGAGCCTGCGCGTTGGGTCAGGGTTAAATGGTGATACTTGCCTGACAAGGCATTGTGCAATGTCTCCAGTGCAGGTGTGGCTGAGCCCA
>NZ_JAWOTD010000169.1:0-1204 GCF_033338715.1 Vibrio sp. Vb1337 | reverse complement strand
CATTGAAGACTCTGAAATATCATCAATGAGCATTGCTGAGTAAGAGGCGTCTTCGAAGGAGAGTTCAGTCGCTGGCTCGCGGTTTTCAAGCGAGTATTTCTGTTTGATGGCTTCGATTTCGCAAGCGCACCAAAAGTCTAACCAATGAGGGAAGCACTCTGCTACGGTTAATTCAAGTAGATAGACGTCGTCATGTAGGTTGTTCGGATGCAGTCGAACCAAATCTCGATAATCCATTAACTCAAACAAGACAGAAAGACTTTTGGACTGGTACTCAGGATAGCGTGCCAGCAAGTTCGTTTCTCGTTGATGAGTGATGGACTCAAAGAGAGAGGCTCTCTCTTGTGGTGTGAGGAAGCGAAGAACAATATCGATCAGTGCCTGTTGTTTTGTTTCAATAGGCAAATCTGTATTGGAAAGCGAAACCAAAGACAGCTTAAGACTCATGATACAACCTAGATCTGACGTTTTTTATAGTTAGTACGTGCGTTATATCACTTCAGAAAAATTATGCTATTAGTTTCTATTTGTATGGTTACGTAATGCAAAGAATCGAAAAAAAAGCCGCTCTTTTGAGCGGCTTTTAAGTATTTGTTAGGCAACTAAGCTTCTTGCTTTTGTAACTCCGCTTCAGCGGCAGTTGCTTCTACTAAAGCATCAACAATGACCGCACATGCTGCATCACCAGTAATGTTTAGAGCCGTACGAATCATGTCGAAGATACGGTCAAGAGCGAAGAGTAGAGGCAGACCTTCAATTGGGATACCCGCCGCTAGTAGTACTGCTACCACTAGGAAAGAAGGGCCCGGAACACCAGCTTGACCAACCGCACCTAGTGTTGAAGTCACGATGATCGCGATGTAAGCGCCCATGCCTAGGTCGATGTTGAACAGCTGTGCAAAGAAAATAGCCACCAAGCCGTAGTAAATCGCATTACCAGACATGTTGATGGTCGCGCCCAGAGGCAGAACGAATGACGCAGTTGAGTTTTTCACGCCAAGTTCTTTTTCACACGTATCCATAGTGACAGGCAGTGTCGCCATTGACGACGCTGTTGATAGTGCAACTGCTTGTGGTTTTTTCATTGCAGACACGAATTTCTTCGCTGATGTCTTAGTGAAAACATGCACCATTGCAGGGTATACGATAAAGCCAAACACGAGGATTGCTGCAACGTAAACAACGAACAGTTTGAATACAACCA
>NZ_JAWOTD010000168.1:0-1207 GCF_033338715.1 Vibrio sp. Vb1337 | reverse complement strand
TGTGAAGCTGTTTCAAAAGCTTAAAGCGCAACCTGTAAAAGTTGACCAATAATCGTCGATTCCTCCTTCTTGATAGCCCCTAAAAGCCACCCTCGCGGTGGCTTTTTCTTTCTTCGATCTTTCTTTGATATAGCTACGATGAATTAATATCACGGCTAAGAGAAAAATTTCGCTAGAAAGAGGTTCACGTTATCAAAACCGCAACGGAACTGAACAATTTCGTTTTGGAGCATGTAAAGTAAATCTCATAAAACGTTAGAACATGCGTTCTCAAAATCTAAGACTCTAATAACCAATAAGAACATAACAAGGACTGTTTATGCTGCTGGAATTGGCTCTGTTGTTTGCTGCAGGCGTGGTAGGTGGAATCATGAATTCGATAGCAGGAGGTGGGAGTTTTATCACCTTCCCCGCCCTAATGGCGGTTGGCGTGCCACCCATCATGGCTAACGCCACCAACACTTACGCGGCGTGCGCGGGATACATAAGCGGTGCCGTGGGCTTTCGTGAAGAAATTTTGAAAAACAAACAAGAACTGCTATTCACCGTTTCGTTCAGCTTAGTCGGTGGCGCAGTTGGCGCGTATCTTCTTCTCAACACACCAGAGTCACTGTTTTTGGAAGCCATTCCTTGGCTACTTTTGTTTGCTACGGTGCTGTTTCTTACAGGTTCGCGGTTAACAATGATCATCAAATCCATCACCAGAGAACATAAACACGCTGGCGTTTTAGGCTTAATCGCATTGAGTTTGTTGTTGGTGGGCGTTTCAGCATACGGCGGATTTTTTAATGCCGGATTAGGCGTGATTGTTCTGAGTTACCTCGTCGTGGCGGGCCATCAAGACATCAACTTGATGAATGGGCTTAAACTTCTGGTTTCAACGTGTGTGTCTCTCATCGCTATCGTCATTTTTGTTGCGAACGGCTCTATCGATTGGAGTAAAGGCAGCGTGGTAATGGTCGGGACATTAGTTGGCGGCTACCTCGCCGCGCGCGTGTCTCGCCAGCTTAATCCGAGCCACGTTAAAGGCTTTGTCGCTCTCTCTTCGATTATCATCACCATTTACTTTTTTATTGACGTTTACGCCTAACCCAAACAGAAAAGCGCCATCAACTTAATGGCGCTTTTGCGGCTTTCAATAAAGGTTTCTAAAAAGAAGTTTATTAAATAACGTGAAAAGTGAGTTTAGAAAACCGTTTTAAGACGG
>NZ_JAWOTD010000167.1:0-1208 GCF_033338715.1 Vibrio sp. Vb1337 | reverse complement strand
TACAAAGACTGGCCCAGCTCTGAAGAAAACCGCTGAAGAGATGGACAAAGCGTTCGAACAAGCCACGATTTACCAACATTCAGGCGCTGCAAGTTCTGCTTCGGCAACAGACGAGAAGAAAGGCGCATACAAACACCTAATGACGGGGGTTTCGCACATGCTTCCTGTCGTCGTCGCAGGTGGTTTGATCATCGCCCTATCGTTCGTATTCGGTATTGAAGCGTTTAAAGAAGAAGGCACATTGGCCGCCGCACTAATGACCATCGGCGGCGGATCTGCGTTTGCACTGATGATCCCTGTGCTTGCTGGTTACATTGCCTTCTCAATTGCTGACCGTCCGGGTCTGGCTCCGGGTCTTGTTGGTGGTATGTTGGCAAGCTCTACTGGCGCTGGTTTCCTTGGTGGTATCGCGGCTGGTTTCATCGCAGGTTACGCAGCGAAGCTCTTAGCAGATAAAGTAAAACTTCCTCAATCAATGGAAGCATTGAAACCGATTCTGATCATCCCGTTTGTTGCGACGCTATTTACGGGCCTTGTGATGATCTACATCGTTGGTGGTCCGGTTTCTGGCATCATGAATGGTCTGACTGACTTCCTAAACAACATGGGTTCAGACAGCGCCGTTCTACTTGGTATTATCCTTGGCGCAATGATGTGCTTCGACTTGGGTGGCCCGGTAAACAAAGCGGCTTACGCATTCGGTGTAGGTCTATTGGCTTCTCAAACTTACGCACCAATGGCTGCAATCATGGCGGCAGGTATGGTGCCGGCGCTAGGTATGGGTCTGGCCACTTTCCTTGCGAAGAACAAGTTTGAACCAAACGAGCGTGAAGCGGGCAAAGCATCATTCGTGCTAGGTCTGTGCTTTATCTCTGAAGGTGCAATCCCATTCGCAGCGAAAGACCCAATGCGTGTAATCCCATCTTGTATGGCTGGTGGCGCTCTAACAGGTGCTCTATCTATGCTATTCGGCGCGAAACTGATGGCACCTCACGGCGGTCTATTTGTACTGCTTATCCCTAACGCAATTTCTCCAGTCTTGATGTACTTGGTAGCAATTGCTGCAGGTACGGCGGTAACAGGCTTTACCTATGCATTCCTAAAAAACAAAGCGGATGCAAAACAAGAAGTTGCTGCATAAGCAAAACTTAAGCAATTAACAATGCCACCCTCGATTTGGCATTCAGCACCTCCCTTAAATTCCGGTT
>NZ_JAWOTD010000166.1:0-1209 GCF_033338715.1 Vibrio sp. Vb1337 | reverse complement strand
GGTACGTTCTACCCGATGATTTATCAATTGCTAGGGTTGGGAAACATCTCTGTTGGTGCGCCGTATTTTAATAGCTTGATATTTCCTCTTAGTATTTTCGCTTTGTTGGCGTTAGCCATGACGCCAATTTTGCGGTGGACAAAAGGAGTGTGCGCGAACTGGAAAGGGCAATTCGCCTTCGCAAGTACTATCGCTTTAGGTGTCGTAGCCGTCTTTATCTTGTCGGTTGATACTGTACGTATTGGGACAATTACAAGTGTATTTTTAGCAGCTTGGGTTATTGCTACGCACACTATGTTATGGCTGAATGCCGAAAACAAAGGGCCACTAATCAAGATGGTGTTAGCACACGTCGGTTTTTCTTTAGCCGTTGTAGGAGCTGTCTTCAACAGTGAATACTCGTACCAATACAACTTGCGAGTAGAGCCTGGTGTTTCACATCAAAGAGCAAACATTGGTATCGATTATCAAGGTATGGATTGGATAATAGGACCAAATTACACCGCAGAACAAGCAAGGATCATTTTGCGCCTTGATGATCAGATCCGCTATGTATTACAACCTGAAAAACGCCATTATCCCGTGCGAGTAATGAACATGACTGAGCCCGCGATTCTGAGTTTATGGCACGGAGACTATTATCTGACGTTGGGGGATAAAGTTGGCACAAACGCTTATGCAATAAAAGTTCAGTACCGGGCGGGGATTTGGTGGATATGGTCAGGCGGTTTGATAGCGGTGTTTGGCGCACTGACGTCTGTGTATCGCAAAAGAAAGAGGGCCGTGAATGTCACCGAAAACTATGCCTAAACTATTCGGGTTATTTATTGTTGTTGCCGTCTTTTCAGTCGTGGTCGTTGCGGCGTTCTCTGACCGTCCCCACGTTGAGCAAGCAAAGGAAAGCACGCTAATGGTTCCAAATTTCAGCGCTGTATCGGTTATCTCTGGAAAAGAGGTCACTCAGGTGTTGTTTCAAGACAATGGCTATAAGTTGCTGAATGTGTGGGCGTCATGGTGTGGGATCTGTAAGAAAGAACATGAAACACTTCTGCAGATAGCGGATGCGGGAGTGCCGATCATTGGTTTGAATTATCGAGATAATAACTCTGCCGCTCAAAACTACTTGAGCTCTAAAAACAATCCTTATCAAGACGTGATTAGTGACCCAAATGGCGAAATAGCGGTTGAGCTGGGAGTGATAGGTACACC
>NZ_JAWOTD010000165.1:0-1211 GCF_033338715.1 Vibrio sp. Vb1337 | reverse complement strand
AACTCAAGTTTTCGACACCATTCTACTGCTGCTCTTTTATTACTACGGTTTACACTAAGTACCTTGAATGTATTTTCATCACTTAGTGGTTAATGCAAATACGAATATGTGTCGGGATAAACTCATCTCAACGAGAACTTAAAGACAAACATGTTCGAATTCCCGCAATTTTCTAAGCACTCTATTAAAAATGACGTACTATCAGGTTTGACAGTTGCCCTGGCACTTGTCCCTGAAGCCGTAGCATTTGCATTCGTTGCTGGTGTAGACCCAATGGTTGGTCTGTACGCAGCATTCATCGTTGGCCTTATCACCTCAATCTTTGGTGGTCGCCCAGGCATGATCTCTGGTGCTACAGGCGCAATGGCCGTAGTAATGCTCTCTCTTGTTGCAAGCCACGGTGTTCAGTACTTATTTGCTGCCATTATGTTGGCCGGTATTCTGCAAATTGCTGCCGGTTTATTTAAATTGGGCAAATTCATTCGAATCGTTCCACACCCTGTAATGATTGGTTTTGTTAACGGCCTAGCGATTGTTATCTTCCTCGCGCAATTAGGACAATTCAAGGCTCCAGACATGAATGGCGTGCTGACTTGGCTTCCACAAGATCAAATGATGTTAATGCTAGGTTTGGTTGCGCTGACCATGGCGATCATCTACTTCTTGCCGAAAATTACAACAGCAGTGCCATCTTCACTTGTTGCTATCGTAACCGTGACTGCACTAGTTGTTGGGTTAGATCTAGAGACACGTACAGTTGTCGACTTCCTACGTTCTATGTCAGGTAATGAAGCCGCTACACTAGCAGGCTCTTTGCCAACCTTCTCTATTCCATCAGTGCCATTTACGCTAGAGACTCTGCAAATCATCTTGCCTTATGCAGTGATGCTTGCGGCCATCGGCCTAATTGAATCTTTGCTAACGCTGACCGTTTTAGACGAAATGACGAATACTCGTGGCCAATCTAACCGCGAATGTATCGGTCAGGGCATGGCAAACATGACATGTTCTGTATTCGGCGCGATGGGTGGTTGTGCAATGATTGGTCAGTCAATGATCAACGTAAACTCTGGTGGCCGTGGCCGTCTGTCTGGCATCGTAGCGGCTGTAGCTCTGCTGATGTTCATTTTGTTTGCGTCATCGTTGATTGAAATGATTCCACTAGCAGCCCTAGTTGGTGTGGTGTTCATGGTTGTGATTGGCACATTCGA
>NZ_JAWOTD010000164.1:0-1212 GCF_033338715.1 Vibrio sp. Vb1337 | reverse complement strand
GTCTGTCGTAGTTTTTAATGCACTTTCGTACGATGGGGTCTTTTGTAAACAGTCGATACAGACTTTCTCTGTTACCAGTCCCTTCCCACAGCTCTTGCTCTGTGTAAATACGAGTGAGTGCACGTTTGATCGCTCGGTAAAACGTCACCGTTCTTGAATAGTCCAACCAAATTATCGTGTCGACGTCTTGCCACTTTATGCTTTCAGTTCGAGAATAGTTTCCATCCAAAACCCATTCGCTTTGCGTGAGGGCCGTTTTTAAGTTGCTGAAAAACTCATGGTCAGTGCTTTCTTGCCAGCCCGCTTTCCAAAACAATTTGTCCATTTCGATATGTGTAACGTCGAGCTTCTGAGCTAAGGCTTTTGCGAAAGTAGACTTACCACTGCCGCTACTACCAATGACATTTATCCTTTTCATATAACGCCCTCCATGGCGCTGGCAACAAACTGACGAAGAACGCTGCAATTAGTCAAAACTACAGCTTATTTTTACAGGTCGGTGATAGTAGTGTTTTGTATGATTGATAAGAAATTCAAACGCCAAACATGTGAACTATGACTCATATTACATTTAATTTATTGCGCTTAACGCTGCCCCAACTCTCGAGTAAATTGAGTCTTCGTAGGCAACAACATCACGAGTTTTTACACTGTAAACTGATTTATCAAGAACAGAGTGTTTGATTTATCGTGCTTATTTTCTATGTAAACTCGCTCCAATTACTCATCGAATTAACTTTGTGCATATCAAAAGTTTGCACAACATAGACAATGGCGTGATTTCATCACCACTATAATACGATCCGATATGAATAGAGGTGATGGTTATGATGTTAAAAACAGTGTCGACTTGTGCAATTTTGGGGTTGCTTGTTGGTTGCCAACCAAAAAACCAAGAAGAGACGACACATGTAACAGCCTCGGCAGATGTATGTAATGCACAAGGAAACATGCCAGGTGGGTGGAACGAATTTGATGCTACCCCTGATGCACAAAAGGCTATGGCCTTTGTCCTGAAACAAATGGATACCCTTTCGTCATTCAAACAAATTCTGACAGTTCATGCACAAATAGTGAGCGGTGTGAACTACGCAATTGAGTTTGAAATGGATGATGGCTCGATTTGGAACACTATTGTGTATCGTAATCTCGACGGAGAGTACGCGATTACTCAATCGCCAAAAGAAGGTCACTTCTGCGAACAATAAGTGT
>NZ_JAWOTD010000163.1:0-1214 GCF_033338715.1 Vibrio sp. Vb1337 | reverse complement strand
TTGAGCGTGGTACCAAAAGGCAAAACGGATCTTGCTGTTAAGTCTGCGACATTTACAACGCCAGAACGTACCTTGCCAGAGTACAAAAAAATTACCGATGATCAGTTAGTCTATCGCCGCGCAACGGACAATTTTGATCGTTCAGTGCAGCCACCGGTCGGTGAGCCAGTGAAAGCAACAATGCCAGAACTGTACAATGTGCACTTTGACAACGGCTCTGAACTACTCGGTACAGTTAGCAACGAAACTCCGACAGTCATGATGCAGTTCAGCTTGCCGGCGGGCACGCGTTTTGTGGAAAAGGGCAAAGAAGGCCTAGCGCAACTGACGGCCGCTATGTTGCAAGAAGGAACGACCAAACGTAGCGTGGAACAAATTCAAGCTGAGCTCGATAAACTCGGCAGCATGATCTCTGTCGATGCCACAGGCTACACGACGAACATCAGCGTTTCTTCTTTAGAAAAGAATTTAGAGCCAACACTGAAAATCGTTGAAGAGATGCTGCTATCGCCAGCGTTCAAACAAGAAGATTTTGATCGTGTGAAAATGCAGGCACTCGAAGGGCTTGTGTACGAACATCAAAATCCAAGTTGGATGGCATCTCAAGCAAGTCGACAAGTGCTGTATGGCGATTCTGTTTTTGCACGCCCAAAAGACGGCACGCAAGCTGGTGTCAGTGCGCTAACGCTTGATGATGTACGTGAGTTCTACGCTAAGCACTACACACCGCAGAGTGCACAAGTCGTGGTGGTGGGTGACATTGCTAAACAAGACATTGAGCAGAAGCTTGCGTTTTGGGCTGAATGGAAAGATGAAGCGGCACCACTTTATGCTCCTCAAACAATACCAGTATTAGGTGAGCAGAAAATTCATCTTGTCGACAAACCAGGAGCACCGCAAAGTGTGGTTATGATGGTTCGTCAAGGCATGCCTTATGATGCCACGGGTGACTTTTATCTGAGCCAGCTCGCGAACTTTAACCTAGCGGGTAACTTTAACAGTCGTATCAACCAAAACCTGCGTGAAGACAAAGGCTACACCTACGGTGCTTACGGTTACTTCTCGGGGAATCCTGAAACCGGTTCGGTTGTATTTACCGCGCAAGTTCGTGCCGATTCGACGGTCGCATCGATTATCGAGATGGAAAATGAGCTGAATGAATACGCTCAATCTGGAATGCCTGATGAAGAAATGAAATTTATGCGCCAAGCGGT
>NZ_JAWOTD010000162.1:0-1217 GCF_033338715.1 Vibrio sp. Vb1337 | reverse complement strand
AAGTGACATGTTGGTCATTGCTTTAGACATGGTCATATCCTTTGACGTTGTTTCGTGCTTTGGCACCGTGATGACTGGTTGGTGCATGCTCTGAACATAAATATTGAGCGATTGGCATGTAGCAGCGTTCCGCGCTGTATAGCTGTGCGACATTTAAGGCTTCAAGTCCCATTGTGACCTTCATCCACGGTGACTCATTAAGCAGACGAATCGCGTTGTGCAGAGAAGCCGCATTATTCGGTGTGTATTTGATGCAGTTCTTTCCATGAGTCAATCCGCGATCCCAATAGCTATCATCGTGAGGGATAACCACACACATACCGGACGCCAGTGCTTCTAAAATGGAAAGCCCGAAAGGTTCGTTCACGCTGGTGGAAACAAAAACACCACACTGTGCACGCAATTCGTTGAGGTTGTTTGGAGATTCATACCAATCGACCCCTTTGGTATTAAAATCCGGAGTGGAATATTCAACGCCTGGTACATTCGGTTTGATGTAACAAATGGTGGATTGAATGGTGGTGGTGTTTTCTAGCGTTAGGGCATCCAGCAGTAAATCCACGTTTTTCCATTTCAACAAACTTGCTGCCCAAAACACGCGATTGGAGATTGGATTAGCTTGTTTCGGCCAGCGTTCGCGAGAAAGGCCGTTCACAAATGTGGAGGCGTTCAATGTGCTCCAATATCTTTCCGTCGCAGGTTTTGGTGTTTTTAAATAGGCTTGCAACGCGTTAATCAAGGATTCGCGAGTGTTTGACAGATAGTAGATAGAGCTGGCTTTTACTAAGCAGTAGCCGGACGATCTTGCGACGCCAACAGGTCCGTGAATCATTTGTACCACTGGCTTGCGGCTGAACAATCTCATCAGGTACAAAGGCATGTCATTGCTTGGGCAAGAAAGCCCCAAGTACCAATCTATTTTTGGTAGCTTCATGCAAACCTTGAGCAGTTGAATCAGGTAAAACGCGTTCATCAACCAATAGATAAGGCCGTGAGTGGAGCAAAACGGCGCCGCTTTTATGTTGAGAATCTGGATGCGTGGCGTGTCTTCCAAAAGTGGCGTCCAATGCTCGGGCTTTGTTGTCACCAAATAACCAACAACGTTGAGCTTATTGCACTGTTTGAGTAGCTCTGCATTGGCGATTTTTGAGCCGCCTTGCATTGGAATCGCATCGAACATCAATACACGTTTCATGTTCTGTTCCTCAGTTGATGCT
>NZ_JAWOTD010000161.1:0-1218 GCF_033338715.1 Vibrio sp. Vb1337 | reverse complement strand
GTTTCCTAAAAATAAATAACTCATTTCTTACCACGATAGCCTCTTTACTACTAAAAAGCCTCAGGCCTACGCACTCTCCATAATAACATCGCTAAAAACTCACCATCTAAAAGCCTTATATAGTAAAAAGTGCTCTATATGTGTTCGCTATTTATCGACCTAAACCACCATCATGACATCCTTAATATCGACTTTAAAAAGCTCGCAAGTCAGCAAAAATCCATTCAGATGAAAATGAGACTGCTGGCCCTTGCTCATTTCAAATGATGGGTACTCATGCACACAAATCGTCAAGTTTCTCAAAGTAAGCCGGACCAGTGTCAATAAGTTGGTCCAAAGCTTTCTTGAAGAACGGCAAGAAAAGCCAAGCACAGGAGGATTTGAAAAAATTCAAAATCGAAACGATCCTTAAGTTCCCAGAACATATAGCTTTAGAGTATGTTGATGTCTGGTTTCAGGACGAAGCCAGATTTGGGCAACAAAACACGACAACACACTTATGGACTGAAAAAGCAACTCGCCCAAGAGCCGTGAAGCAATAACAATTTGTGTATGCTTATCTGTTCGGTTCAGTTTGTCCCAGAAAAGGAATTGGTGAGGCTATCATTGTCCTTGGGTTCATAAAGACAAAGCACTTAAAACAAATATTGGCAGTCACGGAGGAGGGACGTCACGTCGTCGTTGTAATGGATGGTGCAGGATGGCATACAGAAGAAATTGCCAATGACTTTAAAATGTCAGTGTCATCAAACTTTCGCCCTATTCTTCAGAGCCAAACCCTATCGAACAAGTATGGCGTTGATTGAGGCAACGCGATTTAGCCAATCAATATTTTACTGATTACGACGACATCACCTTCAAAGTCTACGATGCATAGAATCGGTTTTGAATTGATCCAAAAGAGTCTCCAAAATATGCTCGAGAAGATGGATAGACCTGATCAGTTAATTTTCCAGATTGGTATGACTTCTCTTGGAAGGGAAAATGACAGACTCTAAAACGACAAAAGCCCTGCTATTTCTAGCAGGGCTTTCAAATAAGTGGCGGAGCGGACGGGACTCGAACCCGCGACCCCCGGCGTGACAGGCCGGTATTCTAACCAACTGAACTACCGCTCCGCACTGGTTAGACCTAAGTCTAAATTTAAAGCCTGGCGATGTCCTACTCTCACATGGGGAAACCCCACACTACCATCGGCGCTATTTCGTTTCACTTCTG
>NZ_JAWOTD010000160.1:0-1218 GCF_033338715.1 Vibrio sp. Vb1337 | reverse complement strand
GCTGCAATAGCAATGCCATCGGAGGGCCACCGATTGCCGAGCTGGTACCAAACAAACCGGAGAAAAATCCAGCTAACGTCATACGCTGAGGTGTAGGTTCAATACGAAACGGAAGCACACTGACGATAACCGCGAACAGAACGAGTAAACCGATCCACAACGTCAGTGCTTGAGTGGAGACAAAGAACAGCATGAAGCCACCAGCAATAGAACCGGGAACTCGGCCAATCAATGCCATTTTTAAACCACCGATTTCGACGCTACTGCGGTGTTTCAGCGCATTCATGATCGAAATAAACAACGCGACCAAACAGATAGGTGCAGGCACATATTCGGGCGCCCATAGAATGAGCAATGGCGCGGCCACAATGGCTAAGCCAAAACCAATCGCAGTTTGGACAAAAGAACCGAGAAAAATCAGTCCCATCGCAAGCAAGTTAACCGAATCAAATTCCATCTAGATTATTCTTATATTCAGACAATCAATAAGGGCGCTAGACTTATCGCATTTCGAGATGGTTGCCTAACCCCGCCTTGCGTAGCATTCCTCAATGACCATGAAAAGACAATCTATTTGTCTGTTTTTAGACAACATTCATTTTCGCTAACCTCACTACCAACGTAAGGCTTTTCTTACAGAAAACTGAATGCACTGTACACCAAAACAACACATATGCCGTTGATAAAATCATCAAAATGATTGATGTCGAGCTCTAGCGCTTTATTTTGCATCGCTCTATAATGCTGACCCCTTTATCAATACTGTACTTATTTCCACAACAAAAAAGCGTACAGTTATTTACTTTTTTACCTTTAACTTGCTGTGAAAATAATATGAAAAAACAGACTGGATTTACTCTGATTGAGTTAGTAGTGGTGATTGTGATACTCGGCATTCTTGCTGTCACCGCCGCACCACGTTTTTTAAACTTACAAAACGATGCACGCGAAGCCCGCTTAGAAGGTATGAAAGGTGCAATTGCGTCGGCGTTGGGGATCGGATATGGAAAAATGGCGATCGTAGGATTAGAGCATTATCCATACATTTCAAACAAACACACAGACGCGGGATCAGGTAAAGGCCCAGAAAGTCTTCCTTTCCCAGGTTGCAATCTTAATGGTTCTAAGAGCTGTACATTTAGATATGGATACCCAGATGCGGATGAAACTAGCTTAGCCGTACTCGTTGCTGAGCTAGATAATCAGTATGGAACAAGT
>NZ_JAWOTD010000159.1:0-1218 GCF_033338715.1 Vibrio sp. Vb1337 | reverse complement strand
CCACGGCCAATGCGCGAGCGTGTTGCACTTGGGGTTTGTAGAATACGTGCCACTTTGCTGTCTAGCTTGTCACTTGGTGCTTTGCGTACACGACCGAATGGCATAATCAGAACGCGAAGTGTGCGGCCAATAACTTTGTTCGGGAAGTTTGCTAGGAACTCATCAACGGCGATTTCTGCTTGTTTTAAGCTATCTTGTAGACCCCAGTGAACCAAAGCCAAATCTTCAGCTGGACGACCATCTTGTTCAAAACGTTTTAGCGTCGCGGAGCTTAGGTATAGCTGACTGAGAATGTCACCTAAACGCGCAGATAAACGCTCTTTACGTTTCAACGAACCACCAAGTACCGCCATTGAGATATCAGACAGAAGCGCTAGGTTGGCACTGTAACGGTTTAGCTGTTGGTAGTAGCGTTTCGTTGCATCTTTAGTCGGTGCCGATGAACCTAGGCCATCGCTTAAACCAAACCAAATACTGCGAACGAGGTTACTCATGGTAAAGCTCACGTGGCCAGCTAACGCTTTGTCGAATTTCTCAACCGCGTCGCTCGCTTCTGAGTAAGCTGCGTTCATTTCTTCAAGTACATATGGGTGACAACGAATCGCACCTTGACCGAAGATGATCATCGAACGAGTCAGAATGTTTGCACCTTCTACCGTTACGGCGATTGGAGAGCCTTGGTAGCCACGAGCGAGGAAGTTCGAAGGGCCTAAACAAATGCCTTTACCGCCGACAATGTCCATCGCGTCGATGATGCTTTGTTGACCGCGGTGGGTACAGTGGTACTTCACGATTGCGGAAATAACTGATGGCTTTTCACCTAGGTCGATACCTGCAACAGTTAGATTGCTGGCCGCATCCATGACGTATGCATTACCGCCAAGACGCGCCAATGGCTCTTCAACGCCTTCCATGTGACCGATTGGTTGTTTGAACTGACGACGAATGCGAGAGTATGCACCCGTTGCCATCGCAGCCGATTTGATACCACCCGTCGAGTTAGAAGGTAGCGTGATGCCACGGCCGACCGACAGACATTCCACCAGCATGCGCCAGCCTTGCCCTGCCATTTTCTCACCACCGATGATGAAATCGATAGGAACGAAAATGTCTTTACCACGGGTTGGACCGTTCTGGAATGGTACGTTCAGTGGAAAGTGACGGTTACCGATTTCTACACCTTTCACATCCCTTGGGATCAGCGCACATGTGATACCA
>NZ_JAWOTD010000158.1:0-1220 GCF_033338715.1 Vibrio sp. Vb1337 | reverse complement strand
GATCAGACAATTTGAATTCGCACAAATCCGCGATGTACTTACTTTCCTCTAGCCACTCTGGTTTGTAGATACGAACCAACTTATTCAGTGGTCGTAATGCGCGTTCAGCATTAGAAAGACGTTCAAAGCCCAGCTGATCAACACTGCAACCATGCTTAATGGCGGTGAGTATATGCTGTAAAGGCAGGCGCTCAGCCGTGTGCATGAGTACGCCGCCACAAGCTGTAATAGGCAGTTGCAATTCGTGAGCTAGCTTCTCGCAGTGATTTGTGTAGGCATCATCGTCGCCACCAAGATGACGTTGAATCGCAACCCATAGTCGATTGTTATGGTGTTGATTGAGCCAGCGCCCCCAGTAATGGTCACTCGCTTGATGGGTAGGAAGCCACAATACTAAGCAGTGACGAATCGACATCAGATCCCACTCAGAAAGCTGATAACTGCCTTTTTCGCTGCGTCGTCTCGCGTTAGTGATGATACGGCACATCTCAGCATAAGCTTTACGGCAGGGGCAAAGTAGGACTATTTGGCACTCTTCGTTGAGCCAGAACATGCTGCCGACGATCTGTTTGATATCAAGTGTATGCTGTTCAATCGTTGCGTGGGCTTTGACCACGCCAGCGACCGAGCACTCGTCAGTAATCGCGATGGCATGGTAGCGATAAAAAGCCGCTTGCAACACAAGCTCTTCTGCATGAGAAGCGCCAGTGAGGAAAGAGAAATTAGACTGACAAAATAATTCTGCGTAACTCATAACAACTTAACAAAAATAGCCATGAAGAAACCAATGTTTATGTTGATCGCGAAATACCCATAACCAGCGACCTTGCTTGGTATGAGCAATGTAGTAATCGCGCATAATTTCGTCGCCATCCCACCATCCGGATACGATTCGTTCTGGCCCATGCACCAGCGATACTTGTTCTTGCAGAGCAATTGGGACAGGCAGTTGCATTGCTGGGCGCAGCAAATCTGGGATGCTATGAGTGGGTACGTCTGGCTCATCGGCTAGTCGGTATTGGCTGGCTTTCTCCGGTCTTGGGTCGCAGGCAATATCTGGTTTGAGCACTGCACTTTTCCCAAGTTTAGCTTGGAGTAAAGAGAGCAGTTCTAACGCATTCATCTGTCCTTTGGGCCCAGAAAAAAGATCTCGCGCAGCACTTAAAGGCTCACCCTGACGAACAACTTTGAGTGTCAAACCGACCACCGCTCCATTAAGC
>NZ_JAWOTD010000157.1:0-1223 GCF_033338715.1 Vibrio sp. Vb1337 | reverse complement strand
TAACGATGCTGCCTTCCTCAGCTGGTTGCAGGAAGCCTTCCGCTTTGGCGTTCATGCCCGAAGGCTTTTCACCAGCTTGTAGGTAGGCGCTGTTGAGCGCAGTGAATACATCAGCAAACTGCGCTTGCGTTTCACTTTTGCCCATGCCAATCACAAAGCTTGGTTGATTAGACAGCAGCTCTTTTAACTGCGCGTTTACGCTCTCTAGCGTCGTTTTATCCAAAAAAGCTGCCAAGCTTTGCGCATAGCTCTCTTTCGATTGGCTTACGCTGTCTTGCTCCAATTGGAAAATACGCGCTTCCGCGTAACTATTTGGCTTGCGTTTGCTCCAATCAGAATCAAGATTTGCCAGTTCGCCATACCAGTTAGATGTGATGCTCTCTAGCTCAGCTTGTGTCACGCCGTAATCGCGAAGTGACGTCAACGCACTGATGAAAATTTGGTGCATTTGTTCACGGCGGTCAGGCGAAAATGAGATACCCGCCGACATCAGGCGTTGGTAGTTCGAGTAGTAAGGCTGCGCATAAACGTATTGGTAAGGCTCGGCGGCATCATTGAGAAGACTGATCAAACGCTGTTGAATCAGTTGAATGGCCACTTCGTCTCGCCATTCTGCGTGTTGCTGCTCAACCGTTTCGCGACGAAGATCGCCGCGTTCAATCACCAAATGCAAGCTTGGTGACTCCATCGAGTTGCTTGGCAGAATTTCGTCTTGAGTATTGAGTCGAATGTCACGACGCTTTTCGATGGCGATATCTGAGGTACTTTCCCAGTTCGAGAACTTGTTCTTGATGATGTTAGCAAGCGACTTAGCGTCCACATTGCCCGTGACGATCAGCTCGGCATACTGCGGCTGATACCACTTCTCGTAGAAGTTTTTCAGCCCATTTGACGTCGCGTTCTCAATTGCATCACGAGTACCGATTGGATCATGTTCGGCGTAAGGCGTTCCTTCAATCGAAGCCTCATACGCGTGCATCGAAAACGACTTATCATCTGGATTGGCGCGTCGCCATTCACCCAAGACAACACCTTTCTCTTTTTCAACTTGAGCAGGAGCGAACTCTAAACCGTCGCCAATGTCTCGCATCCAAGTCAGGGCATCTTCAAGCTTATCGTTATTGGCCAAGTCAAGCTTATAGGAGGTTTGCTGATAGGTGGTAAACGCGTTGATATCTGCGCCAAAACTGCCGCCAGATTGCTCAAAAAGCTTAACAACGTCG
>NZ_JAWOTD010000156.1:0-1227 GCF_033338715.1 Vibrio sp. Vb1337 | reverse complement strand
TTTAGTGTTCAGCAGCTATTTTGCTTACTTGTTAACGATAGGAATTTTTTGGCTGTTTCACGACACGTACTCAATTTGGCAAGGATTGAAACTCACGCCTGCTTTTCTTTTATTAGCGTTATTGTTAGCCGTCGTGTTACCTGCCATGAAAAAAGAAACGTCCGAAAGCGAATAAGCGAGAATCGCTCTACCGTTTGAGTAGTAATTCATGTGCCATTGAGTTAGCATTGCCGACCTTTTTTTCGTCAGTGGGAGGACTCATGTATATTGGCTTTGACTATGGCACTGCAAACTGTTCAGTGGCAAAAATGGAATCAGGCGAGCCTGTTTTGCTAAATCTTGAAGGGGATAGCCCGTTCATTCCTTCCACCCTTGCAGCTCCGACTCGTGAGTCTGTGTCTGAACATTTGTTTCGTCACCGTGACATCAAACCGTTTGATCAAGTTGGAGAGCAGGTACTGCGCCGCGCAATCAACTTGAACCGAGAAGAGAGCATCGAGCTGGAGCCAGAAGACATCGCGTTTGGTCAGGCAGCGTTGAACCGCTATTTAGAAGACCCACGCGATATCTATTACGTGAAGTCGCCAAAGTCGTTTCTTGGTGCATCTGGCTTGCGTGATGTTCAGCTGAGCTTCTTTGAAGATCTGGTTTGCGCCATGATGGACAACATCAAAGCTCAGGCAGAAAACCATGCTCAGCAAAGCATTACGGATGCGGTGATTGGTCGCCCAATCAACTTTCATGGTCGTGGTGGAGAAACGGCGAACATTCAAGCGGAAAATATTCTACTTCGCGCCGCCAAGCGTGCCGGTTTTCAAAATATCGAATTTCAGTTTGAGCCCGTCGCCGCTGGATTAGAATACGAGGCGACGCTTAGCGAAGACAAACTGATTTTGGTGGGTGGTACAACCGACTGTTCTTTGATTCAGATGGGGCCATCTTGGCGAGGAAAAGCAGACAGAACGGCAAGTTTGTTGGCTCACAGTGGTCAGCGTGTCGGCGGTAACGATCTGGATATCGCGTTGGCTTTCAAACAGTTGATGTTCCCGTTTGGGATGGAAAGCAAGATGGAATCGGGCATTGTGATGCCGACGACTCAGTTTTGGAATCCGATTGCTATCAATAACGTTGAAGCGCAAAACGACTTCTACTCACGTGAGAACTTAGCAGCGTTAAAACTGTTGCAGAAACAGGCGCAAGAGCCAGAAAAACTAGCGCGCTTGCTTG
>NZ_JAWOTD010000155.1:0-1228 GCF_033338715.1 Vibrio sp. Vb1337 | reverse complement strand
TGTACTTGCAGAAATAGCCTCTAGGGCCCTCTCTCCTGCCGTTAATGATAATGGTACTGCGATTGATGTTCTGGGACGTTCGATTCGGGCGCTTTCACTTTGGGGAGAACTTATTAGCCAACAGCCGACCAAAACTCGCTTCCCAAGATTGTTTGTGCCCTCGTTAAACTGCCAAGATTTATTCGATGATGTCTTTTTGCCGATAGCGCATGATGGGGCAGCTCAACTGCAAGTTCAGGTTCGCCTGCAAAAGGCATTACTAGCCCTGTCTAGTATGTATCCCAAGCTGTTTAGCGCTCCAGCAACCAAGCTTTCAGAGAAAGCATTAGAACTCGCGTTGAACCAACATTTTACTGAAGATGAAAAGCATCAACTTGCGCAACTTTCGAACCAGGTAACTGACCCAAAAACACGGCGCTGACGATCCATTCAATCAGCATCGTTTTAAGCATACGCCTCAAACATGCGTATGCGCAGCCATCATCCTTCGTGAAAAGCTCTTAGATTTGATCGTAATTGGAGAGTCTGTGCGTTAGCTCTCTTTTCACAGACTGACGGAATCTATATCCTGACGCACAATTTTTAAGGTAAGTGATGGAATTATGACTACTTCTACAACTCTTCCACCAGCGGGATTTTTCCGTCGATTGGCCGCTTTATTTTATGACACACTAATTGTCTTAGCCATTGAGATGATGGCGGCGGGTGTCGTAATAGCAGTGGTGTTTGCTTTGAATGCAGCAGGCTTGCTGAGCTACGGAGAATATGTGGATGCCGCAGATATGTTAGGGAAACACCCGGTGTTGAGTCCGATATTCACACTTTATCTGGCGGTAGTCTGGATTTACTTCTTCGTCTTTTTCTGGACGCGAGCAGGTCAAACCCTAGGCATGCGCGCTTGGAAACTGCAAATTCGAAACGCGAAAGACGGCGCTCCAATTACGGCGACTCAAGCATTAATCCGCCTTGCGACATCAGGCTTTGGTCTTGCGAACTTAACCGTGCCAATTGACCCGCAAAAACGTGGTTTCCACGATATCTGGGCAAAAACTGAAGTGGTAGTTTTGCCAAAAGCAAAATAAATCGCCTAGAAACAAAAAAGGAAGGCATAGCGCCTTCCTTTTTCTTTGATTATAGCTTTCTTCTTAGCAACGCCACCGCAATCGCCAAAAACGCTAAGCTCGGAGCTAAGGCACCAAATATCGGCGGTATGCCATACACCAGAGTC
>NZ_JAWOTD010000154.1:0-1228 GCF_033338715.1 Vibrio sp. Vb1337 | reverse complement strand
TTTGTGCTTTTCGTATAGTGCCTGACAAGTATCTAGCACCTGCTGCGCACTCATGCCATAACGCTTTGCTGCATCAATCTGCAAAGCAGACAATGAATATGGCAATGGTGCAGATTGCTTGGTTTGCTTCTGCTCTGATTCCTTCACTATCGCTGGCTGGTTCGCGATCCGATTAGCGACGTTTTCGACTAACTTGCGATTTAATACTCGCCCTTCTTCATCCTGCCATGGTTTGCAAGCCTCACTGGGTTTCCAGCGTGCGCGAATATCAAACGCCCCATTTTGGTCTTGACACGGGATCAATGCGTGCAGCGTGAAGTAATCTTTCGGAACAAAGTTTTCAATTTCTTCATCTCGACGGACGACAAGCCCTAGAACCGGAGTTTGCACACGCCCAACCGAGAGCACACCTTGGTAGCCAGCCTTTTGTCCCAGCAAGGTATAAGCGCGAGACATATTCATTCCATACAACCAATCCGCCCGTGAGCGCGCGAGAGCGGAAACAGACAGAGGAATAAAATCACGATTACTGCGCATTGAGTTTAGTGCGCGCTTCACCGCAGGTAAGTTCAAGTCAGAAATCAGCAAACGCTGTGTCGCTTCTTTCTTAGTTTTGGAAAGCTTGCAGTAGTCGAGAACCTCATCAACTAACAGCTGCCCTTCACGGTCTGGGTCTCCCGCATGAATCACTTCAGTTGCTTCTTTGAGCAATTTACGAATCACGGTTAACTGCTTACTGGCACTTTTTCTCGGTCTAAGTTGCCATTGCTGAGGAACAATCGGCAGATCGGCCATGTTCCATTTTTTGTAGCGTTCATCGTAAGCGTCTGGCTCAACTTGCTCTAGCAAATGACCAATACACCACGTCACCACATCACCATTTCCACAACGGATAAAGCCTTGGTCTTTCTTTTGGGGATTAGGTAAAGCAGCCGCAATAGCACGACCTAGACTGGGTTTTTCAGCAATAAACAGACGAGACATAAGGATTTGGAAATCAAAATAATTAGGGCCACATTATCGAATGTAGCCCTAAGAAATCAAGGAAAAACTGTATAAATGAACAGTAAGCGTTATCTAGGTATGTATTTATTGAAATTCAACAAACTTAGACAAATCGCGCTCTGGCACTTTCATTGGAGTACAACCTGGTGTGCCAAGGTATAGAAATCCAACAATTTCATCTTCACCTTCTAGGCCAAATGCTTGATGTACCTCAGGGTGGAAC
>NZ_JAWOTD010000153.1:0-1230 GCF_033338715.1 Vibrio sp. Vb1337 | reverse complement strand
GAAGCGATTCTACTGGTTATTGCCGTAACCTACCTATTCTTGGGCAGTGCGCGAGCAACGTTAATTCCAGTGGTCGCGATTCCAGTTTCGTTGATTGGTACGTTTGCCATCATGCAAGCGACTGGATTCACCATCAACACAGTAACCTTGTTCGGTTTGATTCTCGCGATTGGTATCGTGGTGGATGACGCGATTTTGGTTATCGAAAACGTTGATACCACGATGGCGAAAGATCCAACCATTTCACCTCGCAAAGCAACATTGCTAGCGATGAAAGAGGTGACTGGGCCAATCATTACCTCAACGTTGGTTCTGTTGGCGGTATTCCTACCTGTTGCGATGCTTCCGGGTATTACTGGCATCATGTATCGTCAGTTCGCATTGACGATCTGTATTTCGGTTGTGATTTCGTCAATCAACGCGCTAACGCTGTCACCGGCTCTTTGTTCATTGGTATTAAAACAAGGTGGCGGCAACACGGCTAACTGGTTCCAAGCATTCAACCGTGGTCTAGAGCGTGTTACTACGCGTTACGGCCAAGTTGCAGGCTTCCTTGTTAAGAAATCTCTGTTATTGGTTACGTTCTTCATCGTTGCGGTTGCTGCGGTGTCTTTCTTCGCGAAGACGACATCAACGGCATTCGTTCCTCAAGAAGATAAAGGCATTTTGTTGGTCAACGTTCAGTTGCCTGATTCTGCTTCTCTGTCTCGTACAGAAGAGGTGACGAGCGACTTGATGAAAATGATCGAGGAAGAACCCGGTGTAGATGGCGTAACGGTTGCAAACGGCTTTTCGTTTATGACTGGTGCTGCGGCGTCAAACGGTGCTTCGCTGTTCATTAAGCTGCATGATTGGGAAACGCGTAACTCGCTAGGGGGTGAACATTCTGCCAACGCGATAGCAGCTCGCATCAATGGTCGAGCAGCGATGGAATTACCTCAAGCTGTCGTGTTTGCGATGGGGCCGCCTGCCGTTCCGGGTATGGGCGCTGCTTCCGGTTTTGAATTTGTACTGGAAGATACGCTAGGTCGTAGCCGCACTGACTTGTCGATGGTGATGGGGGAGATGATTCAGGCAGCAAACCAAGCTCCTGAGATCGCGTACACCTTTAGTACATTCCGCGCAAACGTACCGCATTACTATGTGGATATTGACCGCGAGAAAGCGCAACAACTTGGTATTTCGTTGTCGTCTATTTTCCAAACTTTGCAAGGCAACTTAGGTTCGCTT
>NZ_JAWOTD010000152.1:0-1232 GCF_033338715.1 Vibrio sp. Vb1337 | reverse complement strand
GCTTTATTTGGCAAAGACCAGTTTAACAATAGCCAGAACAACAGTTTTGGTAGCAGCAGCGACAGCTTTGTTCCGGTCGACCAAGCGTTCCCATTTAACTTCTACTAACAAGACGACAAGTTGATGCTCGATTGGCAGGTACGTGACGGCTACTATCTGTATCAAGAGCGCTTGTCTGTGTCTGGTGAAAACATCTCTCTTGGCGAACTGCAAATGGAAAACGGCACGCCACATAAAGATGAATTTTTCGGTGATGTGCATATCTACACCACGCCTTTATTTGTGAATGTACCGCTTGATGAGTGGCAAGAAGGCGCGCGCGTAATCGTGCAATATCAAGGCTGTGCGAAGGCTGGATTCTGCTACCCGCCAGAAACTCGCATCATTCCAATAGACGCTTTTACGGCTTCCATTGCTGATTCCGCAGTCGCAACAAAACCAACTCAATCGACAGCAAACAACAACCAAACAAGCGCGACATCACCAACGGCGAGCACGTCAGTGTCATCAAACAACACTCCAGCACCAGTCACTGAGCAAGACAGCCTCGCGGCGAACCTTGCTGACAATTGGTGGACTCCGCTGCTGTTTTTAGCTCTTGGTGTAGGCTTAGCGTTTACGCCATGCGTTCTGCCAATGTACCCAATTTTGACCAGCATCGTACTTGGTAGTGGGAAGCTAAGCCAACGCCGCGCTCTGGGTTTATCCCTAGTTTACGTGCAAGGCATGGCGCTAACTTACACTCTTCTCGGCTTAGTGGTGGCATCAGCAGGCATGCAGTTCCAAGCGGCGATGCAACACCCATATGTGTTGATTGGTTTGAGTATCTTATTCGTCACGTTGGCACTCTCCATGTTTGGTGTGTACACCCTGCAATTGCCAAGCAGTGTACAAACGTGGCTAAACAACCTGAGCAACAAACAGCAAGGCGGCAGCAGCGCAGGCGTATTCGCGATGGGTGCGATCTCAGGTCTGGTGTGCTCACCGTGTACCACGGCACCTCTGTCGGGCGCACTACTCTACGTTGCACAAAGTGGTGACTTGCTGACTGGTGGTATTGCGCTTTACGCACTGGCGATGGGTATGGGTATTCCGCTGATTCTCGTAGCGGTATTTGGCAACAAATTGCTGCCAAAAGCCGGCGGTTGGATGGACCGCGTGAAGACATTATTTGGTTTCATTCTGCTGGCAGCTCCAATCTTCTTGCTTGAGCGCATCTTGCCAGAAATATG
>NZ_JAWOTD010000151.1:0-1236 GCF_033338715.1 Vibrio sp. Vb1337 | reverse complement strand
TAATCACCACCACAACGTTATGTTGCTTTAAATTATGAGCTTCTTTGCTTCGATTTGAAGCCATTCAAATGTGTTTTTGGGCTCTCCATGCATTTCCATTTGATGCCAAAGTTTTTCAAATGACAAAATAGTGACTTGTAGAGCAACTTCTTCATTTCCAATTTCCATTGTTAAATTTTCGAGAAGTTTAATCGTATGAGCATCTACTAAAGTGTCGTATTTTTTTATTTTACACAAAGCCATAACGCAATACTCACAAAGTGTTGATATGCATGTAACTTTATAATAGTGCTCAATTGCGTATATAGTGGTTTTTTTTGGCCTAAGTCTATTAAGAACGTTCAATTGCTCACACAAACCTAGTCTTAAATATGATGTGTATGAGATAAATGGGATAAAGCGTGAAACTAAAAATTTATTTTAAAACATCGAATAACAAAGGCTTTGAAATCGCATCATATCAAGAACATTACGAGACAATTGTTGCTCAATGGCTTTCGTTAGGTCGTACACTAGAATCGAGTTCTTTTTTCCTTGTGCTGTACGATGATGATGGTAAGTGTGTAGATGCCAAATATCTTTCAAAAAATAATTTTAGTCGATTGCTGATAGAGTGGGACTGCTTTGGTTTAAAAGAAAGTAATGAGTAATTTAACGTAACACTCGTAGTGCGAACTCAGATTTAGACACAAGAACGGCTTCCGAATCGGGAGCCGTTCTTCGTTGTCAGGATGCTAATAAACACAAAAAAAACAGCAAGATATTGCGGTCGGTACGTTAGTAACGAAAATCTATAAGTGAAGCGGTAGAGTCCGATCTCGATGCGTCATCATCGAGGCACACAATGACGCAAGGCGGAGGAAAATTTATTTTCCGATACCGCAGTGTTATTACTGGCGAACTCGCCAACTGTGTGCCTATATTTCGAGGTACACCTCGAACAGCGTTCCTGTTTTTTGCTGTGTTTTGTGCCGTCCAACGATTATCCAACCAAAATCCAACGACTATCCAACCAAAATCAGCGCAACACCATGCGAATAACGTTGAATCCAACGGCTATCCCACAGAACAACAACCAAAATCGATGATTGAGCATGTAGGGTGTTGTTGATGGTGCTTTGAAGTTTTGAAATATATTTTTTTCGCACGATAGAAACAAAAAAGCCTCCCAATCGGGAGGCTTTTTTGTTTGGAGAGGTGCCAGATCTGAAAGATCAGCATTGAGATCAAATGCTT
>NZ_JAWOTD010000150.1:0-1237 GCF_033338715.1 Vibrio sp. Vb1337 | reverse complement strand
TGTGAAGAGTGGGATGTCCAGTGGGCAATCTTCCGTCCGCTGCGTGAAGCAACGGAACGTGATATCAACTTGATCAAAGACTTGCGTGAAGAACTACGCGAAGAAGCCGTGAGCAACATCGGCATCGCACTGTAATGCGAAAGCGAATATGAAAAAGGCATCCCGGGGGATGCCTTTTTTGTTAGAAACGTGGTTACGATTCTTTTGAGTCTGGTTTTGTTGGCTCTTGTGTTTCTGGCTCAACGTTTTGTTTTTCTAACTCTTCGTCGTCGTCATCGCGGCTTTCGATTACGCCGTGCATTTCTTTCCAGCTTTCCCAGCGTTGGTAGGCCAGTTCTTGCATGTCGGTGCTCTTGTCGGCTTCGTCGATGATTTCTTCACCAACTAAGTGCTCAAAGATGTCTTCAAGTGTGACAAGGCCAAGCACGGTGCCGTATTCGTCGACCACAAGTGCCAGTTGTAGGCGGTGCGTCATCATTTGATCGAATACTTTTGGTAGCGCTGTATTGTTCAGAACCACTTGGATTGGACGCATGACCGCACCGAGTTGTTTCTGACCACTGCCTGATTGCTGCATCTTAAACAGTTCTAGACGATGCACAAAGCCGATGATGTTGTCTTTCTGCTCGCTGTATACCAGCGGACGTGAGAACGGTGTGTCTTTGTGCTTGTCCAGAAACTCATTGATGGTCATTGTTGCGTCAACGCGGAAGACAACAGGGCGAGGTGTCATGACTTGTGTGACAGGCACATCTTGAATCCCTAGCAGGTTGCTTAAGATTTTAGATTCGCCTTCTGCAAATTCACCACTTTCGCGTGCCAAAATCGCCATCGCAGAAAGTTCATCACGCATTTTTGGTGCTTCGTGGTTACGAGCCAAACGCTTGGTGATTTGCTCTGAAAACCATACAAACGGCGTTAGCGCCCATACCATCCAACGTAGCGATACCGCCGCTGCTGGTGCAAGCTGACGCCAGTACGTTGCACCGATGGTCTTCGGTACGATTTCAGAGAGAACCAAGATCGCCAGTGTGAGCACAGCAGAGAAGATGCCAAGTGCTTCGCTGCCGAATACGACGGCCGCCTGTGCACCTGCTGTTGCTGCACCGATAGTGTGAGCAATAGTGTTTAGAGTCAGAATCGACGCTAATGGGCGGTCGATGTCGGACTTGAGTTTAGATAGCTGCTCAGCAGCAGGATGCCCCTGTTGATTGAGCTGCGCAATGTAGCTCGGACT
>NZ_JAWOTD010000149.1:0-1239 GCF_033338715.1 Vibrio sp. Vb1337 | reverse complement strand
AAGAATAACGCTGGAATTTGTTCTGGCTGTCACCGAACGATGGATGAAATCATCCAATGGAAAGACAAAACCGAACTCCAACGAGAAACCATTATCGAGCAAATCACCGGAGAAGATTCCACCCACCGCTGTCCTGAATGCGATTCGCAAGCTCACTGCGATATTGCGGCAGGAAAAGAAACGTGTTGGTGTTTTGGTATTGAGCCTCGTGACTTGCCTAAGCCGGAGCCCGATCAGCTTTGTTTATGCCGCAAGTGTTTAGAAAAAAAGCCAGTCGCATAATACGACTGGCTTCTTCATGTAACGCGATTCTAAAATGATAACTATTTTGCGGTAAGCGCAGAAGTCTCAAATTGAATGCCTTCCCACCCCGTCACCATGAAATTGCGGATATTTTGGTGATCGTTGTTTTCTGGGTGAAGCAGTACGTCCTCACGGTAGAAACGACCAAAACACGCCAACGTCGCTTCTTTATCGAGAGTGTTCAATAAGCCGAATGCAAAAATTTTGCACGAACCGTTGTTTTCATTCGCGTCATTTTGCGTATTGCCATTCGTAAATGCAGCGGGCGTAAAATCGTAATTGTCTTCAATCACCGCCATCGTCGTTTCAAATTCAATCTTTTCAGGTGACGATGCCAGCGCATCAAGAAATTGTTGTAGTTCCATTTTCATTCCAAATCCTAATGCCATCGCAATCTCGCCAATGACACATTTGTTTCATAAAAAGCCCATATAAGAGTCATAAATCATACATATATTCAGAGCCTTACCAAATCACACGTCAATCAATGTTCTATTATCGTCCACTGCAGTGAATGAATAGATATCTGAAAATCATGCATTGAGCGACAGTATATCGGATTGATAAGGAGATATCATGACCACCCCACTTAAGGCAATAGGTGCAATGGCGTTATCGACGCTCGCCATCGCGTGTTCATCGCAACAGAACGATGTTATCGCATCTTTCAGTGCACAATGTAAGCCGATCAGTTCACCTGCTGTTGGGGAAACCTCAATCCAAGGTTTGACGTTTGTTGGGTCATCTATCGCCGATGCGCCGTTTGATACTTCTGCCGCAGAAATCGTGAACTATGATGCGTGCACGGACAAACTCTACGTGGTCAATGCTCAAGCCAAACGTGTGGATGTGTTGTCGCTCAACGAAAGCAGTGCGCCTTCACAAACCGATTTTATTGACCTAACCGATGCGGGCACTTCCGCAGGTATTGAAATC
>NZ_JAWOTD010000148.1:0-1241 GCF_033338715.1 Vibrio sp. Vb1337 | reverse complement strand
AGATGTAGCAATTCAACCGTCTGAAGTCGAAGAGCCAATGCACGAGGTGATTGAAGAAGAGATTATGCCTTCTGCATTTGATACGCCTAAACAAGAGATGGAAATGGTTGAAGAAGTGGCTCCTGCCGTTGTTGAACAACCAGAAGAACCAAAGCTAGAGCCGGAAATGCAAGTGATCGTGTTGAATGTTCATTGTGCGGGCGAAGAGCCATTTATTGGCACTGAACTTTTTGACAGTATGCAGCAAAATGGTCTTATCTATGGCGAGATGCATATCTTCCATCGTCATGTTGATTTATCTGGTAACGGTAAAGTGCTGTTCAGTGTGGCTAACATGATGCATCCGGGCACACTTGAGCATGGTGATCCCGCAGAGTTTTCGACGAAAGGCATTTCCTTCTTTATGACGTTGCCTTGCTATGGCGAAGCTGAGCAAAACTTCAACTTGATGTTGAGAACTGCACAGCAGATTGCGGATGATATGGGAGGAAATGTTCTCGATGACAAGAGAAACTTAATGACTCCTGACCGTTTAGCTGCTTATCGACGCCAAATAGTTGAGTTTAATGCAGCTAACGCATAATCTTACTACCCAATTATAAAAGGGCTCCGATTGGAGCCCTTTTTCATGGATTCCCAACCTCATCGATTGACAATATACGGGGCTTTACTATGTCTGAATCAGTACATCAACGGCTAGAAGAACTCAAAGAGTCGTTGCACTACCACGCCGTTCGCTACTACGTGGAAGATAATCCAGAGATTCCAGATGCAGAATACGATCGCCTAATGCGTGAACTGCTAGAAATTGAAGCTCAACATCCTGATTTAGTGACGGTTGATTCGCCAAGTCAGCGAGTGGGTGGTAAGCCGCTTTCTGAATTTAGTCAGGTGACACACGAAGTCCCAATGTTGTCATTGGATAACGCATTCGACGACAGTGAACTCGACAGCTTCCATAAACGTGCTCAAGACCGAATCGGTGGAGAAAGCATTAAGCAGTA
The DNA here is from genome assembly GCF_033338715.1 of Vibrio sp. Vb1337. Classification (NCBI taxonomy): domain Bacteria; kingdom Pseudomonadati; phylum Pseudomonadota; class Gammaproteobacteria; order Vibrionales; family Vibrionaceae; genus Vibrio; species Vibrio sp. Vb1337. Next base: position 237 of record NZ_JAWOTD010000148.1, on the reverse strand, counting down.
TTGTTGTGAACCAAAGCTAGATGGCTTAGCCGTGAGTCTGTTGTATGAAAACGGTATTTTAGTTCAAGCGGCAACGCGTGGTGATGGTACTACGGGTGAAAACATCACTGAAAACGTGCGCACCATTAATGCCATTCCTCTGAAGCTGAGGGGTGATGACTGGCCAGCTCGTCTTGAGGTTCGTGGTGAAGTATTTATGCCGAAAGCGGGCTTTGAAAAGTTGAATGAGCTTGCGCG
>NZ_JAWOTD010000147.1:0-1241 GCF_033338715.1 Vibrio sp. Vb1337 | reverse complement strand
AGTTTTTCTAACGATGATAGGTTTTGCCCTTGCATCATCGCGTTACCGTCATCTAGCACCACTGTTCGTGGGAACGAACCAAGTGGATAGCGAGCGGCTGCAACCGGCATTGGTGAACCATCAGCACGATGAATTGAGACAATTAATACCGCGTTAGGATCAAGTTGTGCTTCAGGTGCGACATTAATCGTTACTGCCACGCTTTTATCCGGAGAAACCACTTCACCCATTTGTTTGCGTGCATGGTCGATACTGCGTGAAAGGCTTTCGTATCGGCTATCGTCAGGACCGATCATCTGCTGCATGATGCCCCAGTATTTAATTGCTGCTGGGTAATCTTTACGTTCAAATGCATCAAATGCGAGCAATGAGAACACGCGTAAATCCACGTAATCTTGTTGCATGAGCTTACCAAGTAAAGAACGAGCCGTTGCTTGGTCCATCTCGTCTTGAGAAAGCATTAACGCCTGAGCGTAACCTAACATAACGTCAGGATCTTTTGGCTCAAGAGCATACGACTTTTTCATAGAATCGATGGCTGTCGTCACATCGCGGTTCGCTAATGCAATACGACCGAGTAGCAACCAACCGGTTGAATCTTCTGGCTGATAATGCAGGCGCGTGCGCAGTGCTAACGTTAAATCAGCCATTTCATCATCGCTCAGAGGTTCAGACGACGACGACATCAGCTTCTTAGAAAGCTCTGGCAAGTTAGACGTAACCTCTTGCCATTTCACAACATCTTGAGATGCGCCAAACTTGTAATAAAGCCCGTAACTTAACGCAACCGTAAGAATCACAGAAGGAATAAGCACTGCCATCGGCGAGACTTTGGTTTCCTGACTCATTTTCTGTGCAGGAATATCATCCAAAAGTGACTGCTTAAGATCAGAAATCAGATCTTCTTGACTCTCGACAAGACCTTCTTCTGTTTCTTCTTGAAGCTCAGAAAGACGATCTTTATAAAAAGCTTTGTTCAACTCATCACGTAAGATGTCGTCGTTGTTTGCTTTCTGCTTCAGAAGAGGCAGCGCAACTAACGCACAAGCAATCAACGTCAGAATAACGGTGGAAATCCAAAATAGAGTCATTACTTATTATCTCCGTTATTCTCTTCTTCAAGCAGTGCTTTTAAACGCGCTTCTTTTTGCTCGTCCCATTTCTCGTCGTTGTTTGCTGTGACTTTTGCTTTTGACTTTCGGCTACGAAGCACGATCAAACCAAAACCGCCCAAAACCACA
>NZ_JAWOTD010000146.1:0-1242 GCF_033338715.1 Vibrio sp. Vb1337 | reverse complement strand
TGATAAAAAAAAAATTCAACTCAATAACCTAAAAACCAAGTAATGAATTACGACAAGTTTCACGCTTTAACTAGAGATAGTTTTATAAAAACTCTACGGGAATAATCCAAAACATTTAAACAATCAATATTTATAATTGATAAACCACGAAAACATAAACAATACCAATAAGATAATATTGATTAATTAGAATGATTAACGCTGCGCTGTCACCATTTTTGTTTTAGAGCCATAAAGTCACCCTATCGAATAAGACCGCACCCGATTTATACAGCTGCGACAAACAGAAAAGTAAATTTCCGAGAAAATTACGTCGGCTTATGCCAGAATGTGTTCCCTCACTCAACAAGCCTGTAATGTAATGAAATACCAAGCTGCTATTTTTGATATGGATGGTTTACTTCTTGATACTGAACGCGTCTGTATGCGTATTTTCCAAGAAGCATGTGAAGTACAAAACCTTCCGTTTTATGAAGATGTTTACCTATCGATCATTGGCCGCAATGCGGCAGGAATTGAGACGATTTTCCGCAAAGCCTACGGCGAGAATTTAGACCGCCTACATCTTGAATGGCGCACTCGTTACAACGCAGTTGTCAAACACCAAGCCATCCCTGTAAAAGATGGCGTTGTTGAGTTGCTGGAGTGGTTGAAAGCGCAAGGTTTACCTATCGCGGTCGCGACATCTACCGCGAAAGAAGTGGCAAAAATCAAACTGGAATTAGCAGGGTTGAGCAAATACTTCGATAACCTAACGACAGGCTGCGAAGTGAGCCACGGCAAACCCGATCCAGAAATCTATTTGCTGGCAGCGAACCGTCTGGATGTAGAACCAAGCCTATGTCTGGCCTTTGAAGATTCCAATAACGGTGTTCGCGCCGCTGTAGCGGCAAACATGGTCACTTATCAAATTCCGGACTTGGTTGAACCTTGCGATGAGGTGAAACAATTTGGTCACGCTATCGTGCCTTCACTGCACGAAGTATTAGCCGAGCTTAAACAGACTCGCTAATCCTCCTCTGAATACGTTCTAAAGCTCAACATCGACGTTGGGCTTTCGCTTAGTTTCTTACCCATCTCATATTCCCTCTCTTAATTGAATCGATTCCCTCAACCTACACGAATTGAGAATTGAGCCAGTTCACGCCACGAAAGAAAATCAGGTAGTTCAGTGATCAATCAGTGAAACGAACCAGTACAAGTTTGCAACAAATCGTCAATATACCGATTGAAGCACGTTTT
>NZ_JAWOTD010000145.1:0-1242 GCF_033338715.1 Vibrio sp. Vb1337 | reverse complement strand
TTTCAATGTCGATTCCATCTCACTGTACATTGTCGAGTTACGGCCGTATCCCTCCAGCGTTTTTTGCAGTTGCTGCACGCTTTGGCGAATATCTGCAGGGATCTCTTGTGTGTCTTTTTGGCTTAAGAGCTTATCTATGCTATTCGCCACTTTTTCTGCGGACGCCAAGGTGCGCTCAGACGTTTTCAACGTTGCGTTCAGAGACGTTAATGTATCTTCCATTGGTAAGTTATTAAGCTTGTTTAAGAAGTCATTTACTTGGCGCTGAACCTGTGCAAAGCCACCTCGCATTGTAGGGAATACGTCTAGCCCTTCATACGTGTTTGCCTCATATGGCGTATCGTCTGGATAAAAATCCGCATCAATGTACAGTGCACCAGTCAACAAATTCCCGGTTTTTAGTGTGCCGCGAAGCCCTTTTGCAAACTCGTCTTTTAGTTTCTCTTTGAACATTTCCATCGAGTGGGACTCAACATCACCGTATACACGGCCAAGCTCAATACGGACTAACACCGGAATTCTCTTCGCCGAGAAATGCTCTTCTGGAGTTGGAAGACGCATAGGCACTCTCATTACTGTACCAATGCGCAGGCCTCGGTATTCAACCGGAGCTTTGCGTTTTAGGCCACGAACGGACTCTTCGAATAGCATTACGAATTCGATGTATTCGTCGTACATGCCTTCGCGTACTTGTTTAACATCATCGTACAAACGGAAGTTCGTCATGTCTTTGGTAAGAGCTTCGCCTGACTCCATTCCAGGAATGCTATCAAAGGTGACGCCACCAGTAAGAAGGCTTTCAAGCGAGCCAAATTTCACTTCAAACCCTTCCGCATTCAACTGTAGATCGAGGCCTGAATTGAGCCAGAATTTGGTGCGAGTGCGCACTAAACTGTCGTAAGGCTTAAAGATGAAAAGTTGGTAAAGAGCACGGCGCGTATCTACGTCAAAGCTGGTTTTCTCTACTCGCCCAACCGTAAAGCCTTTATAAATAACCGGGTCACCTACACCAAGCTTACCTGCTTCACGGTGAGTCAAGACAATGCGCAGACCTTCTGCGTCAGGCGAAGCGACAGGTGGCACATCCAGAACTGCGAAATGATCTTTTTCGACTTCAGAACTGCCCGGTTGCAATTGAATGTAAGCACCGGAGAGAAGGGTTTCCAAACCAGAGACGCCATCACGGCCAATGCGCGGCTTCACCACCCAAAACATGGTGTCATCTCGCAGCATGCGCTCCGC
>NZ_JAWOTD010000144.1:0-1244 GCF_033338715.1 Vibrio sp. Vb1337 | reverse complement strand
GCTAAGAAATTACCTGAATAAAACTGGATGGCAGGCTTGGTGGTTTTCACCTTCATCACCACATCTTCTTTTGGTGCAATTAAAACCGCAGCGACAGATACGCCATCGGTCACTTCAGGCATGAATACAAAGGCGTGATCGTAGCCACCAGCAGTTTTCTGATCTTGCTCGGCAAGAAATTCTTGGCCAATCGATTTTGGCTCGGTGAAGTCGAAACTGGTGCCCGAAACTGGCTTTTGTTCACCGGTAGGAATTAACCCCGCATCCGTTGGCAAGTAATGCCCAGCATTGAGCTGTAAAGTATGATCCAAACTTTTCGCGCGGCTCGCCTCACCAGCCAAGTTAAAGTAGGCGTGATTGGTTAAATTCACTGGTGATGTTTTGTCGGTCTTAGCATCATAGGCGATAGCTAGTTCATTCTCGTCAGTGAGCGTGTACGTCACCTTCACATCGAGATTTCCCGGATAGCCTTGGTCACCGTCCGGTGAGCGAAGTGAAAAAGTGACCTGTTGATCATTTTGCTCTTCAATCTTCCAGCGGCGTTTATCAAACCCTTCTAGGCCACCGTGCAGTGAGTTTTCACCGTTATTGATACCAAGTTGATACTTCTCTCCGTCTATCTCAAACTGCCCCTTCGCAATTCGGTTAGCAAAGCGGCCAACAATGGAACCGAAGTAAGCGTCTTGCTTCATGTGTTCAGCCATATTTGGTGAGCGCAACAACACTTCACGGTTTTCACCATTTACCGGTAATGTGCAACTCAACCACGTCGCACCGATATCCATAAACGACGCTGTCATACCATTCGCGTTGGTCAAATGAATCAGATTCGCAGTTTGGCCATCAAACGACGGCGTTTGCGCCATCGCTTGTTCTAGTTGTTGAAAATAGGCTTTCATCATCATTCCTTACAGCACTTCAACCAAACCCGCACCATTTTTGGCTTGGCAAACATAAATCGACTCTTTTAAGCCCGTAGCCGCTTGGTACTTCGCTTCAACTGCCGCTTTCACATCATCAACCAGTGCTGGCGGTACAAGTGCCACGATGCAACCACCAAAGCCACCGCCAGTCATGCGCACGCCGCCTTGATCACCGATCACCTCTTTGACTATCTCCACCAGCGTATTGATTTCTTTTACCGTAATTTCGAAATCATCGCGCATCGAGGCATGAGACTCGGCCATCAGCTCGCCCATACGCTTCATGTCGTGTGCTCGCAGCGCTTGCGCCGCTTCCACAGT
>NZ_JAWOTD010000143.1:0-1246 GCF_033338715.1 Vibrio sp. Vb1337 | reverse complement strand
CAAACCGAAAAACGTAACTTGATGGTCTTCATTAAGCCGACCATCATCCGTGATGGTATGACCGCAGATGGTATCACTCAGCGCAAATACAACTTTATTCGTGCAGAGCAGCTTTACAAAGCTGACCAAGGCTTGAAATTGATGCCAGATGAGAAGATCCCTGTGATCCCAGCATTTGGCCAAGATCGTAAGCATCCTGCTGAAATTCAAGCGTTTATCGATCAAATGGAAAAGAACTAATGGTAGATATGTTAGACACTGCGCCAAGTATGCGTCGTCTGCCATTCAGTTTTGCCAATCGCTTTAAACTGGTTTTGGAGACTGAGCATCCTGAGCGTCCTCCAATTCTTTACTACGTGGAGCCGCTAAATCCTGCGGCTCTGGTTGAAGTACGTCGTGTGCTTAAGCGCAGCTTCGTTCCTCAAGCCATCGATAAAGAATCCTTCGATAAAAAGCTGACTGAAGCGTATCAACGTGATTCATCAGAAGCTCGTCAATTGATGGAAGATATCGGTGCCGACAGTGACGATTTCTTCTCGTTGGCAGAAGAGCTGCCGCATGACGAGGACTTGTTAGAGTCGGAAGACGATGCGCCAATCATCAAATTGATTAATGCCATGTTGGGTGAAGCGATCAAAGAAGGTGCGTCCGATATCCATATCGAAACGTTTGAAAAGACGCTTTCTATCCGCTTCCGTGTCGACGGCGTTCTGCGCGAAGTCTTGACGCCAAGTCGTAAGCTTGCGCCGTTATTGGTGTCTCGTGTGAAAGTTATGGCGAAGCTCGATATTGCTGAAAAGCGTGTGCCTCAAGATGGTCGTATCTCGCTACGTATTGGTGGCCGAGCGGTCGACGTACGTGTTTCTACCATGCCATCCTCTCACGGTGAACGAGTGGTAATGCGTCTGTTAGATAAAAACGCAACGCGCCTTGACCTGCACAGTTTGGGCATGACTCCTTCGGTACACGACAACTTCCGTCACCTCATTGGTCGCCCACACGGTATCATCTTGGTGACCGGCCCTACGGGTTCTGGTAAATCGACCACTTTGTACGCCGGCTTGCAAGAAATCAACAGCAACGAGCGCAACATTCTGACGGTGGAAGACCCAATCGAATTTGATATCGATGGCATTGGCCAGACCCAAGTTAACCCGAAAGTCGACATGACATTTGCGCGTGGTCTACGTGCGATCTTACGTCAGGACCCGGATGTGGTGATGGTCGGTGAGATCCGTGACTTAGA
>NZ_JAWOTD010000142.1:0-1254 GCF_033338715.1 Vibrio sp. Vb1337 | reverse complement strand
GGGGATGAGGCGGCCATTTAAGTTCAATGTACCTTTTACATTAAGAAACGGTGCGCTAAAGCTAAACGACGCCACAGATTGCAGTGCATGTTTAACTTGAAAGCCTTTGTCTCCATTTACCACAAACGGCCCGCTTGTCATGGTATTCAGTTCGAGTCCGAATGTGTCCGTTGTAACATTGAGGTTGCCTGGAAATGGTGTAGAGCCTAATGAGCGCCAAGTCCAGTTATCTATCCATAAACGGAATGGTCGGTTTGTCATGCCAGCTTGACCAATACCACCACGCGCAACACGCTGTTCTTTCCACACATGCGAACCATGGCTCACGACAACATGTGAAATGTACAATTGAGGGTTCTGCCAACCGCTGGTTTCTCGTTCATCGGTGGCGACGCGAAAATAGCTCCACTGCACGTTGTAAGTACGACCTTGCTTATCTTGCAGCTTCGCAAAGTAGTTCCACCATTCATGTTGATATTCAGGATGGAAGCGAAAGTCTGAAGGCAATGAGACATGCTCGTCCCGTAAAACGGGCTCAAAAATGGTTTTATTTTCTCGCGTCAGTACCGAATTAATTTCGTTTTCTTGGGTAGCAGTAGGCTCTAGCCAAAAAGTTGAATACAACGTCGCTCCAGTCAACATGGCAAAAACGACAACGATCAGCATCGAAGCAAAAATGCGTTTTTTAGAGTTTTGTTTTTCCACTACAACGCATCCCTCAACGACTTCATTGGCGTACTCTTAATCATTCGAATTACAGGTAACGCCCCGGCGATCATAATCGCGAGCATTGCCCAAGCGATAGTTTGTGCATATTCCCAAGGAATGGTTTGCAGTTCGAGTGACCAACCAAAAGATTGTTTAATGATGATATCAACAATTAGGTGGGCCAAGGCCAATCCTAACGGTACTGCTATAATCGCAGAAATGGCACCAAAGGCGAACAGTTGCAAGCCCCCCAAGGCAACCAACTCTTTGCCAGAAACACCCATGCATCTCAGCAGCGAGAAGTGTCTTTGACGAGAGAGTTCTCCTGCTAGGGTTGCAAAGAAAAGACCAAATACAGCAATGATAAGAGTAATGTTGCCTAACGTGCCAGCGATGGCGAACGTGTGATCAAATACTCTCATGGCTTGATTGTAGATATTGCTGTTGTCGAATACGCGGTCTTGTGGCAATCGGAAGACATTTTCTAAACGATTCTTCAACCCTTCCCCATTCACGCTGTCTTTCAGCAATACGCCTAACCCTACG
>NZ_JAWOTD010000141.1:0-1254 GCF_033338715.1 Vibrio sp. Vb1337 | reverse complement strand
AAACGGGAACTTGCTCAACAACTGAGCGAAAACTATACGGCAATTGAGCCTATGTTGAGAAGAGATATTACAGCTCAACAAACCAATGTTCCTGTCTCCTCTTTCATTGAGCAAAACCCTACTGCAGAATTTAGCCAACAGCTCGTTGAAGCCGACGCTCAAATTCGTAGCTGGAAAGGCATTACTGAATTCTCAGATCAATTGCTAGAAGTGCGCTTAGCCAACGAAAAAATGCTAGGAGCATGGCTCAATGGCGACGTTGCACCACTCTTTGCCTTTGAACCAAGCGGTGATGATGAAAGCTGGCAATACATCGAAGCGTTTGACGTTTACGGGCAAATTCATCAACTTGATGTGTATCAGCTTCCTGACGTTCCCGTTCTAGTTGTCGATAACAACAGCTCTGCAGAGCTCAAAGCAGGCTTACAGGCGATGCAGGCAGAAATGAAAAAGCTGGGTCAGCCAGCTCTAATTCAGCCTTATTATTCAGAGAGTCAAAAACAATCTTCACCAATGCTACAAAGCGCAGCGACAAGTGATGTCGCTCCGATTCAAACAACTCAACTGAAGAAAATTCGCTTAGCGGATGACAAAGAACCGTGGATCTCTGGCAAAGCAGAGGTTTACGCGATCGTGACAGGTGTCAATCCAAGCCGCGACGAGCCGACAATTGATCTGGTAGAACTTCCTTACTTGGATTACGACAACCAAGATTACTACCCAAATCAAATCATCATTCACTGTCTCGCTACCGCTGGGGCGCTGCAGATATTGTTCTGATGGAGCAAGATGACGGCACAGACTACAAACAGCTGGCGAAACTATTGGTGCAAGTGGCTGAAGAAGTTCTGAAAGCCATCCCAGATCCGCAAGTTCAGGCATACGCAGTCATCCCACAAATCACAAACAAGATCATCGATGCAATTCCAGATGGTGTGCTTACCAACGATGATGACTTTGTTGACGTTTTCTACACGTTGATGCAAGACACGTCGTATGTCGATCACCCAGGAGCAAGTGTTAATGCTGTCGTGACACTAGAGCCACTGACGATCAATCCAACTCGCCCATAACCCTTTCAATTTCAATGAGTCGTTGTCGAGACTTCGACTCATTTTTCCCACCTCATCACAAAAAATAACCTGTTAGATAAAAATATTCCTGCTCATCTTTACTGTATAAAGAAACAGTATATACTGTTCTCATATACAGTATTGTTCAGTTATACAGGTAAATAAAAATACTGGCTCATCC
>NZ_JAWOTD010000140.1:0-1256 GCF_033338715.1 Vibrio sp. Vb1337 | reverse complement strand
CGCAAGTTAATCACGCAGGGATTTCATTTGCTGCAGCGAGAAAAAGTCATCATTTATATCGAAGTCAAACTGTGCCTGATGCGTGGTAAAAATGGTTTTATTCCCCGGTTTATCGACGGGTTTCATCTCCATTCGCGTCGCTATCTTTCTACCGCCTAACTCTTTAACGTCGTAAGTCGTCAACACATTCACCCGTTCATCGAACTCATCATAAAATTCCACTTTGCGTTGCAAATACGTCGACTGAGAAATCCACAACGTAACTTTGTTCCAAACAACAGGCGCATCAGGTTTAGCCGTCGCTTCAATGACCCAGACTTTATCCCCCTCAAAGCTGTCATTGCCGAGTAAAGCGTGTTGATAATCCACAACGATTGATGATTGGTTGATCAGATCATCATTAGTAAAATCCGACCCCATCCAAGATTGGCTCAACATAGAAGGCGCGATTTTAATTATGCGCTCAATACTCGGCACCCAATTCCACATTTCTCTATGACGCTTTAGCGATGCGCTGCCTTTATCTTTGGCTGGCGCGGTTACCAACACGAGCGACAACTCCGTGCCTTTTGTCCAACTTTTCATCGTCATAGAGCGTGTCCAATCAGGACGAACGATCTCCATGGTTGCCTCGCTATAACTGGATTTCCCCCTCATTGCTTGGTCTGATTTTTGGACAATATCGAAAGCACTTTCGGCATACGAAAGTGAAGTGAAGAGCAGGAAAAACAGAGCGGCGACAGCTTTTGGCATAACTTTCCTCTAAGTCTTTGAGCTAATCTCAGAAACGAAAAGCGGCAATAAAAACTTGAAATTCAATTGAGTATAGCAAGAGGAAAAATCGAAATAGCGATTCACTACGCAAAAACTTAAGGCACCTGACGAAGAAGAGGCTCAACTTTGCTTTTATCGATCACTTTGAACATCGCGCAGTTTTTACCATTCATTTTGCCGCAGTACATGAGTTGGTCGGCTTCGTGCAAGTTTATGATGCCTTTGAACTCGCGATAATAGGCGCAACCCAAACTCACGCTGACATGGATCGCTTGCCCATTGAGTAAAACAGGTCGATCGTAAACACAGCTGCAAATCGCCTTTGCAAGCGTTTCAGCTTCTTTTTCAGATAGAGAGGCAGTCACCAACGCAAATTCCTCACCACCGATTCGCGCTAAGGTTATTCGTTCGTCAGTCAGCGATTTTGCCGTGTCGGCAACAGCGACAAGCGCTTCGTCACCGCTTAAATGGCCGTATTTGTC
>NZ_JAWOTD010000139.1:0-1259 GCF_033338715.1 Vibrio sp. Vb1337 | reverse complement strand
GCTAGCATTGAGGTGCACGGTTTGACCGAATGTATGAAACAGTGGCAACGTTACTAGATGAACATCATCAGCCTGACTCGCCATGATGTTCTGAGCCACAAGCGCATTCATTACGATGTTTTGCTGCGTGAGCTCTGCTCCTTTGGGCAGTCCCGTTGTGCCTGATGTATACAAAATCACACAAGTGTCATCCGCATCGCGAGCAACGTAATCCGCCAAAGGTTCGATATCTTCTATAAAAGACGTCAGTGTCGGTAAACCTTGGTACTCTTTTTGCGTTTGATCTTGCGTCATTACGATCATCGTTTCACACGCATCCACCTCTTTAAACGCTTTCATGCCTTCTTTCGCCATTGGCAGTTCGGGCGTTCCTTCAAAACAGAAGTAAAACTTCGCTTTCGAATCTTCTAGGTGGTATTTGATTTCTCTAGATTTGAGCAACACGTTCAGCGGAACGGTAACGGCACCCGCCTTCTGAACCGCAAAATAAACGAAAGGAAAGAAAGGCAAATTCGGGCACGATAACGCCACTCGGTCTCCCGGTTTGACGCCCGCTTTAATCATCGAAGTCGCGATCTTACCTGCAATCGCGTCAAATTCTGCGTATGTGAATTTTTTATCACCACATATCAAGGCCGTTTTATTCGGTTTACTTGCAGCATTTCTCTGCAAGGCAGCAGCAAGGTTCATCATAATGGCTTACCCTCTAAAACTTTGTCATTTTCATTGTTGTTCGTGAATTCCTTTAAGAGAGTCACGCATCATGGGCGACTAGGAGGCTTGGAAAAGCCACACCGCCTTTTGTTAGCATTACATTTACAAGATTTAAAAACGCAAGAATGTAAAAAATTTAACATTCAGATGCCCGCACGAACCAAAATGTGAGCGTGTTAGCTAATTATTGTTATAAATATCAAACCAAAAAACCAAAGCCCTTCCTCAACTCCACCGTTGAACAAGCCATTAACATTAACTTAATTTCAACAAACGTGATTTATCACCCAAGAACACATCGAGATACAGAATTCATACATTAAGCAAATGGCAATCGTTTGCTATCGTGCAAAAAATTAGCACCCGTCAATGAAATATCGATTATTTCATCAATAAGCTTCTGCTGCATATTGCCAATTGTGAACGATACGTGTAAAAAGCAAGGCGAGATAATTATCCATAAAACAATTACAGGCTGGTGGGTAATTTTAGGATTTTACATTTTATTAGCACAGAGGTTATGGAAGTGTTAAAAGAAAAGAGTT
>NZ_JAWOTD010000138.1:0-1261 GCF_033338715.1 Vibrio sp. Vb1337 | reverse complement strand
AGTTCCCGCAAGGTAAACACATCATGATGGAGCACTTTTACCGACGGATGCGCAAGCGCTTTGATATTTTGATGCAAGACGGTAAGCCAGTGGGTGAAAAGTGGAATTACGATGCCAACAACCGTAATAAACTGAAAGTGAAAGATATCGAGCAATTACCCAAACCGCTGATGTTTAGCCTGAATGTTGACGAGATTGTAGAGCGATTAACGCGACACAAGATCTCGACCATTGGTTCACTCAATGGTGATTTGTTATGGCCAGTGAATCGCGCTCAAAGCCTATCTTTACTCGCGCATTTTTGTCAGGTTTGTCTCCCTCATTTTGGTCGGTTTCAAGATGCGATGACGGCGGAGCACGAATCCAAATGGAGTTTGTACCACAGTCGTTTGTCGTTCTCGATGAACAGTAAGTTACTGCACCCCAAAGAGGTAATAGATGCTGCACTTAGTGCGTACCAATCAAACAAACACATCGATATTGCGCAGGTAGAAGGATTCATTCGTCAGATCTTAGGTTGGCGGGAATTCATTCGGGGTGTGTACTGGGCGAATATGCCGCAGTATCCGCAGAAAAATGAGCTCGAAGCATCACGTGATTTACCCGACTACTTTTGGACAGGAAAAACCAAGATGGCTTGTATGCGTAATGCAATAGGCCAGTCTCTCGATTATGCCTACGCCCATCATATTCAGCGTTTGATGGTGACGGGCAACTTTTGTTTGCTCACCGAGATGAATCCTGACCAAGTAGATGCTTGGTATCTAGGCATTTATGTCGATGCGATTGAGTGGGTAGAAATGCCCAATACACGCGGTATGGCATTGTTCGCCGATGGTGGCATTGTTGGCACCAAGCCTTATGCCGCAAGCGGGTCGTACATCAACAAAATGAGCGATTACTGTAAAGGTTGCCACTATGACAACAAGGCGCGCAGTGGTGAAGGCTCTTGTCCGTTTAATAGTCTTTATTGGCGATTTATGGACAAGCATGAAAAGCGACTCGCTACCAATCCACGCATCGGCATGATTTTCCGGTCTTGGGACAATATGGAAGCTTCGCAACGGCAAGCGATCCTTGAGACGGCTGAACGCTATATCGCGGATTTGGAGCATTTGTGATGAACATTTTGATCGTCGGCGGAAACGGAGGGATTGGTTTGGCGATGGTCAAAGAAGCACTAGTGCGCTTTCCGCTGGCACAAATTCACGCGACCTATCGGCGCACAACACCTGATTATGAACATTCAGCCTTGATTTGG
>NZ_JAWOTD010000137.1:0-1261 GCF_033338715.1 Vibrio sp. Vb1337 | reverse complement strand
TATGCGTTAGTTTTAGTGGTTAAGGTGTTATGCGGCGGCTTCGCTATTGCGTGCCTCACACCTTAACAAGGCGTTAGTCGCCAGAAAAAGCTAGCAATCAAAATCATGTTTCTAAGCTTAAAATTTGGCTGATGATTGTTTGCTATGCAGGCTCTTCATCGATGGTCAAAACTCAGTTTCAGCTGTTTCAAATCCAAAGTTTTGCAAGTGTCCAAGCGGTTTTTTGTTCTTTGGCGCTGACAGAACTGGGCAATCGAGCGTTTGTTCTTGGTTGCAACTCTGCCCGGTGAGTTTGTTGGTTCAAAAGCAGATCTACTCGCTGAAAAGTCGTCTTCTCTGGTGTTGTAAGTTCCACGTGGTTTCAGTGACTTTGTTGAAAGTTCGCACTGTGAGATTGGCTTTCCAAAAGCGTTTTTTGGTGTTGTCAGTCCGTTTTCTACGGCGCTGTTTGTTCCAAGTGGTTTCATTGAGTAGCCGCTTTGAGACTACGTCTGACTTAAGTGCATCAAAGCACATAAAGTTTGTTGTTCGCAAAGTTTAGTTCGGCTTAAAATTGTCGCTCGGTGCCTCGCGACTAACAAACTGCTCAAGAGGGATTCGCAACGCGTGGCATTTTTACTATGCGTTGAATTTAGTGATTAAGGTGGTTTGCGGCGGCTTTTGTACTGCGTTGCTCACCCCTTAGCAGGGCGTTAGTTTGCAAGAGGAAAAACGCAGCTATATCGCAAAATCTAGTGGTAAAAGCTCAAAGTTGAAACTGGTGTATCGGCGTTCAATTTCAGTGTTAACTAGCGTGGTGAAAATTCAAAATTGGCATCGTTTCAACGGTTGATTTGTTCTTTGGTGCGGCGACTTTTTGGGTTAACTGAGTTGAGCTTTTTTGCTGAAACTCTGCTCGTTGAGTTTGTTGGTACGAAAGCCGATTTACTCGCTGAGATGGCGTTTTCTCTAGTGTGGTAAGTTCATGTTGTTTCAGTGGCTTTGTTGAAAGTCAGCATTGTGAGGTTGGTTTTCCAAAAGCGCTTTTTGGTGTTGTGAGTCGTTTTTTTGCGGCGTTGTTTGTTCCACGTGGTTTCATTGACTAGCCGCTTTTAGACTACGCCTGACTTGAGTGCATCAAAGCACATAAAGTTTATTGTTTGCAAAGTTTAAAATGACTTAAAATCAACGCTTTGGGTTTGCAAACTAACAAACTGCTCAAGAGGGATTCGCAACGCGTGGCATTTTTACTATGCGTTGATTTTAGTGATTAAGGTGGTTT
>NZ_JAWOTD010000136.1:0-1262 GCF_033338715.1 Vibrio sp. Vb1337 | reverse complement strand
TATTCAAAGCGACCGAAGATGGCGAGATTCTGAAAAAGGACTACGGTATTGAGCAGCGCTACCTTCGCTCAATCATGTCACCTTGGGCAGCGAAACGCCTTCACGAATTTGGCGGCGACATCACCAAATTTAAAGTGATGAAAGTTCGTCCATCTATCCTTGACCAAATCGGTATTGCGAAAACCGAACCTGGTGATGAGAACAACCAAGATATTTCATCACTCGTCGGTAAAGTGGATATCCGTAAACTCGAACACTACTCTCAAGACGACCCAGATGCGTACAGCTACTCTGGCGCGCTGTGCAAAGCAAACCACGGCTTGACGGAATTCGTCGAGATGTTCAAAGCGCCAATTAAAGTATTGCACCCATTACTAACCGCAACACAGGAAGGCAACTTTAACGGGACGGAAGGCCTTTCTGCAATTCCGTTTGACGGCATGATTTTGGCTCACTCTAACGAATCTGAGTGGCAAACCTGCCGCAACAACAAAAACAACGAAGCCTTCCTAGACCGTGTATACATCGTTAAAGTACCGTACTGTTTACGCGTATCGGAAGAAGTTAAAATCTATCAAAAACTGCTTGAAAACAGTGAACTGTCTCAAGCCCCTTGCTCACCAAGCACATTAGAAACATTGGCGCAGTTCAGCATCCTTTCTCGTCTGAAAGAGCCTGAAAACTCGTCTATCTTCTCGACAATGCGCGTGTACGACGGCGAGACGCTAAAAGACACCGACCCTAAAGCGAAAAGCTACCAAGAGTATCGAGATTACGCAGGCGTCGATGAAGGTATGAACGGCCTATCTACACGTTTTGCGTTTAAGATTTTGTCTCGCGTGTTCAACTTTGACCAAACCGAAGTGGCAGCAAACCCAGTTCACCTGTTCTATGTGATTGAACAACAAGTAGAGCGCGAACAATTCCCTTCAGAAACCGCAGAAAAATATCTTGAGTTTTTGAAAGGTTACCTCGTTCCTCGTTACGTTGAGTTTATCGGTAAAGAAATTCAAACCGCGTACCTAGAATCTTACTCTGAATACGGCCAAAACATCTTCGACCGTTATGTTACCTACGCAGATTTCTGGATTCAGGACCAAGAATACCGCGATCCAGAAACGGGTCAGCTATTTGACCGCGCATCTCTCAATGCGGAACTAGAGAAAATTGAGAAAACTGCTGGTATATCCAACCCGAAAGATTTCCGAAACGAAATCGTTAACTTTGTGCTTCGTGCGAAAGCCAATAACAATGGTCAAAAC
>NZ_JAWOTD010000135.1:0-1262 GCF_033338715.1 Vibrio sp. Vb1337 | reverse complement strand
AACTCGGAGACCTTTGTGTCAAAATCATCCATGTTCAAGAAGACTCTCGCAGGACTCTTACTGACGACGTCGGCCGTTGCTAACGCGAGCCAGTACGATATGAGCCGCCACTCAGAGTTTTCTTACACGCCTGATTGTATGTCAGGTTACTGCGAAACAACCAATCTGTACACCTTCGAATCTCAAAATCGCAGTCTTGCTTTTGAACAGAATAACGATGATTCTTTAAATCTTGACGCAGGCCATCAGCCTAGACACCTTATCGTTCCTCAAGATAAGGACTGGGATTACCTAATGGGCCAGACGTACACCATTCTTGGCCTGAGTGTGGCTACTGTTGGTTTGATGACGTTTCTTCCTGAAAGCATTACGAAGTGGGACGAAGAAGACCGCGACATGAGTAAGCTGGGTAGCAAATGGAAAGATAACGTTTCTGATGGCCCGGTATGGGACCGTGACGAACACTTCCTAAACTACATCATGCACCCATACTTTGGCGGTGTTTACTACACAGCGGCAAGACATGCAGGTTACAACGAATTTGAATCATTCTTGTACTCTGCCACCATGTCTACTTTCTTCTGGGAATACGGTGTTGAAGCGTTTGCAGAAGTCCCTTCTTGGCAGGACATCTTTATCACGCCATTCTTTGGTGCGGTCGTGGGTGAAATGATGCTAACAGCAGAGCAAGACATCGTAGCAAATGGCGGCGAAGTGTTAGGTTCAGAAACTGCAGGCGACGTTTCTCTCTTCTTCCTAAACCCTGTTGGTCATATCCACCACTGGGTGACTGACGCATGGGGCGGCAGCGCTGAATTGAAATTCAACTCCTCACCTTGGTTCGGCAATCAAGATGTTGCGAAGTTTGCCATGGACGCAGGTGCAAGCTACGACAGTCAGTTTTACGGCGTAGAGCTGAAAGTAACGTTCTAAGCCAACCATATTGAACGACATTAATGAAGAGCAGCCAAACGGCTGCTCTTTTTGTATCTAGTGCACTGTTTTGATTATTTGCTTCGCGAATTAGTGTGAAAAATTGACTTCTATCAAACATAACCCCTTCCTAGGACCTACACTGAAGAAAAGGACTTATTCCAATAACTTAAGCGATGCGTTCCACCGCACTGCGTCCAAACCTTATTCCAGGAGGGGACATCATGAACACTGTGTTTATCGTTAACTTTGTCGGTCAAGCATCACCGGCGACTATCAAACAACTGGCTGCTGTTACTCATGAAAACGGAGGCAAATGGTTAATCAGC
>NZ_JAWOTD010000134.1:0-1265 GCF_033338715.1 Vibrio sp. Vb1337 | reverse complement strand
TGCCTTACGGTGAGCAAAAAGACGAAGATGAAGCGCAATTGGCGTTGTCATTCATTAAACCTACGCATTCTATCTCTGTGAACATCAAACAAGGTGTTGATGGTATGCATGCCGCTTCTAATATTGCACTAGAAGGCACAGGGCTAATGCCAGAAGACGCGGCAAAAGTAGACTTTGTAAAAGGTAACGTAAAAGCACGTGCTCGCATGATCGCTCAATACGAGATCGCTGGTTACGTCGGTGGCTTGGTGTTAGGTACTGACCACTCTGCAGAAAACATCACTGGTTTCTACACCAAGTTTGGTGATGGCGCGTGTGACCTTGCCCCTCTATTTGGTTTGAACAAACGTCAAGTGCGCGAAGTAGCCGCAACGTTGGGCGCGCCAGAGGTGTTAGTGAAGAAAGTGCCAACCGCAGACCTAGAAGAACTGGCTCCGCAGAAAGCAGATGAAGATGCACTAAACCTAACTTATGAGCAGATTGACGACTTCTTGGAAGGTAAACCAGTTTCTCAACAAGTTGTCGATCGTTTGGTTTCGATTTACAAAGCAACTCAGCACAAGCGTCAGCCAATCCCAACGATTTACGACTAAGTGATCTTTTTTGCTCGCTTTTAAAACTCAAAACGCTGCTAAAATTAGCAGCGTTTTTTGTTGGTTAGTGGCCGCACCTTCTCGGTTATTCCGTTACCGTGACATCCGTTTCTGGAATCGCGCAACACGCCAATACCGTTCCCATTGCGCGTTCTTCATCCGTCAAGGCTGGTACATCTGGGTGATGAACTTGTCCTGATGTGAGCTGTACCTTACACGCACCGCACAAGCCAGCACGACAGCTATTGCTCACTACTTTCCCTGCATCTTCAATCTGATCCAAAAGCGTTTTTTGATTGTTGCCTTGGATCTTCAAGCCATTGAATTCAATCTCAACCTCTTTTTCTGGTCTTGCTTCCACAGCAGAAACACCAAAGGCTTCTTGATGATAATGTGCCTCTGGCAAACCTTTCTTCAACAATAAGTTTTTGGCTTTTTGCATGAAACCATCAGGCCCACAAACAAACACTTGTCGTTGTTCAACGTCTTTGATTTGCTTGATATGAGACAGACTTAAACGCCCTTTAAGACCAAACCAATCCACCGCTGGTTGCGTTAAACAGATTTTCACTTCCAGCCCTGAATGTTCGCGTTTTAATTGCTCTAACTCTGAGCGACATGGAATATCGTGCTCAGTACGGCATTGATGATAAAACACCACGTCATTCAGTT
>NZ_JAWOTD010000133.1:0-1266 GCF_033338715.1 Vibrio sp. Vb1337 | reverse complement strand
ATGGGTTATCGCGTTTATATTCCGTCCTAGTGCACGCAACGTCTCGATTGTTTTTCTTTTGCTTTGTGCCTTTGTCGGCGCAATGAACTTACTGACTAGCATGTCAGTCTATGTCGGCTTGTCTGGCGTCTTACACGGTTTGTTTGGTTTTTGGGCTCTCAGAGAAGTGTTTGAAAACAGAAGAAGTCGCCTACTCTTAGTCGCCGGACTTATTGCGAAAATCGCATGGGAGCAATTTTATGGCCCTTCAACCAGCACTGCTGCAATGATAGGCGCTCGTGTTGCTGTTGATGCACATCTGTTTGGTGCAATGGGAGGCTTAGGTATGGCATTAGTAGAGAAAGGATTCCATCGCCGTATATTTGGATAAAAAATCCCGAACCACGAAAGAGGGTTTGGTTCGGGAAAGCAGTAACCGGAAACGAAAACTCAGTAAGAATACAATGGTCGAAGCCCGCGTTTATAGAAGAATGCGGTCTTCGTTTTTCTTGATGGTTGCTTCACCAATTCCTTTTACATTGGTTAAATCAGCTGCTGTTTTAAATGGGCCGTGCTCGGTACGGTAGTCAACTATGCTTTGCGCTTTCTTTTCGCCAATACCTTTCAGCATCGTTGCTATCTCTTCTGCAGAAGCAGTATTGATATTGACCGTAATTTCAATTCCTTCATATTTATCAGCCTTGGTATCAGCGGCCAAACTGAGTGGTGCGAACACCACTAAACACAAGGTTAAAATCCATTTCATATTGAACATATACACTCCAAATTAACGCTCTGAAATAATCCGCCCTAATGTAGGCAAACACTCATCGTCATTGAAGTTTGTTTAAACAAAAATAAAACGGGCCGCTTACGCGACCCGTTTTAGTTAACATGCAAATTACATAATTAGTGCTTAGTTGCTCACAACAAAGTACTCAATGTCTGTGTTAGCACGCAATACAGCGAGAACAGAAGATAGATCCTGCTGAGATGATGCACGTTGCATTTGCATCGCGACTTGATCTTCTAGCGAACTATCTAGTTCCGCTTTCACAGCATCCAGTTCAATCACTACGATGTTGCCTTCAAGGTCTTTCGACTGACCGTAGACAGGTTTGCCATCTACTGGCTTCGCCATTGCAAAGACGGTAGTTGCTAGTGGTGAACGACGGTCAACGGTCTCTTGCTCACCAAATGTTAGGTTGTTTTCCTCAAGAACAGCCGTATTGCCTTCATTCAGAGCAGCTACCACTTTTGTACCTAGCTCTAGGGCACCTTGCTCAC
>NZ_JAWOTD010000132.1:0-1271 GCF_033338715.1 Vibrio sp. Vb1337 | reverse complement strand
CAGCCTTGCCCACTTTATCCAAATTCTTGATGATGATTACTTGCTAAAAGAAAGCATCGCAAAACGTAACGAAACAATGCGTTGGGGAATCTGTCCAGAACCAGATCGTCTCATTGTGATTCACGAACTAAAGGTAAAGAAAGAGCATCGAGGAAATAAGTATTCCAAAGCCTTAATTGAGGACTTTATTGAACGCTTTACATCGATTTACGACATCATTGGTCTAAAGGCTCTTCCTTTAGAAGATCGCTCAGAGGAAAGCGTAGAAGCGCTTAAAAGCTATTACTCAAAGATAGGCTTTAAGGACGTTGGTATTGATGATTTGATGCTCTGGCCAGCGTTAGAAGAACCAAACTGGAACGAAGCCTAAGTTAGACATCGCATCTCATGATGCGACTTACCTTCCCACACCTATCTCAGCTTGGTGACTGATGCTTGCTCTTGGAAAATGATTGGTGACATGTTCGATAACACGATGACGGCTCCAGCAGGCCTCCATCAACACCGACAAGAACCGGAGAAGCCACAAACCCGTCATTAATCACTCAGATAATGAGGGTTTAACCAGCAGCTTCTCGCTTCTCTTTTGTTACCAACCAACACAAGAGTGACCCAACTGTCACCATAACAACACCTTGCCAGAAACTATTGCTCAACGTAACACCAAGTATAAGCGACGAAAACAGCGCAGAGAAAATCGGCGTGAAGTAAGACAAAGTCGCCAAAAAGACCATGTTCCCGCCAACAATGGCGATGTTCCATAAGCCATAACCACCCGCCATCAACGCTGCCGATGCAAACAGATACCCAAGAGCTGACCATGAGAACGTCATTGTAGGCTCATCCGCAAATGCGTACTTCACCCAAAGCGAAACCGCAGTTGCGATAAAAAACAACGTGATCGCATTGTGCTTCGATTGCTGTCGCTGTGTGAGATTACAATAAACCGCCCAAATCACCGCGCCAGTGAACGCCATGAAGTACACCAGCGGATTGCTGCTTACGTTCGAGATGATTTGCGTCGGGGATAAACCGTTATCGCCGCTCACTGTCCAAGCCACACCAATAAACGCGAGGGTTACTGCTGGATACAACAGCCAATTTGGCTTTTTGTTGCTACCCAACACGGCAAACAACACCGTCAGTGCGGGCCATAAATAGTTGACGATAGATACCTCAATCGCTTGAGCTCGCGAATTCGAATACCCAAGAGCAAGCGCAAGAAAGATCTCATAGCAAACAAACATTGCGCCGCCAACTATCAGATACTT
>NZ_JAWOTD010000131.1:0-1275 GCF_033338715.1 Vibrio sp. Vb1337 | reverse complement strand
AGAACGCCCCCCTCACCGTATCCGACATA
Source organism: Vibrio sp. Vb1337 (assembly GCF_033338715.1). Lineage (NCBI taxonomy): Bacteria > Pseudomonadati > Pseudomonadota > Gammaproteobacteria > Vibrionales > Vibrionaceae > Vibrio > Vibrio sp. Vb1337. The sequence continues at coordinate 1,246 of NZ_JAWOTD010000131.1, read as the reverse complement.
TCCAGGAGGAGAGCCTAACAACAATGAAACCTTATGCTCTTCTTTGAATTCCGACATATTGATCGTGGTTACGTTGTCTTCGCTCCCATAAACTTTCTCTGCGATAGCAAGAGCGGATTCCGTTTTTCCGACACCACTAGGGCCAGTTAATAAAAACACGCCATTAGGTTTGGTTTCATCCGTCAATTGGGCACTTGCTGTTTTGATCACTTCGGACATGATTTCTAGAGCATGATCTTGCCCCACCACTCGCTCGCACAAGCTATCTTTTAGGTTAAGAACCGCTTCAATTTCGTCATCTTGCAATTTTCCAAGTGGAATGCCTGTCCAATCAGAAATTACCTCAGCAATCAAAGATTCATTCACATGAGAAAAGACTAAAGGTTGCGCGTTGAGCGCTAAGTTCGATTCGATTTCCTGTAATCGCTCTTTGTCACAGTCGGCATTCTCTTCTATCACCCTAGCTCTCAAGGACTTAGCTTCTTGAACCCACTGCTTTTCTTGTTCCCAAATTGCCTCTAATTCTATGACTTGATTAGATAACTCATCGATCTCATATCGAATATTATTAAGCTGTTCATCGTGACTTACGCCTAACAGAGCCTCTTTGGAAAGTTGTTGAAACTCCGCTTCTTTGATGTTTAGCTTTTTCTTTTTGCTATCCAACGCGCCCGGAGTGGCAGATTGGCTCAATGCAACACGCGAACATGCTGTATCTAATACCGATACTGCTTTATCTGGCAGTTGGCGTCCGTTAATGTAGCGAGCAGAAAGTTGTACCGCAGCATTCAGTGCTTGGCTTGTGATATAGACATCATGATGTTGCCCCATGATGTTAACCAAGCCTCTAAGCATATCTACCGCTAACTCAGGAGTCGGCTCGTCTACTTTCACAACCTGGAAGCGCCTCGTTAACGCGGCATCTTTCTCAAAATATTTTTTGTATTCAGCCCAAGTAGTTGCAGCGATGGTCCGTAACTCTCCTCGAGCCAACGCTGGTTTCAATATATTAGCAGCATCACCTTGTCCCGCTTGACCACCACCTCCGATTAGACCATGAGCTTCATCGATAAAAAGAATGATTGGCTGCGAAGATTCGTTAACTTCTCGAATGAGATTTTTAAGTCTGTTTTCAAACTCCCCTTTCATCCCCGCACCCGCCTGAAGCAAAGCAAGATCGAGTGATTTGATGGCAACATCATGTAAAGCCGGAGGAACATCCCCATCCACTATTTTTTGCGCCAGC
>NZ_JAWOTD010000130.1:0-1275 GCF_033338715.1 Vibrio sp. Vb1337 | reverse complement strand
AAAATCTAGATGCATTTTTGCATTTGGGGGCATCTTATGCGCATGTCGATAAACTGCTTGGCCTTTTCAGCTCCCCCCGCTATCAACGTAATTTGGAATCAAGAGCGAGGCTGATGAATGGCGACATGCCACGCAGCGATTATGCGGCTTACCTTGACGAACTCGATTTTCGGGTTCAGCGATTGCAAATGATGATTGAAGGATTTACTCGTCAAGCTGAGCAATCCCTACTTACTCAAGTCAATGAGCAAAAACGAAATGTATTGCTCATTACCTGTGGTGTTGCGGTAGTTCTTCTCTTGCTTGGCTGGCTGGGGGTTGCCACTTGGTATCGTGTTAACAGCAAGATTGGCGCAATCATTCATGCTCTTAATGCCCTTGTTAATGAGGAAGAAAAAGAGAAAAAAGTCGCAGTCGATGGTAGTGAAGAGTTCACTCTCTTTGCGCAGCAAGTCAATCGTGTGGTGGAAGAAAAGCAAAGGCAAACTCACGAAATCCTGCACGCCAAAGAGTCGGCAGTGGCAGCCAATAGAGCAAAATCTGTATTTCTTGCCAACATGTCCCATGAGATTCGAACGCCGTTGAATGGCATCATGGGGATGACTGAAATTTTGTCGCAAAGTGAGCTATCACCTCATCAACAAGAAGTCGTGGATGACATCGATACCTCTTCTCACACTTTGCTTGCATTGCTAAACGATATTCTAGATTTGTCTAAGATCGAGTCGGGGCGCCTCGAATTGTCGTTGGTTGAAGCTGACATTCGCGACGTCGTTTATCAATCGGTGATTTTGTTTCAATCTAAAGCCACGTCTAAACAGCTTGAACTCGATATTTCATTGGATGAAAACATTCCGGCTCGCGTGATGGTCGATGATCATCGCATCAAACAGATCATTACTAATCTGGTTTCCAATGCCGTTAAGTTTACTGAACAAGGCTATATCTCAGTCGACGTGAGCTACGAAGAAGCGTTAGAGCAAGGGCGAGGTTCGCTCACATTCCTTATCAAGGATTCGGGCATCGGCATTGAAAGGGACAAACTGGCGACCATTTTTGAGCCGTTTACTCAGGAAGACGAAGGCGTTTCAAGACAGTTTGGCGGGACAGGGCTAGGGCTTGCGATTTGTCGCCAACTAGTGTCAATGATGGGAGGCAAGCTAGTGGCAACCTCGACCAAGGGGGTGGGCACATGCTTTGGTTTTTCAATAGAAGTAGAGGCGTTACCTCTCTTTGGTTGGCATTCCGATGTGGTCAAAAGAGGGCTCTTTATAT
>NZ_JAWOTD010000129.1:0-1279 GCF_033338715.1 Vibrio sp. Vb1337 | reverse complement strand
GGAAAAATGAACCTCAACGTCAAACAAGTGAACGGTAAGGTTTTGGTGGTGTCTCAATTTACGTTACCGGCAGATACCAAGAAAGGCACACGTGCAGGCTTTTCTCGTGGTGCGCATCCAGCCGACGCTGAACGTCTGTATGACTACTTTTCTGACTTGTGTGAGCAGGAATTGCCAACCGAGCGTGGTCGCTTCGCGGCCGATATGAAAGTGTCATTAATTAATGACGGCCCAGTGACTTTTTGGCTACAGGTCTAATCTGGCGTGGATACACCCATGGTCTAAGCTATATACCCAAGTGATTTGATTTTACTTGGGTATTTTCTCCCCAAGATTCTTACTGATTTGCACTTTCAAAGGATTGATATGTTCAAACTCATAACTCCAACAACCGAAAATCAGCTTAACAAGTACTATCAATTTCGTTGGCAAATGCTTCGAGAGCCATGGCGCATGCCAGTAGGCTCTGAACGTGATGAATATGACGTGGTGAGCCACCACCGCATGATTGTGGATAGCCGTGGTCGTCCAATGGCGATCGGACGTTTGTACATTACTCCGGATAACGATGGCCAAATCCGCTATATGGCGGTGAAAGGCAATCGTCGCAGCAAAGGCATGGGCTCACTGGTGTTGGTCGCGTTGGAATCGCTTGCGCGCCAAGAAGGTGCGAAACGTTTGGTATGTAATGCTCGTGAAGACGCGATTGCGTTTTATGAAAAAAACGGTTTTGAACGTCGTGGTGAGTTGACCGATGAACGCGGTCCGGTCCGTCACCAACAAATGGTGAAGCCGCTTGATCCGATGGCGAATGTGTTACGTCGCCCAGAATGGTGCACGGAATTGCAGCAGCGCTGGGAAGCGCAGATCCCAATTGCGGACAAAATGGGCATCAAAATCAACCAATACACCGGTTATCAGTTCGAATGCAGTGCCCAGCTCAATCCGAATTTGAACCCGCACAATACGATGTTTGCTGGTTCGGCATTTACGTTGGCAACGCTGACGGGATGGGGAATGACGTGGTTACTGCTCAAAGAGCGCGGTTTGCATGGCGATATTGTTCTGGCAGACAGCTCGATTCGTTATCGTCATCCGGTGGAGCAAAATCCGGTGGCGAGTACCTCGCTTGATGGTATCAGTGGTGATTTGGATCGCTTGGCGTCAGGGCGCAAGGCGCGCATTGTCATCCATGTGGTGATTTACAGCGGCGATACGCCTGCGGGTGATTTTGTTGGCACGTACATGCTGGTGCCCGACTATTCGCAGTTACTCAGTT
>NZ_JAWOTD010000128.1:0-1279 GCF_033338715.1 Vibrio sp. Vb1337 | reverse complement strand
CAAGGGAGATACTAAGAATGCGTAAGTTAATGATCCCTGTACTGGTAATCGCACTAGCATTGATGCTGATGTCTCTGTTTGTGATTCCTGAAGGTGAGCGCGGTATAGTGGTTCGATTTGGTCGTGTTCTTAAAGACAACAACGACATCACTCGAATTTATGAGCCGGGTCTGCATTTCAAAATGCCACTGTTTGATCGCGTGAAGCAGTTAGATGCTCGTATTCAAACGATGGATGGACGTGCTGACCGTTTCGTAACGTCAGAGAAAAAAGACGTTATCATCGATTCGTACGTGAAATGGCGTATTGAAGACTTCGGCCGTTACTACCTTGCAACAGGCGGTGGTAACTCTCTGACAGCCGAAGCGCTTCTTGAGCGTAAAGTCACAGACGTACTTCGTTCTGAAATCGGTGCTCGTGAAATCAAGCAAATCGTTTCAGGTCCACGTAATGATGACGTGCTACCAGAAGACGCAAGCAGTGATGAAGTGAACACAGAAGCGGCACGTGAAGCGTTAGAAATTGATGGTGAACGTGACCTAATCATGTCGGATGTACTGCGAGATACTCGTGAAAGTGCAATGAAAGACTTGGGTGTTCGCGTTGTCGATTTCCGTATGAAGAAAATCAACCTTCCTGATGAGATCAGTGAGTCAATTTACCGTCGTATGCGCGCTGAGCGTGAGTCGGTAGCTCGTAAGCACCGTTCTCAAGGTCGTGAGAAAGCAGAAATCATTCGTGCACAAGCGGAACTTGAAGTAGCAACCATTCTTGCAGAAGCGGATAAAACCGCTCGTGTTACACGCGGTGAAGCGGATGCAGAAGCAGCGAAGATCTATGCGAATGCATACAACAAAGATCCTGAGTTCTTCAGCTTCCTACGTTCTCTAAGAGCATACGAAAAATCATTCAGCTCTAAGAACGACATTCTTGTTCTGGATCCGAAGAGTGACTTCTTCCAGTACATGAATAACGCGAAAGGTGCGAAAGCTGAATAAGCGAACCATCTGAAATCTAAAAAGGCTCCGTAAGGAGCCTTTTTTGTATCGGTTGTACCGTTGGTTTTGGTATGCCACCAAACATTAGCTCATCATAAATGCGATGACGGCTCCCGCCACCACAAGGCAGCCACCAATGCGCCGTAGCTGGTTGTCCGGTTGTTCACTCAGCTGTGCCACCATGTTTCGCCAGCCGTTTGGCGCGATCAAAGGGCCTATGCCTTCGACAATTAAAACAAGTCCAATCGCTAGCCAAATAGAGTCAGGCATAAAGATTTCCA
>NZ_JAWOTD010000127.1:0-1284 GCF_033338715.1 Vibrio sp. Vb1337 | reverse complement strand
CAGAGGCGTCCTTTACTGGAACATCCATACAAGCGACGGTCAGCTTTGCCCCTTTCTCTTTATGCTCCTCAAGCATCGCTGCGTAATCCATACGATAAATATGGTCACCAGATAACACAACAACGTATTTTGCGTCGTTCCGCGATAGTAACCATAAGTTGTGGTAGATGGCGTCGGCGGTACCTTCATACCATGCACCACCTTTGCGCATTTGAGGCGGAACTGCCGTAATGTACTCACCAAGTTCGGGATTAAAAATCGACCAACCGTCACGAAGGTGCTTTTGTAGTGAGTGAGATTTGTATTGAGTAAGCACTAGAATTTTACGTAAACCTGAATTAAGACAATTGGTTAGCGTAAAATCGATGATTCTGTATTTACCGCCAAATGGTACCGCTGGTTTGGCCCGATCATCAGTGAGTGGGCTAAGTCGTGAGCCCATCCCGCCTGCTAAAATTACAGCGAGTGCGTCTTGCATAATATTCCCTTTCCCTTGTTCTACATGCGTCTAAACCGTGCTTAACCGGAGGAGGTGCTATACAACGCAACAATTTAGAATGACATGTGCTGGTTTGTTTGTTAGCTACTGCAAACTGTAGTACAAGAATCGCGCCATTGAATATTTCTTTAAAAATCAAAATGATGAATTTTGTGACCGAGAGTTGATGCACTATATTAGTGAATTAAAAAATAGACAGTGCATTATATTGGGGCGGTATAGAATCTGGGGATTTAAAGAGATTATTGATTTACAATGTAAAACCTATTTAAAACAGTAAGATAAAGGGAGCTGTCTAGCTCCCTTTGTGTTTGATTTCATTTAAATGAAGCTCATTATGACAAACCGATGATATTACCATCTTCATCAAGGTCGAGATTCATAAACGCTGGCTTGTCAGGAAGACCGGGCATGGTCATAACGCTACCCGATAATGCGTATACGAAGCCAGCACCGGCACACAAACGCAGTTCACGAATTGGAACAGTAAAGCCAACTGGCGCGCCTTTTACTGAAGAATCGGTGGTGATAGAAAGTGGCGTTTTAGCAATACAAACAGCTAATTCGTTAAACCCTAGTTTTTCAAAATGAGCCAATTGCTGAGTTGCAAGTTCACTCATTTCAACATTTGTCGCACCATATCCAGCTTCACACACAGACATCAGCTTCTCCTGAAGGGATTGATGTTTCTGATATAGAGGTCGGAAATTCGCGATTTTTTCGCAAGCATCAACGACATGTTGTGCTAGATCTCTCGTACCTTCACCACCTTGAGCAAAAGCAGT
>NZ_JAWOTD010000126.1:0-1286 GCF_033338715.1 Vibrio sp. Vb1337 | reverse complement strand
GGCGTAAATATTCCCCACACCGACCACGACTTTGTTGTCCATGATAAACTGCTTTACCGCGACACGCTTGCCTTGCGCTTTATCGGCAATGTACTCGCTATTAAACGCATCAGTTAGAGGCTCTGGTCCCATATGATCAAATACCGCATGGGACTCACCAGGAGCGCACCATAGCCAAGCTCCAAAGCGTCGAGGGTCGTTATAACGCAGCACTTTACCATTTGTAAGTTTGAGATCGACATGATCGTGCTTAGCCGCAGGAAAATCAGCATCCAACACACGTAACGAGCCGGACATTCCAAGGTGCACAATAGCAGTTCCTGCATCCGTTTCTATGAGCAAATACTTTGCGCGACGATGAATGGCTCGAATCACTTGCCCTTCAAGCAATTTCAGCTCTTGCGGGATATCCCAGCGCAGTTTGGGTGTGCGAAAAACAAATGCCTTAATCGTTTGTCCAACCATATGTGGACTAATACCCATCCGGCTTACTTCAACTTCTGGTAATTCAGGCATTTATTTCTCCTTAGAACACTCAAGGCCTTACTGAAAGGCAGTTAGCATAATCGAAAAGTACAAGCGTAAACACTGCTTACCTACGAGGTTATTGACCACCTCTCACTTAGGCATGATGTAATTGCTCTCAACAGAAATCGCGATCCACTTGTTTTGCCAATTCTTGAACAACCAAAAATCATGAAGACGATAAAGAGTAATTCGCTGCGGTTCTTCGACGCCTTGATACCAGACTTCGATGGTTTCTGGTGTGCCTAACTTATCTTTAAGAGTGTCGTATTGCTGCGCAGATAACTCCGTACCTTCGAGCGCTTGCCAGCGAGCAATAAGTTCAGATAGAGGGAGAGGAACATCTGCATTCGCATGCCATCGCCCATCGCGAAACTCCAATTCAAGACTATTGGAATAAATAGCGCTAACCGAATGATCAGTTCGAAGTAAATGCGGATAAGGATCAACATTCTCTGACAACAAGTACGTTTTGATCCACATCGGCGCATTTAAGATCACGATAAACGCGATAATGCCCAATATTAGAATATTGTTCCAACGGCGACGGCGAGTCGGACTAATACGCATAACGGTTCCTACTATCTTAGTTCTAGTGACAAACTAGCAAAGGTTACAGGAATTGACTAGAGCATCAGCATGTAAACATGGTGAAGGTAGATTTGAAGGAATAGTGAGGATTTCAGATAATAAAAAACCCAACTCGAAAGTTGGGTTTTTCAAACCGTCAAAGAGACAAAACCAATTATTTGATTTTAGCT
>NZ_JAWOTD010000125.1:0-1297 GCF_033338715.1 Vibrio sp. Vb1337 | reverse complement strand
TACGGGCGACATTATGGCTACCAATCCTGAATGGCGAAAAACCAAATCGCAATGGGAAGAGTGCTTTGGCGATTGGATCGATCATCCGACGCCAGAAAGGTTGCTCAACAGCAATATTTTCTTCGATTTGCTAGGGATTCATGGCCGGGTGAAATGGGCAGAGCAACTGAGTAGCTTTATTGTCAGACGAGCCAAAAAGAACAATCGATTTTTGGCTTGTATGGCTTACAACGCAATTCGAAGAACGCCGCCGTTAGGATTTTTTAAAGATTTCGTGATGGAGAAAGATGGGCGTCATCGCAACTCTATCAACCTTAAACGACGCGGTACCGCGCCGCTGGCAGATTTGATTCGAGTGCATGCCTTGGCGATTGGTTCGCGTTTGCAAAACTCGTTTGATCGATTAGACGACATTAATGACGCCGGGATTCTGCCAAAAGGGCGAGGAATGGACTTGCGAGATGCGATGGAGCTTATCTATATGGTTCGAATCCGTCACCAAGCCTTGGATATTGAAAATGGCGACGAGCCGGATAACAACATCGAGCCAGAAAACATGTCCGATTTCGAACGTCGTAATCTGAAAGCGGCATTCCAAATTCTAAGCAATGCGCAGAACTTCATTAAGTTCCGCTACCAAAGAAGCAGTAAATGATGTGGTTGGCAAAAAGTAAGGCGAGTACACCGCTGCTCGATACTTCGCAAACGCCGGAGTGGTCAGTATTGTTTGAGCAGTTGGCAGAGCAAGCGCAAGATCAACGGTTGAAGCGATACTATTCGACTCCTATGGTGAATGGGGATACGCCATTAAAAGAGGTGCCGTTTGTCTCGGTAGATTTTGAAACGACGGGCTTAAATGCAGAAGAGGATGCCATTCTTACCATTGGTCTTGTGCCGTTTACGATTGACCGAGTGCAGTGCAGTGGTTCAGCGCATTGGATTGTAAATCCGAACCGAGAGCTTAATGAGGAGTCTGTCGTTATTCATGGCATTACGGATTCTGAAGTGAAAAACGCGCCCCAATTAACGCAAATACTAGGTGAGATTTTGGATGCACTCGCTGGCAAGGTGGTGCTGGTGCACTACAAGAATATCGAGCGGCAGTTTTTTTATAATGCGCTTTTAAACACCATTGGCGAAGGGATTCAGTTTCCCGTCGTCGATACATTGGATATCGAGTACGCACTTCAACGCCGAGAATGTTCAGGCATTTGGAATAAGTTAAAAGGTAAGAAGCCAGGGTCAGTGAGGTTAGGGCATGCTCGGGAACGATATGGTCTGCCTGCTTATCAACCGC
>NZ_JAWOTD010000124.1:0-1301 GCF_033338715.1 Vibrio sp. Vb1337 | reverse complement strand
CAAACACTCTCCATGCTGGCACGGTTATTTGTGGTATTACTTGAGTGATGGAAACTCTTCCAATAGGTATTGCCATGACGCCCATTGAAGGCAAAGGCTGGATCGCTCGAGTTTTGTGTATCGACACGAGAGGGCATTGCTTTAAGAAGTGCGATGCGAAAGTCTTTCGTTTCGTCTAGCTCATGAGATCTGCCACTGCCGTCTTTGACGGTAAAATCGACTACCAGTTTGGTTTCTCCGGTTTCTTGAGTGACCAATGATGGCTCGGAAACACTGATTTCGAAATCACCAAGTGCAGGTGGTGGTGTATTCTGATCGTTTTTGCTGTCTGGACCACATCCGGTGAGCAGTAAAATAAAAAATATTAATGTAGCGATCGACTTTAAACCGTTCATAGTCCCTCTCGATTCGTCCTAAAGTAAGTGGGAATGCGTTGGAATGGTTAAATATCTCAATAAGCAATTGATTGAAATATTAATTTTGTATTCAAGCCAAAAGCAAAATATCCATATTTACATCGCTTGAATAAATCGAAATACATGGCTTGTAAGAGTATAGACGCAATATGAAATATTATTAAAATAAACCGCTTTTTCTATGTGTGAATTTTGGGTTTTAAATTATTGTGTTTTTAAATCAATTATTTGTATTGGGGTTTATTGTTCTTGAAGAGGTCGGTGCAGAAAAAGTAAGGGTATTGAACTACGCTACTTTAAATGGTTGACGGCTTAATATTTTTATCTTGGGTATCGTTGGTTTTAAGTCGCGTTTATAAATTGATTTTCCTATCGTTTATTCGCTGTCTGGTTTTGATTAATAAAGATAATTACTACGGAGTCAGTCTAATATGCACCAACTAATTAAATTATCTCTAAAATTTTCCTCGGTGTTAGCCATTAGCTCAGTTTTGGCCTCCCACAGTTTAGCGTCACCAAGTGAGCTAATTTCACAACATGAATGTGAAGCTTGTCATGGGCCAAACGGTGTTAGCTCAGACACGAATATTCCGACCATCGCAGGGATTCCCGAGTTCAACTTTTTCGACCAGATGTTGCGTTACCTTGAAGGCAGACCCTCAGCTTCGGTTAATCACGTTTATGGAGATACGAGCCAAAAAGGCGACATGGTGACGATAGTCAAATCTTTATCTGAAGCGCAGATTGAAGAGTTAGCAAAACATTATGCTGGGCTTGAGTTTTTGCCAGCTAAGCAGTCTTTTGATCAAGCGTTAGCGATGAAAGGTAAGGCTATCCACGCGAAAAGTTGCGAGAACTGTCATTCGGATGGTGGCAGTAACGCTC
>NZ_JAWOTD010000123.1:0-1311 GCF_033338715.1 Vibrio sp. Vb1337 | reverse complement strand
GCCGATAAAGAAAAATAGCAGTATGTCTTCGGGGACTGATAACTACTTCTCTCTATTCTCAAAGTTGACCCCGAGGTGACCATTTTCTCTGTACCTCTAACACGACTTAATCTGATGACACCACTAAAACGATATCAAAAAGATATAGCAGAACATGGATTCCAGCGCGATGAAGCCCAGCATCAAGCCGTTGTCGCTTTAGACAAACTCTACCATGATATTGTTGAGTTTCAGTCTGCGCCGAGCCCTCAACTCTCTAAATGGCAAAAGCTCATGGGTAAAAAGGTCGAGATGCCTCAACCCCCAAAAGGTTTGTACTTTTGGGGCGGGGTAGGCCGAGGTAAAACCTATTTAATGGATGCCTTTTTTGATGCCTTACCTACTGACAGAAAAATGCGCGTGCACTTTCACCGCTTTATGTATCGGGTACATGACGAGTTAAAGCGTTTGGGGGAGGTAGAAAATCCTCTCTCCAAAGTTGCCGACTTATTTAAACAAGAAGCGGATATTGTTTGTTTTGACGAGTTCTTTGTCTCTGACATAACTGATGCCATGATTCTTGCCACATTGTTGCAAGAAATGTTTAAGCGTCAGATGGTGCTGGTGGCGACGTCAAACATCGAACCACAAAATTTGTATCGTAATGGCTTACAGCGAGCACGTTTTCTTCCTGCTATTGATATGATTTTGGCGCGTTGCCATGTACTAAATGTGGATAGTGGTGTCGATTATCGTCTGAGGACTTTGGAACAAGCCGAAATCTACCATTATCCATTGGATGAGCAGGCTTCTATTAATTTAAATACCTATTATCAGCAGCTTACGGCTGAGCGTAAAAGCGTTGCCCACAAAATCGACATTAATCATCGACAGATTAACGTGATTGAAGCCAGTGATGGGGTGTTACATGCTTCTTTTGAGCAGTTGTGCCAAACCGCTCGAAGTCAAAACGATTACATTGAACTCTCACGTATTTATCACACGGTTTTACTGGCCGATGTGCGTCAGATGAATCGTAAAATTGATGATGCTGCGAGGCGTTTTATTGCTTTAGTCGACGAGTTTTATGAGCGTAACGTAAAACTGATTATTTCAGCGGAAGTCGAGATGGATGCCTTATATAGCGAAGGACAACTGGAATTTGAGTTCAAGCGTTGTGTATCGCGTTTAACCGAGATGCAGAGTCATGAGTATCTTGCTCGCGAGCATTTGGCGTAAATTTGGTTGCCTCTTTAAAAAGTGAAGAAAAAATTAGTGATTTGGCGCAAAAAAAGGTGATTTTTTCTTCGCTCTTCTCTATAATCCTGCGAC
>NZ_JAWOTD010000122.1:0-1320 GCF_033338715.1 Vibrio sp. Vb1337 | reverse complement strand
GAGATATTCGAAACAATTCGGCACTCGTCGCACTTAAAATAGAAGATGTCATGCAATGGCTCATCAAGCAGCCACTCTCCACCACACTTCGGACACTTACGTGCTTTCTCGCTCTCCAACGACTGACCGCCCACACGATACTGATAATAGTAAGTTGGAATCTTGGTGATGTATTCGATACGACCACGCAAATCCCAACCACGGCGGAACAACACACTGTCTACGTCGCAAATTTCGTGCAGCGCCGCATGCTCTGCGCGGCACCCACCCGCCATTTGGATTTCATCGCACGCTTGCCATTCCGTCTGCCATTTGATGACCGCTTTATGATCGCCATTGAGTGTCGGATCATTACGATACAGTGGAATTGGCAACAAGGTTTCACCACTGCGCAGTGGCGAGCACGTGTGCACATACGTCGTGTAGAGCACTTGCCAACTTGGCGCTTCGTCTTCGGCCGCTTGTTCTGAATTTAAATCACGACCAAGCATACGCATTTTCGGCGCAAGCAAAGACGCATCCGACAAACGATTCATGCACACTTTAACGAAATCTGAATGATAACGCGGATGCAAACTGTCTTGTTCCGGGCAAACCACGCGCACAAAAAATTCGCCATCGCCCATCACTATCGGGAATTCACGACCTAGCACTTGGCCGTTGTAACGCAACGCATCCATCAAACCGTTAATGGCTTTATCTACCGCACTGACGGTGGTGTTATCAAAACACTCAAATTGCAACTCAACAACGTACATGCTTACACCGCAGCCTCAATTTTGGCCAAAAACTCCACAATATTCTCTGCGAGCACTTCGCGCTTATCTGTTCCTAAACGCTCTAAAATCACATTGCCCGTTAAGTTACAAATTGAAATCACGTCCAATTCTGCATCCGTCGCTGCGATAAACACCGTCGGTTTTAGCTTTAGACGACGCTGTGTCACCAAGTGACCCAAAATGTTCTCTTGTAAGCGAACAAAATCGTCATCACTCCAAACTTGAAGCAATGTCAGAGGATTCGTCTGCCACGTTGCGTCCATATCCGCACTGTATTGAGATCCATAAAACGCTTTAATGTCTTCATGCAGCGTCAACTCAATCGCATTTTCAACGTTAGTAAAATCCGCCATCTCTTCTCGCGGGAATGCTTTCCACAATACCACGCCGTCACACTTCTCTTCGACACATGGAGAAACAAGATCAGCAAGCTCCTCATTGCGAGGCAATTCATTATGCTTATTTTGCCAAGCTTGTTGGTAGCGCAGGCTGAACTCTTGTAGCGCCTGAGTAACGTTTTGGGTCATGAAGGTCTCCTCAT
>NZ_JAWOTD010000121.1:0-1324 GCF_033338715.1 Vibrio sp. Vb1337 | reverse complement strand
GAGCGGCTGAGCAAGGTGCGCACTGGCATTTGCATTGTCGACGAAAAAGGTGATTTGGTATTCGTTCATCTGCAAATTTAGTCGCGGCAGTGGACGAGGAATACTTTGTCGACGTTCAGCAAAACCTCTTCAATGGGGATTTGAATTTTGCGCGTCCCTTCGAATCGGCCTGGTTGTTCTATCTCAATATCCGACACGATCAAAACCCGATCCGCTTGAGCAATATCGTGAGGAGTGAGCTGATTCTCTATCCCCATCGCACCTTGCGTTTCTACTTTAATTTGCACGTTATGTTTTGGCGCAGCTTTCATTAGTGCATCTGCCGCCATATAAGTATGAGCGATGCCTGTAGGGCATGCTGTCACCGCTACGATTTTCATGTTCTATCCATTTTATTTTTTGTGGATATTAGCACAGCCACCGCAGATTGAATTGATTTGAGCTGGATTAACGCAAGAGCTTTATCACAGTTTGAATCTCATGTTACATTAATCCAGTTAATGCACTTTTAGTCCTATATATCAAAGGGTAGGCACTGGTTAATCTATGCCCAAATAAAATGAGTAGGAACGCATACGAGCCAGGGGATCCTGTATCTCAAACTCACTTGGGTATCTATTCGAGCGTGAATATTGGAAGGTAAACAATGGACATCACAAACCTAATTGAGCTGGAAACGATATGTTTAGATCTAAAAGCTCAAACCAAAGATGAAGCGCTCAAAGAGCTGGTCGAGATGCTAGAGGCCGCCGGCAAACTCAATAGTCAAAGCCAGTTCTTGGCAGATATCTGGAAACGAGAAGAGATCGGTAACACAGGATTTGATGATGGTATTGCGATCCCTCATGCCAAAAGTGATGCTGTAGCGAAACCGGCTGTCGCGGTCGGGATCAGCCGTAATGGGATTGATTATGACGCCGAAGATGGCGAGCTGTCCGATGTGTTTTTCATGCTGGCGTCTCCAGATGGTGATGATCATCATCACATTGAAGTATTGGCACAAATTTCCACCAAAATTATCGAAGACGGCTTTGTTGAAAAGCTCAAACAGGCTCAATCGCGAGAAGAAGCGCTTGAGATGCTGACTGATATTCAAACCCAATCCAATGAATTTCTCCCAACTTCTTTAGAATTTGCATCAGAACCCTTGAGCCCTTGGGCGCAAAAACTTGGCCGTATTAAAGAGCACTTGCTTTTTGGCACATCCCACATGATCCCGTTTATCGTTGCGGGCGGTGTGTTGTTGTCATTGTCGGTGATGATCTCTGGTCACGGTGGTGTACCACAAGAGGGCATTTTGGCCGATATTGCCCAAATGGGGATT
>NZ_JAWOTD010000120.1:0-1327 GCF_033338715.1 Vibrio sp. Vb1337 | reverse complement strand
CGATGGCGTTGGTGACAACGGTTCTCGGCTTGGTAGCCGCAATGCCACTGCTTCTGGCGCATACTGTGCTGAGTTCTCAAGCCGAGAGCATTCGCAACATTCTAGAAAAGCAGGGTATTGGCTTAGTTGCTGAACAAGCAGAGCGCGATATGTCTAACAACAAAGGCAACCGTAACACGATAGCGGAGAACGCAGCATAATGGAGCAGATCCTACTCAACACTTTGGGTTTGATCAGTGAGGATTGGGCCAATACCTTGATGAGCTTTATGCAGCAAGGTGGCCAAATCCTATGGTGGTTGGCAGCCGTTGTAGCGGTGTGTTGGTTACTGGTTATGGAGCGAGTGGTTTACTTAACGACGGTATTTCCGAAGGTAAACAAACAGCTTCGTGAACAGTGGCTGGCACGGTCAGAGCACCACTCTTGGTATGCACATCAAATCCGCGATGGATGGATTGCAAAGGCACAAATCGAATTGCGCCAAAACCTTTCGACGATCAAGCTATTGGTGGCCATTTGTCCCATGCTTGGTCTGTTGGGTACTGTCACTGGCATGATTACCGTTTTTGACGTGATGGCCTCACAAGGCAGCAGCGATCCAAAATTGATGGCTTCGGGCATCTCTTTAGCAACGCTGCCTACTATGGCAGGTATGGTGGCAGCATTGGCGGGCATGTTTGTACATGCTCGTTTAAGCAAAGTATGTGAACGTAAAGCGATCCAATTAGAACAATCTTTAAGGAGTCAAAAGTGAGACTCGGACGCAGACCAAATCAACAAGACGAAGCTCAAGTCGATTTAACATCGATGCTTGATATTGTATTTATCATGTTGATTTTCTTTATTGTTACCAGCTCTTTCGTGCGAGAGTCTGGCGTGGAAGTGAACCGCCCTCAAGCATCGAACGTGGTCAGTCAAAAAGACGCAGGTATTTTCATCGCCATTACGGCAGCAAACGATGTATACATCGACAAACGCTTGGTCGATCTGGAACGCGTAGAAGCGTCTATTGAGCACCTATTGCTAGACCAGCCAGATGCATCGTTAGTGATTCAGGCTGATGAACACGCTTACAACGGCACCGTTGTGAAAGTGATGGATGCCGCTAAAGGTGCTGGCGTGAAGAACATTGCACTGGCAGCGGAGAAACCTTAATGGGTAGGCTGTTAATTGCGTTACCAGCGTCATTATTGATCGCCGTGAGTTTGTTTAGCTTTATGGCGTGGATGGTCGATAATGGCAATCAACGCGCACCAAAACCGTCTGAGGCAGTGCGTTTTGATATGGTCATGGTTGAAAACGATGCCGATGTGCAGCGTGGTCAACG
>NZ_JAWOTD010000119.1:0-1334 GCF_033338715.1 Vibrio sp. Vb1337 | reverse complement strand
ATGCAGGCTCTTATTAAATGCCTTTATCAACTCTGCGGCTTGGCTTGGTGGGGTTTGAACTTCCACCATCATTGTGCCTTGGCCGCTCGACAAGTGCTCGGCAACCATTGCTTGATACATTTGTAATGTAGTTGGCTTTTCATACTTTAAGCCAAACTGCTTAGCTGCATGTTCAAACTGATAACCGTGGGGCATTTGGTAGTACGCAGTGCGATGCTCCTGAGGCACTGGCAACATATCGAAAATCGCACCACCATCATTGTTTGTGACCACAAGTACTGATGGCAGATCATTACGAGAAAACAGCGCGAGCGAGTTGAGGTCATAAAGCGCCGATGTAGCTCCGATGTACATCAATAGCGGCTTGCCTCGCGAGAGCTGCACACCCGAAGCTGTGGCAAATAGACCATCAATACCCGACGCTCCGCGATTGGTAAACACCTCAGTATTTAATCGGCCAAACATATCGACTAATCGAACAAACAAGCTGTTACCGAGAAAGACATCGACGCTCTGCGTTCGCTCTTCAATGTCAGCCGCTAACGCGATTTCATTAAGCGTTGAAGCTGATGAAGACAGAAACTCATCGCGAATGTGAGCGCGAACATGGGCTATATCGGTCAGCAATCCATCAGCCCACCCTTGAGTACTTGAGCTCTTAACATCAACACGCTCGACCCAACTTTTAGGTGATGCAGCCCAATGCAATTGCGGAAGGTGTGTTTGGTTATCTCGGCTTAAACTTGGCGAGATAAACCAGTACTGAACATCTCGGCCTTGTTGGCTTTGCGACACCTGTTTATTAATCCATTGGTTCAATCGCTTAGATATGATGCGGCTACCAAACTGGAGCACCAAATCACATTCGTCGAGTTGGCTGGCCAACTTAGGCTGTTGTAACCACAAATCATAATGTGACCAATCGGAGCTAACTCCACTTTGCGGATCCGCCAATACAGGCCACCCCATTTGCTGTGCAAACGCTTTTGCCTCTTGCGCGTGTTCAGCAGATAAGCTGCCAATAACAACCACTCCTTTTCTATCAGCACAAAATGGAATGTCACGGAATGATGGGCTGACGAATCGTTGAGTATATGTTTGACCGCCTTTGCGCCACGCTTCGACACTGTTTAGGTAGCTTTGGTAAGCGCTTTTTTCCCCGTCAGAATACAGCGGCTCAGGAAAGGCGCAGTTAATGTGAACCGCGCTGCCATGTAACTGTTGGTTAAACATCACCTCATCAAGCGAGGTGAGCAGCCAATTGAGCGGCGTATTTAAACTCGGACTTGGCAAGTTCAAATTTGCCGATACATGATGCGAAAAAATCCCGAGCT
>NZ_JAWOTD010000118.1:0-1341 GCF_033338715.1 Vibrio sp. Vb1337 | reverse complement strand
AAACGAGCTGGCGCTGGGCGAGTGTCAACCATAAAGACGGCGACAAAAGCTTGGGTCTCAACCTCGCCGCTGGCGTAAACGAAACCGGGTTTTGTGAAAATGTACTGTGGGTGGATGGTGAAAGGCATTTGCTTAATCCGGTGCAGTTTCAATTTTCACGTCAGAACCCACGTACGGATTGGCGCATCACCTCCGAAGATGGTTGCGTAGACTTAGTGTTTGAGCCTATCAATCAACGTTCTGAGAAAAAGAACTTCTGGTTTTTGAAAAGTAACTTTCGTCAATATATCGGCCACTTTTCAGGGTTTGTTGTGGATGGCAATGGCAGTAAGCACGAACTAGACGGTGTTGTGGGTTTAACGGAAGATCACTACGCAAAATGGTAGATAAGACAATGGATTGGTCACAAATCATGGAACGACCGGAGCTCTTGCTTATGGCTTTGGCTCCTATCTTTTTTCTCTGCATCGCCGCGGAATACGGTTTGGGACAGCGTCGAGGTAAACTGCCTGACAGCGCACAATATTATTTGCCGGAAGTGGCGTGTAACTTTGTGTTGGCAGGATTACATCAAGCTGCTGATATTTTAACGGGGTTGCTGATTGCGCATTTCTACTTGTGGATGTTTGATTGGCGATTATTTGATATCGAAATGAGTGTATTGACCTTCTTGCTTCTTATGTTGCTGCAAGACTTTTTCTATTACTGGTTCCACCGTGCTAGCCATCGTATTCGTTGGATGTGGGCGGCACATGTGGTGCATCACAGTTCAGAAAGAATGAATTTTAGTACGGCGTTTCGCCAAAGCTTGATGTACCCATTGGCGGGGATGTGGCTGTTCTGGCTACCTTTGGTCATTATTGGTTTTGACCCTAAATGGGTTGTATTCGTGGTGTTGTTGAATCTAGGTTTGCAGTTCTTTGTGCACACGCAGTCGATTCGGTCACTTGGCCCACTGGAGTGGGTATTCAACACGCCGTCTCACCACCGAGTGCATCACGGGATCAATCGTCAATATATTGATAAAAATTACGCAGGCGTTTTGATTATCTGGGATCGAATGTTTGGCACTTTTGAACCAGAAATAGAAACGGTTCGTTATGGCATTTCTAAACCGGTAAACAGCTTCAACCCAATCAAGGTGACGTTTGCAGAATGGAAAGATATGTTCAACGAGGTACGTCGACCAAATTTAACATGGCAACAACGTTGGCGCTGTTTGTTTGCTCCGCCTTCGGATTCAACTGAGTAACTTAGAAAAGAATTTTTTGGGAGTAGATATTGGAGCGGGCAGCGGGAATCGAACCCGCATCATCAGCTTGGAAGGCTGAGGTAATAGCC
>NZ_JAWOTD010000117.1:0-1343 GCF_033338715.1 Vibrio sp. Vb1337 | reverse complement strand
TTGGCCGTTCTGTTTTTACTGGCCATGCACTTTTTTATGCCCAATCCAGGTGGATCAGGGTTAGCCTTATCCTTCAACGCAACAACATGGATTGCATTTAGCTTTGCGTTAGGTATCGGTTGCTATCAGCTCGCGAGTAACCGCATTTTACGCTATTCAAAGCTAACCATAGGGTTACTGATCAGCGCGATCATCATGACGTTGCCAGTATTCTACCCCAATGCGGACAGCACTCTGGCAGCGAACAAACTTATCGGCCTGTGGAGTGGTTTCCTGTTTTTTGTTGTCTTACAGCAATTTCATTTCAGTAATAAGCATCGCCAACGGTTACTTTGGTTCATCGTACTGGCTGTCGTGATTGAAGCTCTATTTGGTCTGACGCAATATCTTTTTCTAAAACCAGGGAATCCTTTCGGCTACGACACGATTGCTAACCGTCCGTACGGGATCTTTCAGCAACCGAATGTGATGGCAAGCTTTCTCGCTACTGGATTAGTCATTGCCAGTTATCTTCTAGCTCGCCAACCCTATAAGTATTCACGTAAGCTAAGCGACGTTTACCTTTTGTATGCCGTACCTGTTGTTACCTTGCCGTTGATTGTCGCGTTAGCTTCGCGCACAGGATGGCTAGCGACCATCATCGGTTTGTTGTTAGTGATTCCGTATATGTATCGCTTTTCAACCAAAGGCCGCTTTATTCGCTGGATCGCAGCTTTGGTTACGGGCTTGGTGCTCTCGTTCGTTGTAATGAGCATTGCATTCCCGGATGGAAGTGGACTGGCGGCAGAGAAAGTGAATATGGAATCGCCTCGAGCGTACACTTTCCCTCAAACCTTGGATATGGTGATCGAGAAACCGTTCACTGGCTACGGTTACGGTAAGTTTGAATCTGAGTACATGCTGTACACCGCGCGCCAGCATGCGCTGAATGAGAACTATCCTGCAGGCTTGCCATCGATGGATCATCCACACAATGAAATGTTGTACTGGGGCGTAGAAGGTGGGCTTCTGCCTGTATTAGGCATAATCCTCGCAATGGGATTGGTTTTACATAGGATTTATCAAGCCAAACGTGGCACACGCCTAGCGTTGCTTGCGTTATTCATTCCTATCGTACTTCACTCTCAGTTGGAATATCCGTTTTATCACTCTCTCGTGCACTGGCTGATTTTCATCATTTTGCTGTATTGGGTCGACCAGCGTGTCTCGCGCTATCGCCAAGTTGGGTTTAGCAAAGTGACCAAAAGTCTACTGCGCGTTTTTAGCTTGGTAATTCCGGCCGTGTTTACCTTCTATATGGTGAGCGCACTACACACGAACTACATTCTGACGAAGTTCGAAAC
>NZ_JAWOTD010000116.1:0-1345 GCF_033338715.1 Vibrio sp. Vb1337 | reverse complement strand
TTTGAAAGCGGAAGACGCAACTATTGCGGAAATGCTTAAACCAATGGGTTACATGACTGGTCAGTTTGGTAAAAACCACTTAGGGGACAAAGACGAACATCTTCCTACTAACCACGGCTTCGATGAATTTTTTGGCAACCTTTACCACCTGAACGCTGAGGAAGAACCGGAGAACGTCGATTACCCTAAAGATCCTGAGTTCCGTAAGAAGTTTGGCCCACGCGGTGTGATTCGTTCGTACGCTGACGGCAAAATTGAAGATACAGGGCCTCTGACTCGTAAGCGTATGGAAACTGTGGACGAAGAGACGTCAGATGCGGCACTCGACTTCATGGATCGTGCCGTGAAAGCGAAAAAACCATTCTTCGTTTGGTGGAACGCAACCCGCATGCACTTCCGTACTCACGTGAAGCCAGATAACCAAGGCAAAACCGGCATCAGTACTTATGCTGATGGTATGGTAGAGCACGACAACATGGTTGGTGAGTTGCTAGATAAACTGGATGATCTGAAAGTGGCCGACAACACCATCGTGATTTACACCACCGATAACGGCCCGATGAACGCGACCTGGCCTGATGCAGCATTTGGTCCTTTCCGTGGTGAGAAAAACACAGGTTGGGAAGGTGGCTTCCGCGTACCAGCAATGGTTCGTTGGCCTGGGCACATTGCTCCAAATACGAAGTTAAACGACATCTTTGCGGGTGAAGACTGGTTCCCAACACTGCTTTCTGCGGCGGGTAACAACACCATCAAGCAAGATTTGTTGAAAGGTTATAAATCATCGTCTGCTGATCGCACATACAAAAACCATTTAGATGGTTACAACCAAATGAATTACTTGATGGGTAAAGACAAAGAGTCTGCTCGTGATGAGTTCTTCTACTGGTCAGACGATGGCGACTTGCTGGCAATGCGTGACAAGCGCTTCAAGCTTCACTTCAAGATCCAAGAGCATGAAGGTTGGGATGTTTGGACGAAAGAGTTCACAAACCTACGTATACCAATGATCTTCGACCTTAAAGTTGACCCACTAGAGAAGGGCGACCAAGGCTTCGGTTACGAAACATGGCAGTTCAACCACGTATTCTTGCTTGTTCCTGCTCAAGCGAAAGTAGCGAAAGTTCTGAAATCATTCAAAGAGTTCCCACCACGTCAAGAGATCCCAAGCTTCTCGGTTGATAAAGTGATGGAACAAATGAAGAACCTAAGTAAAGTTCAACAAGCGAAAGGTTAATCCTAAGCGTATTTGAACCACAAACGGTTCGCAGTGATGATCTATCTTGGTTGTCGGCGCGAACCGTTTTTATTTTATCTATTTCGCAACCCTCTAATCCTTTGTTAT
>NZ_JAWOTD010000115.1:0-1353 GCF_033338715.1 Vibrio sp. Vb1337 | reverse complement strand
GGAGAACAATTTGAAGATTTGTCTCAAAAAGCATTACCGATTGCGATGGCCAATGCGACTCTGACCAGAAATGTGTTGGAAATGGTGAAACTGCTCAACTATGGAATGCAGGTAACGGAAGCGAAAGAGTTACCGCTTGTAGAAGCGCAAATTGAAGCGCTGGCGAAACAGACAGAAGGTCTGATCGAGAAAACATCCGAAGTCGCTCCACAGCTTTCCAATGAGTTAAAAGATAAAGTGGAGACGTTGCACCAAATCACAAACTCCATTTTACTCAAGCAATCCGCGGTGATTCAGATGCAAGGGCGCATCGACGATAGTGTTGGTGGTTTTCGCTATGGACTGAGTTCCATCGGCCCAGAGATGAACAGAATTAGCTCATTTTTAAGCCTGGACGATCCTGAGTCGAGTGACGCGGCAAACCGTTTTATTGCATCTGCGAGTTCGATGGAAAGCACTTTCCTTGTAATGATGATGCATACCGATTTACCTAAAGCAGAGAAAGAATATCGGGAGATGCGAAATCGGATTGCGGGGATTAACCTTGCTTACGAAGATTTCAAAGCCCTACACCCTGAAGTCAGTGACTACGCCAGCTTGACAGCGCCTTATGAGATGGTGAAATCAGGCTTTGACGAAGAGGGCATTTTGCAACTCATTCTTGCCAAGTTGGCCCAAAGCGAACAACAACAGCGTGAGTTTCATCAAGCGTCGTTATTAGCTGATGAAACCATGAGGCTCTTGGATAGCATTTCGCAGTCGGCATCGAACTTGATTGATGAACGCGAAGCCATGGTCAATAACACCATAGGCAGCGTCAGCATGATGGTTCTTGTCGCGGCGTGTGTTATCTCTCTGGTTATTTTGGTCTCTTGGTTCGGGCTAAAAACGTGGACAAACCGAGGCTTGAAGAATGTGCTGGTACGTTTGTCCGCATTAACTGACCACGCTTTTCGTGCCAAAGCAGATGAGATGGGCCCCTTTGAGCTAAAAGAGGTCGCACGCAAATTGAATCAGGTGATCGATTCAACACACGACTCTATCCAAACGGTTACACGTAATTGTGAGACGCTTTATCAAACCGCAGAAATCAGCCACGATGCAGCTGAGCAAACCAATGAAGGTCTAACGACGCAAAACGAAGCGTTAGCGAGCATGGTGACTACGACTACTCAGCTAGAGGCATCCATACGTGAAATTGCGACAGTAACGAATGCTTCGTCAGAGGATTCATTACTTGCTACACGACATACCGAAAAAGGTGTCCAAGTTGTCGAGCAAAACCGCAAGCGGTTGGAATCGTTAGAAAGCTCTTTGGATATGAATGAACAATCAATGTTAGAGCTAGACCAG
>NZ_JAWOTD010000114.1:0-1357 GCF_033338715.1 Vibrio sp. Vb1337 | reverse complement strand
GCTTTGGCTGGTGAGCCAGATCTGATCATCGCCGATGAGCCAACCACGGCACTGGACGTATCAATCCAAGACCAAATCCTGAATCTTATCCGTGAGTTGTGTATCCAGAACAATGTTGGTTGTATGTTGGTTACGCACGACATGGGGGTGGTTTCAAACGTTACAGACCGCGTGGCGGTAATGTACCGTGGCGATCTTGTTGAGTTTGGGCCAACGGCAAAAGTGTTGGGCAACCCAGATCATCCATACACGCGCAGCTTGATTTCGGCGGTTCCTCGCTCAGACAGAAAGCTCGATCGTTTCCCTCTGGTGAGTTACATCGAAGAAGCGACAGAAATGAAGTCGCTGGACATCAAGAACCACTGGCTTGGTCAAAGCCAAGATCAGCGTGAGTACACTGGCCCGTTGTTGGATGTGAAAAACGTCAACCTAAGGTTTGTGACTAAGGACTCTTTGTTTGAAAGCCGCCGTGAGTACGTGCAGGCATCGAACAATGTGAGTTTTGAGGTGCACGAAGGTGAGACGTTTGGTCTGGTGGGTGAGTCAGGTTCGGGTAAGTCGACCATCGCGCGCGTGATTGCTGGTTTGTATGAGCCAAACTCTGGCCAAGTGAAATTTGAAGGCATCGATCTCACGGCGATGAAGTCGGAAAAAGAGCGTCGTCCGATGCGACGTCAAATGCAGATGGTGTTCCAAAACCCATACACGTCTATGAACCCTCGTATGAAGGTGGCAGACATTATTGCCGAGCCAATTCGTTTCCATAAACTCACCAAGAATGAAGCAGAAACACGTCAAATCGTAAATGATTTGCTTGATCATGTTGGTTTGGGTCGCATGGCTGGCGTGAAATATCCTCATGAATTCTCTGGTGGTCAGCGTCAGCGTATTTCGATTGCGCGCGCTCTGGCCACTCGTCCTCGACTTTTGATTTGTGATGAACCGACATCAGCGTTGGATGTGTCGGTACAGGCACAAATTCTGAACTTGCTAAAAGATCTGCAAAGTGAACTGAACCTAACGATGTTGTTTATCAGTCACGATTTACCGGTGATTCGTCAGATGTGTGACCGAGTAGGTGTAATGCAGATGGGCACGTTATTGGAAGTCGCGCCTACCGAGCAGCTCTTTACTGCTCCACAGCACGAATACAGCAAAAAATTGATCTCTCTAATGCCTGAATTTACGGGCCTGCGAGAAGAAATCAAAACGGCATAAACCAAGTATTTCGCTTGGCTGATCTTTAGTCATTATAAAGACGCAAACACAATAACAAGGGATCCGGATCCCCGCATGAAGGAGTTATGCAAATGAAAACCATGAAAAGCAAATTAGCAGTGGCGCTAATGGCTGCGGG
>NZ_JAWOTD010000113.1:0-1358 GCF_033338715.1 Vibrio sp. Vb1337 | reverse complement strand
ATTCATGAGGATAACTCGGTTTCCGTTAGCGATGATGGTCGTGGCATTCCAA
Source organism: Vibrio sp. Vb1337 (assembly GCF_033338715.1). Lineage (NCBI taxonomy): Bacteria > Pseudomonadati > Pseudomonadota > Gammaproteobacteria > Vibrionales > Vibrionaceae > Vibrio > Vibrio sp. Vb1337. Next base: position 1,306 of record NZ_JAWOTD010000113.1, on the reverse strand, counting down.
CAGAAATGCACCCAGAAGAAAAAGTATCAGCAGCAGAAGTTATCATGACCGTACTGCACGCTGGTGGTAAGTTCGATGATAACTCGTACAAAGTATCAGGCGGTCTTCACGGCGTGGGTGTTTCGGTAGTAAACGCACTGTCAGAAAAAGTGGTACTAACCATCCATCGTGGCGGTCATATCCACACGCAAACTTACCGTCATGGTGAGCCTGAAGCGCCTCTAGCGGTTGTGGGTGATACGGATAAAACTGGTACACAAATTCGTTTCTGGCCAAGTGCAGAAACTTTCTCTAACACTGAATTCCATTACGACATCCTAGCAAAACGTCTGCGTGAGCTATCGTTCTTGAACTCAGGCGTTTCTATCAAGCTTATTGATGAGCGCGAAGCGGACAAGCAAGACCACTTCATGTATGAAGGTGGTATTCAAGCGTTCGTTCAGCACTTAAACACCAACAAAACACCAATCATCGAGAAAATCTTCCACTTCGACTTAGAACGTGAAGACGGCATTTCGGTAGAAGTGGCAATGCAGTGGAACGATGGTTTCCAAGAGAACATCTTCTGTTTCACCAACAACATTCCACAGCGCGATGGTGGTACTCACCTTGCTGGTTTCCGTGCGGCACTAACACGTACGCTAAACAGCTTTATGGATAAAGAAGGTTTCTCGAAGAAAGCGAAAACAGCAACGTCAGGCGACGATGCGCGTGAAGGTTTGACAGCCGTTGTTTCGGTAAAAGTGCCTGATCCAAAATTCTCGAGCCAAACCAAAGACAAACTGGTTTCTTCTGAAGTGAAATCAGCGGTTGAATCGGCGATGGGTGAGAAATTATCTGAGTTCTTGGTCGAAAACCCAAGCGAAGCGAAGATGGTTTGTTCGAAAATCATCGATGCAGCACGTGCACGTGAAGCCGCACGTAAAGCGCGTGAAATGACTCGTCGTAAAGGCGCGCTAGACCTAGCAGGCCTACCAGGCAAACTTGCAGACTGTCAGGAAAAAGATCCGGCACTCTCTGAACTATACATTGTGGAGGGTGACTCTGCGGGTGGTTCAGCTAAGCAGGGTCGTAACCGTAAGAATCAGGCAATCCTACCGCTGAAAGGTAAGATCCTGAACGTAGAAAAAGCACGTTTCGACAAGATGTTGTCTTCGCAAGAAGTTGCAACGCTTATTACAGCACTTGGCTGTGGTATCGGTCGTGACGAGTACAACCCGGACAAACTGCGTTACCACAACATCATCATCATGACCGATGCCGACGTCGATGGTTCGCACATCCGTACGCTACTGTTGACCTTCTT
>NZ_JAWOTD010000112.1:0-1359 GCF_033338715.1 Vibrio sp. Vb1337 | reverse complement strand
TGGGGAACATCGCAATGTGCTCGCGATTATGCTTTTAGATTGGAAAGGTGTGCACAAGGCACCAACATATCAAGCGCACCCGAAAGTATTCAAATCGATCCCTTATGGGTTAGTACCTAAATCCCCCAAATAACATCGAATAAACATGGTTCGAGAATGCTCTTGCACTGACTCACACAGCTTTCCCAACACCATAAAAAAACCCGCCACATCGGCGGGTTCTCATTTATTGCTCAATCATATTAAAGCGAGATAAAGATACCTGCTAGACATGCGCTCATTAGGTTCGCTAGCGTACCAGCAGCTACCGCTTTAAGACCCATGCTTGCTACATCTTTACGACGTTCAGGTGCCATCACACCGATAGAACCTAGCTGAATCGCAATCGAACCGATGTTCGCGAAACCACATAGAGCGAATGTGATGATCACTTGAGTGTGCTCAGACAGTGTCGCTTTGTGCTGTACGAAGGCGATGAACGCCACAAATTCGTTCATTACAACTTTCTGACCAATGTAAGAACCAGCCGCTAGGATCTCGTGGCTTGGCACACCAATCAACCATGCTAGTGGTGCAAATAGGTAACCCAAAATCGCTTGCAGTGTTACACCAGCAAAACCAAACATTTCACCTAGGTTTTCTAGGCCTGTGTTCACCATCGCAATCACACTCACAAAAGCAATCAGCATAGTACCGACAGCCACTGCGACTTTCATACCGCCCATCGCACCGCTTGCTAGTGCATCGATAACGTTACTTTCTTCTGATTTGTCTAGCTCAATGTTGTTGTAATCGCTTGGCGTTTGACGCTCAGGAACGATGATTTTCGCCATTAGCAAACTACCAGGCGCTGCCATGAAGCTCGCAGCGATAAGGTATTTCAGCTCTACACCCAAGCCGGCATAGCCGCCAAGCACACTGCCCGCTACCGATGCCATACCACCAGCCATTACTGCAAATAGCTCAGAACGAGTCATGTTTGATAGAAACGGACGAATAAGAAGTGGTGACTCACCTTGAGATAGGAAGATATTACCCGTTGCAACGAGTGATTCCGCTTTACTGGTACCCAAGAATTTCTGGATAGCGCCGCCGATAAATTGAATTACTTTTTGCATGATGCCCAAGTAGTAAAGGGCAGAGATAAGAGCGCTGAAGAAAATGATGATAGGAAGGACGCGAACAGCGAAGATGAAACCAGTAGAAGCAAGATCACCAAAAAGGAATCGAATCCCTTCATCAGCAAAGCTTAATAACCCGGCAACGCCATTACTTAAACTCGCTAGTGCGGCTTGTCCCATCGGGAAATAAAGCACCAGAGCGGCAAAGCCCAACTGAAGTAACAAAGCGCGAGACACA
>NZ_JAWOTD010000111.1:0-1366 GCF_033338715.1 Vibrio sp. Vb1337 | reverse complement strand
GGGTGGTTTCCACTTCAAGTTAGTGGAAGACAAATGGACCTGCTCAAAAACGGGTATGGAACTGTTTGAAATGGTGAAGCACGAGTGTGAAAAACACGCTGGCGAAGAGATTGATTGGGCGTAAATCCTCTCGATGAACACCAAAACAAAAAGAGCACCTCGGTGCTCTTTTTGTTTATGGATATGGTTACGCGTTTACCGCTTTAGTAGGACGATGCGGTGAGCACCCATCATTGCGATAAGGAATGATGTAAGCGTTACCCTCTTCAGGGTGAATGATCTGATAGTACTGCGGTAAATTGAAGTTAATAAACTTAGACGCCACACGGCTGTCGTCTTTAACCGAAGTGTAGAAGCTGTTGACCGAAGCGATCATCTCATCTTTTGAGCCACTGAACTGGTGATACACTTCCACTTGGTTCGACTCATCCAATACATAAATGTTGAAACCATCTTCGTTATCTTCAAAGAAGAATTGCACCAAACCTTCACTGGCAAAACCATCCACCGCTTCTGGTAATTGGTATTCTTGCTCACGGTCGAGCATTAACAGCGGCGAGCCTTTTAGCTTATTGGTAGAAATGCTGCGGTAGAAATCGATGGAGTTTTCTAACTTCTGCACCGACACACCACGGCGTTCAAAGAACAATCCGTAGGTTTGGTTACCAAGACGCATCGCTTTAAAGCGGCGGCGTTTTTCTTGCTCCACCGGCTTCAAACGCAAGTCGATGCATTCCGCAAGAAGCTGATACACCATATTACGCATCACTCCACGCATGTTTTTCGCGTAGCAGAACACGTCGACCGATTCTGGTGGCAACGCATCTTGGTGCATTTTGCCCAAAATGGTTTTTAGCGCATCCAACATCGCCGTTTCGCCTTTGAAATGCAGTGTACGCACTTCATGCCAGGAGTTGCGGTAAACCAAATCGACACTGCCGACTAAGTTCTTATGCTCAGGGCCAAAACTGAAGATATCGGTATTTTTCACATCCACTTTCAGTGAACGCCCCGACAGCTCCGACGTAGGGTCATTTTCGAAGTTGATGAACATCGCCAACTGGCTGATTTCACACGGGCTCGCTAACGCTTGCATCGTCGGACGACGTTTACGCAGTGCAAAGGTATTTCGTAAGTCACTCACCATTTGGTAGAACTTATCAATATCTAGCTGTGCTTCACGCACCACGGCATGCAAACGCGTGGATTCGGTGATGAGGCCATTAAAGAAAGCCCACGAGACCAGTTTGCTCAAGTACTCGTGATGCTCAAGACATGGCTGTCCAAGAATGCGATGTGCGATCAATGGTTGCTTGTAGAGATACCAACCCGACTTGTTCACCCCGCCTTCTTTAACTTCGATGAA
>NZ_JAWOTD010000110.1:0-1370 GCF_033338715.1 Vibrio sp. Vb1337 | reverse complement strand
CCGTGTATTTCTCTCGGTCCCATAAGAAGCTTAACCGGTCGGCCGATAAAGTTGTCCAAACGATTCCAACGTTCAACAAAACCACCCAGTCCAGTCAGTTCATATTCTTCTAACGCGGCTTTCCAATGATCGATAAGACGTATCGCCAATTGAGTTCTATCGATACTCACTTCATTGGAAATTTGGTTGAGTGTTGTCCAAGGTTGATCAATACCGGGCTGCACATCAGGCATGCCAATATTTAATCCCATTCCAATCACTAAGTGAGCTGCGCCTCCTGCTTGACCAGACATCTCCACTAAAATACCGGCTAGTTTTTTATCTTGATAGTAGATGTCGTTTGGCCACTTAAGCTTAACACCTTGGATACCGATACTTTCCAGTGCTTCGACTGCAGCAATACCCACGACCAAACTCAGTCCCATCGCTGCCGCCATACCCGCATCTAAACGCCAGTACATAGACAAATATAAATTAGTGCCAAATGGCGATATCCATTGACGACCACGACGTCCGCGACCTTGCGCTTGATATTCAGCGATACAAACTCGCCCTTTATCGGATTCACTGACTTTCTCTAACAAATATTGATTCGTTGAATCGATCACGGAAATCAGTTCTACCGGAGTGCTAATGGCATTTTTCAGACGAGTTTCATCGAGTAATTGAAGAGGATGAGCCAGTTGATAGCCTCGTCCTTGGATACGATAAATATCCACTCCCCAATCATTCAACCCTTTAATGTGCTTTGCAATTGCCGCTCTAGAAATGCCCAGTTGTTGTCCAAGCATTTCACCTGAATGGAAACCGCCATCGCTGAGTGTTTTAAGGATATGTAGCTTCACTGAGTGTTCTTTTCTCATTGAGCCGCCTCAATCTTAGCGAGATTAGTTTCACCTTGACGATTCATAAAGCGCACTTCGTGTTCGAGTTCAATTTGGTACTTATCCCACACCGCCTTTTTCACCAGAGAAGCAAGTGCAACCACGTCATCAGCACTGCAGTTGTCGACATTTGTTAATACCAACGCTTGTAAAGGGTTCACCTGAGCACCGTTGACTGAAATACCTTTCAAACCACACTGGTCAATCAGCCAACCGGCTGCCACTTTCATTCCCTCGTTTGCAGGGTAAGCCACCATGTCGCTATGCTTTCGAATGAGTTGATCATAATGATCTTGGCTGATCACAGGGTTTTTAAAGAAACTCCCTGCGTTACCGACTTTAGCTGGGTCTGGCAGTTTCTCCATACGAACTTGGCACACACGTTCAAATATTGCATTTGGACTTAATTCGTTTTCAGGGATGTTTTGTAACGGCCCATATTGATTCTTCGGCGTCCATCGCTTCGGCAGCTTCAAGCCAATGGCT
>NZ_JAWOTD010000109.1:0-1379 GCF_033338715.1 Vibrio sp. Vb1337 | reverse complement strand
CAATAATGACTTTTTTCTTTTTTGCTGCGGATACTTACATGGATTCTGTTTTACATCAGTTGCAATTCTCTTTGTCGATCACCGGCCCCATCTGCTTAATGTTGGTGCTTGGCGTTATCTTTAAACGGTTTGGTCTCATCAACGATAACTTTATTGAAATAGGCTCTAAGCTGGTTTTTAAGGTCACGCTGCCAGCCATGTTGTTTGTCAGTATTGTGGCTTCTGAGCATGATTTTTCTGCCGCCAGTGGTTTCATCAACTACGGCGTAGTCGCGAGCATTCTGTTTTTTATTTTCACCTACATATCCGTTTCTGTTCTGTTTAAGTCTTCTCCCGATCAGGGCGTGTTGATTCAAGGTGGGTTTCGCGCCAACACTGGCATTATCGGCATTGCATACGTTGCGAATGCTTATGGTTCACAGGGTGTCGCATTAGCTGCTCTTTATGTCGCCATCACCACGTTTATCTACAACGTTCAAGCGGTGATCTGCCTATCACCCAAAGGCGCTACGTCTGCCTCTCAAGCAGCAAAAATGATGGGAAGAACACTGACGAAGAACCCGCTTATCATCTCCATCGTTTTAGGTATGCTTTTCTACTTGTTGTCGATTCCGGTTCCAAACGTAGTCATTGATGCGGGTAACTATCTGTCGAAAATGACGTTGCCGCTCGCATTGTTATGTACAGGCGGGTCGTTGGATTTTAGTTTGATGAGAAAGGAAAAAGGCCCGTCTTGGTTTGCAAGCAGTTACAAGTTGATTGTCGCCCCAGTGTTGATCACGTTAGGCGCGTATTTTGTTGGTTTTCGAGGTGTTGAATTGGGGATTTTATTCTTCATGAACGCCTCACCCGTTGCGGCAGCGAGTTACGTCATGGCCCGCTCAATGGGAGGAAACGCGGTACTGGCAGCCAACATTATTGCTTTGACAACCGTGCTTTCAACCGTCACCTGCACGTTCGGTATTGTGGTTCTAAAATCGTACGGTTTGATCTGAAAAATGAAATAAAAAAGCCTCAGAACATAGCTGAGGCTTTACAAAAAGGCTTAGATTTAACGCAGAGAAAACGCTTACGAATGATTGGCTAATGTCATTTTCCTTACCAAACGAAAAAACTCTGCCGACTCATCTTCTGATAAACAAGAGAAGAATTCGCGCTGCAAGTTCCTCATTATTTGATGAACTTTCTTTATCGTTGCTTCACCTTCTTTCGTCAAACTGAGCATTTTCAGTCGTTGGTTCGCCTCACTCTTCGAAACGCACACAAAACCACGTTTTTCCAAGTTATCGACCATGCGCTTTGCAACGCTTCGTTCGGTCAGAACGGCATCGGCTAACGCTTGTTGACTCATGGGCTGAAATTCTTCTAACGCTGCCAAC
>NZ_JAWOTD010000108.1:0-1380 GCF_033338715.1 Vibrio sp. Vb1337 | reverse complement strand
GACGACAAAGTGGTGTCGCTGGATACCAATAACGGTCCAGCGAACGGCACGGTCTCGGTCAACCCGGATGGCAGCGTCACTTACACGCCGAATGACAACTTCCACGGTACAGACAGCTTCACCTACATCGTTACGTCGGGTGGGGTATCAGAGTCCACCACGGTGAACGTCGATGTGACGCCAGTCAACGATGCGCCAGTGGCAAAAGATGATACCGCTGTTACTGACGAAGACACGCCAGTGACGATTGATGTCCTACCAAACGACACCGACATTGATGGCGATACGTTAAGCATTGATTCGGCGTCTGTGCCGAGTGACCAAGGTAAAGTCGAAATTATTGATGGAAAACTGGTCTTCACACCGGCTGAGAACTTCCATGGTGACGCTGAAATCACTTACACGATTACTGATGGTGCACTGACTGACCAAGCGACGGTCAACGTCACCGTGAATGCGGTGAACGACACGCCTGTGGTTGAAAGTAGCATCGCAGACCAAGCCTTGGCAGAAGACTTTACGCCATACAGCATCGATCTGAATACGGCCTTCAGCGACGTGGATAACGTGGATGGCGATCTGAGCTTCAGCGTTTCTGGCAACAGCAACATTCAAGTGGCGATCGTCAACGGTATTGCTACGTTCACTCCAACCGCAGACTGGAACGGCTCAGAAGCGTTGACGTTTACGGCCACCGATCCAAGCGGCGAAAGCGTTAGCCAAACGGTGAACTTTACGGTTGCGCCTGTGGCGGACATCGTGGCAGACAAAGCGACGGTTGTGGAAGACACGCCAACCATCATTAAGGTTTTAGGTAACGACACGTTCGAAGGCAACGACAAAGTGGTGTTGCTGGATACCAACAATGGTCCAGCTAACGGCACGGTCTCGGTCAACCCGGACGGCAGCGTGACCTACACGCCAAACGACAACTACCACGGTACAGACAGCTTTACCTACATCGTCACCTCCGGTGGGGTATCAGAGTCCACCACGGTGAACGTCGATGTGACGCCAGTCAACGATGCGCCAGTGGCGACCAATGACACGGCGATGACTGACGAAGACACCGCTGTCACGATTGATGTCCTGCCAAACGATACTGACATCGATGGCGATACGCTGTCTATCCAATCAGCGTCTGTACCTGAAGCACAAGGTAAGGTTGAAATTGTTGACGGCAAGTTGGTGTTCACACCGGCTGAGAACTTCCATGGCGATGCTGAAATCACTTACACCGTCACCGATGGTGCGCTGACTGACCAAGCGACGGTCAACGTCACCGTGAATGCGGTGAACGACACGCCTGTGGTTGAAAGCAGCATTGCAGACCAAGCCTTGGCGGAAGACTTTACGCCATACAGCATCGATCTAAATACC
>NZ_JAWOTD010000107.1:0-1383 GCF_033338715.1 Vibrio sp. Vb1337 | reverse complement strand
TGCGGACATTATTGTCGCGATTCCGCATTCAGGGGTTTCAACCGATCCATATAAACTAGGTGCGGAGAACTCGGTGTACTATTTAACGCAAGTGAAAGGCATTGATGCCATTGCGTTTGGTCACTCTCACGCGGTCTTCCCAGGCAAAGGATTTGAGAATCTACAAGGCGTAGACAACAACAAAGGCACCATCAACGGTGTCACTGCCGTCATGCCTGGCCGTTGGGCTAGCCACGTGGGAGTCATGGATCTGGTCATCGAGCAAAAAGACGGCCAATGGCAAGTAGTGGAAGGACAATCTGAAGCTCGACCAATTTTCGACAAAGCGACTAAGAAATCGCTTGCAGAAGCAGACCAAGGCATCATTAGAGCACTCGAAGACGATCACAAAGGCACTCGCGAATTCGTTAACCAACCAATTGGTAAAGCGAATGACGTGATGTACAGCTTCTTGGCTTTGGTGCAAGACGACCCAACAATCCAAATCGTTAACCTTGCACAAAAAGACTACGTTGAACGTTTCATTCAAGGCGATCCAGACCTTGCTGACATTCCAGTTTTGAGCGCGGCAGCGCCGTTTAAAGTGGGCGGACGTAAAGATGATCCGAACGGCTTCACTGAGGTTGAATCTGGCCAACTGACTTTCCGCAACGCCGCCGACTTGTACCTATACCCAAATACGCTCGTCGCAATGAAGGTGAAAGGCAAAGAAGTACATGAATGGCTAGAGTGCAGCGCGGGCCAATTCAAGCATATTGATGTCAATACGACTCAGCCACAATCGTTAATTGATTGGGATAACTTCCGTACGTACAACTTTGACGTGATTGATGGTGTGGAATACCAAATCGACATCACTCAACCACCGAAGTACGACGCGAGTTGTAAAGTCATTAATCCGGACTCCCAGCGTATCGTGAATCTGACTTTCAATGGCAAACCAGTTGATCCGAAACAAGATTTCATCATCGCGACTAACAATTACCGCGCGTACAGCAATTCCTTCCCTGGCACTGGTCCGAACTTCATTGCATTTGACTCTCCAGACGAAAACCGTTCTGTGGTTGCTGCGTACATTTCTCGCGTCAGTGAGGAAAAAGGCGAAGTCACGCCAAGCGCTGACAATAACTGGTCGTTCGCACCAATTAAGTCAGACAAAAAACTGGATATTCGCTTTGAAACCTCACCGAGCGAAAAAGCTTCGAAGTTTATCCAAGACAAAGGCCAATACCCGATGAAACGCGTCGCAACTGACGAAGTGGGCTTTGCGATTTATCAGATCGATTTAAAGAAATAAGCGACTCCATGCTCAAACTAGCGGCTCCTCAGTGAGCCGCTTTTTGTTGCTGCGTAAAGCAGTTAAGATAGTTCAAATGCGCTAAC
>NZ_JAWOTD010000106.1:0-1384 GCF_033338715.1 Vibrio sp. Vb1337 | reverse complement strand
GCGGCGCGCGACTCTTCCGACGAGCCGTTTACCGCTTCTCTGTCTGAGCACTGGCTCAGCACTCACGCCTAAGGTTTCAACGAGGAATAAAGGTTATGACCAAACAGCAACTTATTACCGTGTTTATCATGATGATCATCACCAGCGCCCTCGTTTCGGCCGCCACCATCATGGGTGGTATGTGGTATCTCAATAAACAGGCACAAGATTCAGGTGAAACCAGCTCACTGCTTGAGAACTCTCCTTTGTCTTTTCTTGTGACTGAACAACCAACCAGCAAAGGCCCAAGCTTTCACCCTCTAGACAAAGTTGTGCTGAGCATTAAAGGCAAGAAACAGACGCACTTTGTCATGCTAGAGCTGGCTATTGAGACGCGTCGACCAGAACGTATTAAAGACATCGATAACTACATGCCAATGGTTCAAAACTCGCTTTTGAAGCTGTTTAGCGACAAAACTTTCGATGAACTGCAACAGACAGGCGCGATCGATATTCTGCAAAACGAAGTGAAGCAAACGCTGTTGGTAGCCTTTGCGAAGACTGACATCGTGCGTGATATCGATGATGTACTGCTGACGAAATACGTTGTGCAATAACGGAGCACAACCATGTTAGACATGAACCCTCAAGAAACGTACACCGCACCAGAGGAAGTGAACACACCATCACGCCCGATTGATGAAAACGCACTTTTGCAACGTCATCAAGTGATGGTGAAACGCGTAGTTAACCAACTTCGCGTTCATGCCACTTCCCATTGCAGTATCGAAGATATGCAGCAAATTGGTCTTATCGCGCTGGTTGAAGCAGGACGTCGTTATGGAGACATTGACGATACTCACTTCCCGGCATTTGCGGTTTGCCGCGTACGTGGCGCGATCTTAGATGAGCTGCGCCGTTTAGACTGGCGCTCACGTAAGACACGTCAGCAAGCCCATGAGCTTAACGACGTCACTCGTGACCTCACCCGCTCGTTAGGTCGCATGCCAACGGCCTCAGAAATCATCAAAGCTCTCGGCACCGACGAGCAAGATTATTACAACCGTCAAAACGCGGCGCTTGCAGGTGAAATGCAAAGTCTCGATCAACTGATGGAAAACAGCACCGACAGCCACTTTGGTGGGCAATACGACGGCATGGAGCACGAGCACATTCGTCGTAGCTTAGACAGCGCACTAGGCCGACTGTCAAAGCGAGATCAATTGCTACTGACGCTGTTTTATCAACACGAACTCAATTTACACGAAATAGCCCTCGTCTTGGATCTGACGCCACCTCGAATTTGTCAGCTTCATAAACAAGCGCTGAAACAACTCAACCAATTAATGTCCTCTTAGGAGTCACAAGATGCAAAAGTTTTTAGGAGTCCTCACTATCCTTGTGT
>NZ_JAWOTD010000105.1:0-1387 GCF_033338715.1 Vibrio sp. Vb1337 | reverse complement strand
TAGACCGATGCAGATACCGATGAATGGTCAACAACCTTTGACCATAAGGCACCACCGCTGGTTTCTAGTTTGGTTTTGACCACATCTTGATAGTCCACTTTTTCCGAGTTGCTAGAACTACCTTGTTTTTTACTACTCATCACAGCTGTCGTCAGCGCATGGTCGGTTACACCCATCGAATACGTAAGTACAGACAAGTCAAACCAGGTAAATAGCACCATGATCAAAACGGGTAAGCCCATCGCAACTTCGACCGTCAAACTTCCTTTTTGAAACTTGATCATAATTCAACGTACCTTTTCTTCGTGTAATCAACGACAAAAGCACCTTTGATATTCATGTTTTCAAGAAACTTCTTTGCATCATCTATATCGCTAAACTCACCAACGCAATAACGCTTCCATAAGCCGTGAGTGTAGGAATACACTTTGCCATAGTTGCCTTTCAGATAATTTAGGTAATCTGACGGAATGACTTTATAGGTTGCTAATACTTGAATTCGATAAATTGACGGCGCTTTAGGACGTAAGTTTTGCGGGTCTAATACTGAGCGCGCTACGTACTTTGGTTTCAAATCGACAGATTTCGTATCCATTTCCATATTTTTCTTTTCCTTTGACTTCGCGACCTGTTTGGGTGGAACTTTTGTATCTATTTTTTTCTTCAGAGGTTTAACGCTCTTCATGAGCTTTTTCAGTTTGACTCGTGCGTCTTGCTCGCTACTGTCGTGTTTCAAAACCTCCAACGCCACATCCGGACGATTCGACCGAGTCGACGCCAAAAGGAGATTTGAACGTACCTTTTCATCATTTGGATTGGCAGCAAACAAGCCATAGAGCAGTTCCATTGCGGGCTCTGGTCTGCCTTGCAACATCATCACTACCGCAATATTGTTGTTTGCCTCACGGTCTGATGCGCCATTCTTCTTACTGTCATTGAAGTGAGAAATTGCACCGTCGTAGTCTTTTTTACGCGCAAGTATTTTGCCTTTTAGAAGGTAGTAATCACCCTCTGGACCGCCATTATCTAAATACTCTTCTAAGTAACGTTCACTCGCATCGTAATTGGATTTTAAATATTCAAGCTTAGCTAAGATATAAATAATATCTGGGTCTTTAAGATCCTTTTTCTCTAGAGTGTTTATGTATAACTCAGCAGATTTTTGGTCTTTATTATCCAAATATAAATTGATCAGTTTTATCTTATAACTCGGGACTTCGACTAAGTTCGCTTTATAAAATTCAATAAGCTGTTCAGTTTGACCAGAGTTAGTCAGTAATTTCTCTTTTGTTACTAATTCTTGATTAATAGTTGAACAACCACTTAAAAAAAGTAACACCAAAAGAGAGAAATAGTTTTTTATATTCATTATCCTAGCATCCTCATT
>NZ_JAWOTD010000104.1:0-1407 GCF_033338715.1 Vibrio sp. Vb1337 | reverse complement strand
CTTACAAGCTCGCGAGTAAGTCCAACTGCCGTTACACCAGTGGCCTATGTGACATGGAAAATGGCGATTTTAAAGTTAAGTTCCGTTCTGAAAAACTGACAAAAGATAGCCTAGAATTGTCTCTCAACGCTGCCTATCCGCTGGAAGGCGTCAAGCTGTCCGTAGTCGATGACCAACAACAGAACGCTCAGCCGATTGATATGACACGCGCCGATCAAGCTGGCCAAAACTGGTACATCACTCTGCCAAAGCCAACCTCCGCAGAGAGCTGGTTACGAGTCGTTATCCAAGCCGAAGGCACGCTTTACTACGGCGAAACACAAACAGCATTTGTGAAATACGAAACCTTGTTTACTGAGTAACATTACGCTGCGAATCCTTCTAAACAACGGATAAGCTTTGCTGCGGGATGAAAACCCAACCATTTCTGCCGATGCGACTGCGTCGGCTTTTTTATATCTAATCTTGTCGAAAATAGAGGGTTGCTAATTTATTTTTAATTGATAATAATTATCATTATCTAATTAATTGAGGCAGATATGAAACGCAGAAAGGACATATTCAACGCCTTCTTCAAAGCGCAAGATCGCTTCCAACTTGCCGCGCCAAGTGGCTTTGAGCCCGACGTCATTCATGACTATATTCATTGGGGTATGGTGTTGTCATCCAGCTATGAGCATGAAGCAGAAGATGAAAACTTACTCTTGTGCGAACTGTTTTTGCGCCAAGTGTATTTCCACCTTCTCGAAGCGATTCAAGACCCAACTCGCACTCGTACATTTCGCCGAGTCTGCCTTGATTCGGTTCACACGCCCTTATTCTGCCTCAAACGTTACTACTATCAGTTTGAACATGGCGACGTAAAGTTTCTCCAATTACAACAACAATTACGCCTCATTCAGACTTCTCTTGATTAAACGAAAGGAACCCTACTATGACCACCGAATTTCGTATTGAAACCGACAGCATGGGCGAAGTAAAAGTCCCGGCGAATGCCTTGTATCAAGCGCAAACTCAGCGCGCTATCGATAACTTTGCATTCAGCCAGCACACCATGCCAAGCGGCTTCATCCAAGCTTTAGCCCACATCAAACAGACGGCAGCACTGACCAACGCACAACTAGGGTTACTGGAAGGTGATATCGCTAATGCGATTGCAGACGCCGCGCAAGCCATTATTGATGGCCAGCATCTCGATCAGTTCCCTATCGACCTGTTCCAAACCGGTTCTGGGACAAGCTCCAACATGAACGCTAATGAAGTGATTGCCACGCTCGCGTCTGAATTGCTTGGCGGCAACGTCAACCCGAATGACCACGTTAACATGGGTCAAAGCAGTAACGATGTGGTGCCGACGGCGATTCAAGTCAGCTCAGCACTTGCTATTGAACACAAGTTGTTGCCTGC
>NZ_JAWOTD010000103.1:0-1409 GCF_033338715.1 Vibrio sp. Vb1337 | reverse complement strand
AAATACCGTTTAACGTTGAAATTTCATTTTGTACATGCGCTTATCCGCTATGCTGATAAGAAAGTCAACATTATCGCTGTCACTTGGGTAGTGCGCGACGCCAATACTGGTCGACAGTGACGATACGTTGTTCGCGTTTAGAACCGGAGTATCAAACACGGAATGGATGTGTTTTTTCGCCTCCTCTGCATCGACGTCTGAGGACTCAATCACGACAGCAAACTCGTCTCCACCCATCCGATAGGTACTGAAGCTATCAATATTCATGTCTTTCAATCGCTTGGCAATTTCGCACAACACCGTATCACCAGCTTGGTGGCCGTACGTGTCATTCACGTTTTTGAACCCGTTTAGATCCAACAGACACAAAGAAAAAGCCGTTCGGTTGCGGGTGTTATTTCTCAACGTGACAAACAGAGCATTTCGGTTGCCAAGGCCAGTAAGGGGGTCACTCAACGCCAGCTTACGATGGAAGTGCGATTCTCTGTAGAAGAAGTAAGTCAGCGACAAAATCGACAAGACGAAAGTGGCAAACAGCATGTATTGCGCTTTCATCAATCGTTGGCTTTCATCTTTTTGTGTCTCGTACACTTGGCTGGTTAAGCGAAAGTTCTGGTTCACAAACTCCACCAAGTTTAAATACAGCGTTTGAGTGGCGCGATAAAACTGAGCTGCCGCTTGGCTGTCGCCGGTTTTGGCTTCCACCAACAGTGGTTCTAACTCTTTAAACTCATTAAACAGTTGCAAAAAATATTGCTGAATGTGATTGCGAGAAAAAAAGGTGTAGACGTCTTTACTATTTATTAATAAATCAAAACGGCTCCAAGCAAGCTCATACTGAAGTTCTGCACCTTCTATTTTTAAAACATTTTCGTCCAGTCGACGTGCTTCACTGACGAGCTCAGAAAGTTCTTTCGATAACTGGAATAAAAACCATGTCGCTTGTTTTTGCTCATCAGTAAAACTTTGCGCTAAGACCCGAGTTTGTTGGAGCAATATGACATTTGCGAGCAATAAAGAAGTGGCAAAAACCAAAAGGAGCATTTTGCTGGTCGTCGAATAATTTTTTTGTTTAATTGGGTAAGCTTCTGATAACTTCATTATTTTTGTTTTATTTTCATCTCATTAACTTGCCACACCATTTGGGCATGATATTCATTGTGATCCAATTCAGGATATTGACTGAGAGGGTATATCACCCAGTAAGGGCCTTTATTTCTCACTTTGATGTAATGATGATCTTGCTGGTACGCCAAAATTGGCTGATAACGAACAATATCTTTGCGAGATAAGGTGGAGTGATAGTTGTTTAAACTGCCGATATCGACTTGCTCTGGGATGCTTCCATAAACATGAGTCAGCAGCGTGCTGAGCTTTACACCAAGAAACTCTGAAGATTGTTGAATCCA
>NZ_JAWOTD010000102.1:0-1414 GCF_033338715.1 Vibrio sp. Vb1337 | reverse complement strand
TCCAGACTTGGTCGTCTTGTGGTAACAACATGGCGATTGGAGTCGGTCTGCGAGGTGCTTTCACAGGCACAATCGCCAACTGTTTGAACTTGTCCACCAGCGTCGCCGCTTCCACATTGGAAGTCACAGACACATCCGCTCTGCGAGCCAACAGCTCTTGGAAATCTCGCGCGGGGGCTTCAATCACAATATGCTGCGCCGATGGGAAGAACTCTTTCACCATTTTTTCTTGTACCGTACCTAACGTCGCAGCCACTTTCACATCGGGTTTATTAAAATCCGCCCAATCAGAGAATTTGGCGAGGTCTTTTTTCTGCACCACTGGCACAAACGCCAAGTAGAAATAGGGTTGGCTATAACCAGCCACCTTCGCACGCGACATGTTTAAAGACGCACTGCCAGTGATGTCGTACTTGTTGGCCGTAATGCCATTAACCAGCGTTTTCCAATCGGTGGCAACGTACTCCACTTTGACACCCAAATCTTTAGCAAGCTCGGTTGTGACATCAATATCAAAACCACGATAACTGTTCGTGGCTGGATCTTTCATTGTCATTGGATTCCAGTCCCCAGTCGTCCCTACTCTCAACACGCCTTTATCCAGAATTTCTTGAAGACGGCTCTGAGCATGAACAACTTGAGTGACCATAAGCAGACATATTCCTAGCGCAAACAAAATCTTTTTCATTTTTATTCCCTTAAAAATAATGACCTTATACGGTTTAATTATTAACCTTTATTACAACCCCATTGATAACATAGCAGTAACAAAGGAAGTTTTTTAGTTAATTCAGGGAGTAAATGTGACGTTTCGAACTCTATGGCTGATTTCGCTGCTGTTGTTAACGGGTTGCTCAGATTACCAATGGGGCTGGTATGTACTCGACCCGTCAACGGAACAAGGGATAACCAACCTAAAGTTTTTAGTCGCGGGGTTTAATGACACCATTCAAGTGTCACTCTTGAGTATGTGTTTTGCCATGACACTTGGGCTGCTGATTGCGTTGCCTGCACTTTCTCGCTCCCCAACGCTCAAATGGATGAATCGCATCTACGTTGAGGTGATCCGCTCAATCCCAGTATTGGTGTTGCTCTTATGGGTTTACTACGGCATGCCAACGCTGCTCGATGTCTCTCTCAATCATTTTTGGGCGGGGGTAATTGCACTGACTATCGCTGAAAGTGCGTTTATGGCAGAAGTATTTCGCGGTGGGATTCAAGCGATCAACCGAGGTCAGCATGAAGCGGCAGAATCACTTGGTTTGAATTATTGGCAGAAGATGCGCTTGGTGATTCTTCCGCAAGCATTTCGACAAATTTTACCGCCGTTAGGGAATCAGTTTGTCTACATCCTCAAAATGAGTTCTCTGGTGAGCGTAATCGGTTTAAGTGACTTAACGAGACGTGCCAACGA
>NZ_JAWOTD010000101.1:0-1428 GCF_033338715.1 Vibrio sp. Vb1337 | reverse complement strand
CTGAGTAAGTTGTCACCCAGTCCTGCGAAATACCAAATAATCCCAACAAAACCAACAACGGATGCTAAATACCAAACCAATGAGAACAATTGACCGTAGCGAGTGAGTGGCAGCAAGTGGCTGTGATGTCTTGCTCGCCATTCCATGACCACTTCCAGCATCCCCATCATCAGTAAGAATCCGAGCAGCGTTAAACCAAATGAATAGCTGAGCGCTATACCAAGTAATGCTGTAACAATGCTGCCCGCCAACCCAATCCAAGTATTCATCGAGAAAGTAATACTCTTTAGAACATGGCCACCATCTAACGGTAAGATCGGCAGCAAGTTAAAGAGGTTTAGCAGCGCGTTAAACACAGCAAGACCAGCGAATATCATTTCGCCTGTCATCCAATAAAGCAGAGTAAACACAATACTTAAAACCAATCCAAAGAAAGGCCCCATGATAGAAATGACGACATCTTGCCAACGCGTGTTTATTTTCTCGTCACTTAAAGCCAAGCCACCTAGAAACGGGATCAAGTAAATGCCCTTGGTTTTCATACCGAAATACTTCATCGCTTTGATATGCCCATATTCGTGGAACATAAGACAAGCGATAAGAGCCAGAGCAAACTCAATAGAAAACAACCATGAATAGGCAGCTAAACTTGCTGACGCCAGCGCAACTTTAATCACTTTCGCGCTTTTTAAGGCTTTCATACCTAAGGAAAAAATACCGATGACACTCAAGCGCTTTTCTGATGGCGGCGCGACCTGTGGCACCTGCCTTTCAATATCTTTTTCGTTTCTTGAACCTTCCGTAATTAGCTCACCGTTAACGGTGGCGCGATAGGTCAGATCAAAAGGTTGCCAATCCAATGTGCAGTCTAATTGGCAAAGCAAAACCTCTTCTCCAGCACTCAGCTTAAATTGATGCGTGTAAGTTTCGGTTTTCTTTTCGCTCGCATCAATTTGAGAAACTAGAGTGTTGTCCCAGTACAATTGCTGCCATCCCGCCATCGATCCTTCTAATCTTAACGGGCGACCTAAAAATTCAGTGTGTAGTAATTCCAACGCGATTCCTAATGCGATAACCACAAAGGTCGAATTATGCCTCTTATAACAAGTGACATCAAAGCATGTGAACTCAAGATTTGAAGGTTATTTAATCATAAGATTTGCAAAACAATTCTGGTCGTACCATTTCCACAAAAAATATAACGATAATACATGCCCTTACGAGCAGGCGTTTGACGTATGCATCAAATTTAAAACGCCAAATACGCTCAAACTTTGACAAGTTATTAAACATACAATTAACATTACGTTTACATCACAGTTGTGTTTCAATGCAATCACAACTGCTGTTTAGTACCACACAACAATTACAAGGACTTCGGTCCAGCATTATGACACCCTAGGAGGGTCAAGGATGAACAAGAAGCAC
>NZ_JAWOTD010000100.1:0-1434 GCF_033338715.1 Vibrio sp. Vb1337 | reverse complement strand
AAAATCGAAATTCATGAACGTGACCAAGACGATGTTCTTGAGCGTCTGCTCTACGAAATTGACGACTTTTTTCAGACGTATGGCGATCAGCTGGATCGTGTTACTAGCTTCGCGATTACGCTTCCAGGTCTTGTAAACTCTGAGCAGGGTGTGGTGCTGCAAATGCCTCACTATAACGTCGAAAACCTTGCTTTGGGGCCAGAGATTTACAAAGC
Source organism: Vibrio sp. Vb1337 (assembly GCF_033338715.1). Lineage (NCBI taxonomy): Bacteria > Pseudomonadati > Pseudomonadota > Gammaproteobacteria > Vibrionales > Vibrionaceae > Vibrio > Vibrio sp. Vb1337. The sequence goes on along the minus strand of NZ_JAWOTD010000100.1, from coordinate 1,219 downwards.
GACGGGTTTGCCGGTCTTTATTGCCAACGATACGCGTGCTTGGGCTTTAGCTGAAAAGCTCTTTGGTCATTCCCAAGAAAATGACAACTCTGTTCTTATTTCGATTCACCATGGTTTAGGTGCCGGTATCATTCTTGATGGGCGAGTTCTTCAAGGCCGCCACGGTAATATCGGTGAACTAGGGCATATTCAAATTGATCCCAACGGGAAGCGATGTCACTGTGGCAACATTGGTTGCTTAGAAACGGTTGCCAGCTCGCAAGCGATTCGTGAAGAAGTGGTAAGACGCATCTCTGAAGGTGAAGCCTCCATTCTTGCGGATCAAGAAGAGATGAGTATCGAAAGTATCTGTGAAGCCGCGGCAAATGGCGATCCTCTCGCGGTTGATGTGATTGAAAAATTGGGACGCTATTTAGGTTCTGCAATTGCTATCGTGATCAACTTGTTTAACCCAGAAAAGATTTTGATTGGTGGGGTAATTAACCAAGCGAAAGAGGTGCTTTATCCAGCCGTTCGCCGTTGTATTGAAGAGCAAAGTTTGCCTGTTTATCACCAAGATCTTGAGCTGGTGGAATCTCGCTTTTATAAACAAGCGACGATGCCGGGCGCTGCGCTGATAAAACAAGCTCTGTATGATGGGCAGTTGTTAATGAAGGTGGTGGAAGGTTAATCACTTCTTTCTATCTTTAATTTGATTTAGGGTGTGGCTCAAGAGCGCACCCTTTTTTGATCTTAAAAAGCCATCAAATGACGAATCTGAGCAGCAGTGCATTGCTATGTGCACGTCATTGATGTAATTTGCACTTATATCTAATTTGGCTCATGATGTTAAACGTATCAAGCTAACGTATTGAGTTTACTTAGATATCTATACACTCATTAAAAAACGTCGCCTTGTATTCTCAGCAAGGTTTCCAATAAAGAGTGAAAAATAATCGTTCAGAATTTAGGTAGGAGTATGTCCGGAGTTTTAAATACGGTTGATCAGCGTACGAACTTAGTGGGTGAAAACCGACTGGAACTTTTGCTGTTAACGTTAAACAGTCGTCAGTTATTTGCGATTAATGTGTTCAAAGTGAAAGAGGTGATAAAGCTTCCGCCGTTGACTAAGCTGCCTGGCTCACACTACAACATCCGTGGTGTTGCTTCTCTTCGAGGTGAAGCTGTACCTGTGATTGATTTACGTTGTTCGATTGGTTTTCCTCCTCTTCGTGGAGAA
>NZ_JAWOTD010000099.1:0-1452 GCF_033338715.1 Vibrio sp. Vb1337 | reverse complement strand
TCAGCTTTGAGCATGAAAGCCTCGACTTACGGTTACTTTAAAATGTTATATTAAAGACGAAGAATGTATTTTATGTTCAAGATCTAAGTTTCATTAGCAAACGCTATACTAAGAAACAAAAACCGGGATAAAATAAATAATAATCATGTAACAGTTAATTTTCCTATAAACACCAAATTGAAACACATTATTAATTTCCATTTATTTATAAATTATAATTAATTTTATAAATAACAAGGATTTATTTTAATTATGAACATTTAGATTACGACTTAATTTTATTCACGATAAATTTATTTGAGACATTAATCACACTATATTTCAAATCTCAGTAATAGACTCCGAGCCTTTCAAACCCCCATTATCAGTGAGTCTATGAAACTTTCTAATTTAAGTATCAAGTATAAAATCAGTGCGCTGATTTTGATCATTTCGTTATCTGTTATCGCTCTCTCCGTTTTCTTTACATCTGAAATCAAGATGATAGAAGGAAAACTTACCGTATTTTCTGAAACCACCGTACCTAGCGTATTGCTCGTAAAAAATACCGAAATTGAACTCGGAATTTTAAGAAAGGATGAATTCTCTTTATTAACCAATGTGAATCACCCTCAATTCATGGAATGGGTAGCCGGATTAGAAAAATCTGAACAGAAAATTGATAAATATCTAGACCAATATGAGAAAGGACTATGGGATCAACGCGACCGAGACGCTTTCAATAAAGTAAAAAGTGCCTGGGTTAAATACAGTGCGTTTAACAATGAATACGCGAAGTTGCTATTGAATAATAAAATCGATGAAGCAAATGAAACATTGTTAAACGGATTTTCTACATTCACACAATTATCCGATGCGATTCGTGATTTAGTGGAACTAAACCAAACCTACGTACAAGAAGATATTGCTAGCGCTCATGAAGCAGTGCGCAGCGCAATCACCTACAGCATTATTGCTATCGTCGCGCTATTGGCACTGAGTTTTACGCTAGGCCTATTCCTAACCAAACAGATCTGCACACCACTAAATTACGTGGTAAACATGGCGTCGAAAATCGCGTCAGGCGATCTAACTTACCAGCTTCCACGTAACAAAATTGGTCATGATGAGCTTGGCACCTTGGCAGATGCCTGCGTTGATATGCAAGCGAAGTTGCTTACTTTGGTCGACAGTATCTCGTCAACCACAGCTCAAGTAGGCACCGCCATTGAAGAAGTGAGCGCGATTTCCGAACAGACTTCAACCGGCATGGATGAACAACAAGTTCAGCTAAACCTTATCGCAACAGCAATGAACGAGATGCAAGCGACAGTAAATGAAGTCGCCAGCAACACCGAAGCAGCGTCAGAAACGGCAAACAGTGCTTCTCACGATGCGAAAGAAGGCCGCGGTGGCGTTCAAGAATGTATTACCCAAATCCACGAGGCGTCATTGGCGATTCAGTCGGTTGGC
>NZ_JAWOTD010000098.1:0-1453 GCF_033338715.1 Vibrio sp. Vb1337 | reverse complement strand
AAGCCATTGAGACTGTTGAGATCCGCCGCATAGGGCATTACCTGACCATGTTTCAATAGTAAGCTTGCGTAGCTTGCAATGTCGCCCAATACCGCTGGAAACAAAATGGCGCACGATGCCGCAAACCATTTCCAATAACCGTATTGTTGTTTACTTGCTTTAGTCGCAAGGAAGAACCAAAACGCAAGCAACAAAAGCGTCGCAAAGCGATTGAACACGTCATTAATGATCGCACTTGCCATCAACGTGTTTGGTTCCAATAGCTCAATCTGCTGTGGGTCGATTTGTTGGAACTGTACAGTGAGTTGGTCACTTAACCACGTAAAATCAACGTTCGAAAAGTACGCGCCCCAAAATAGGAATGGGCTTAGCATCAAAAAGATGAAAGGTTGCCATCCCCAACCACCACGCTGATAAAGCGCAAGAAAACAAGAGGTTGGAGAACGGAATATGTCCAACAACATTACGAGTGGGTTACTTGACGGGTTCATACACTTACCTTAGTTACATCTACGTACAGCTTAAGTTTTTGACCCGGTTTTAGGTACTTCTGCTTATGCAGCGAGTTCCATTTTACGATGTCGTTGCTCTTCACCTTGAATTTGCTTGCGATGCCACTGATGGTGTCGCCAGAGCGAACGTTGTAGAACACGGTACGAATCACGGCGCCTTGGTCTGATTTTTTCCAAATCACCAGCTTTTGACCGACGCGCAGGGTATCTTTTGGTCCCATGCCGTTCCATTTTGCTAGCGATTTGTGTGAAACCTTGTTGTCACGAGCGATAGACCACAAACTTTCACCCGATTGCACAACGTGTGACAGTTTCAGCTGGCCACGAGCTTGCGATTGCGTTTTGTTCAAACGGTTTTGCGCTGTAAGTGCGTACTTTGAATCGTCTTTGGTTGACGTCGGAATAAGTAAGTACTGACCAATGCGAATGTTGTTGTTCGACAGGCCGTTAGCACGACGAATCACTTTTGAGGTCGTACCGTATTTCTTCGCCAACATACTCAACGAGTCGCCAGGTTTGACTTCGTAACGCGCGACTTTCATGCCTTTACCGCGATTGCTCTCAACTTGAGTTAAGAACGCATCCTTCTTCTCCACAGGAATAAGAAGCTGATGAGGCCCTTCTGGTGCGGTGGACCATTGGTTGTAGGCAGGGTTGTAGCTTTGCAGCTCTTTTACCCCGATGCCCGCGTAATCAGCAGCGATAGCGAGATCCAGTTGTTCTTTCGGATCGACTAACGTCAGCACTGGTTTGTTTGGGATAGATGGAATGTCGATACCGTACTTTTCTTGGTTTGCCACCACGTCCGCAAGAGCGAGAAGTTTTGGCACGTAGCTACTGGTCTCTTTTGGCAGATCTAAAGAGAAAAAGTCGACAGGTTTACCCAATTTTTTGTTCTTACGGATAGCGCTAGATACACGACCGCCGCCACTATTGTAGGC
>NZ_JAWOTD010000097.1:0-1460 GCF_033338715.1 Vibrio sp. Vb1337 | reverse complement strand
TAGCAAAGCGGTGGATCACTTTAACCGTTTTTGGATTAACTCTACGTTCGGTATTCTCGGTGTATTTGACATCGCAACTGCGGCGGGTATCACCAAGTACGACAATAAAGAGTTCAGCAGTGCTGTTGGTCATTATGGCGTAGGGAATGGCCCATACTTTATGATACCTGGTTATGGTCCTTATACTTTGCGAGAAGTGACAGATACCGTCGATGGTATGTATCTCCCATTATCTTACTTGAATATTTGGGCTGGTTTAGGGAAGTGGGCATTAGAAGGTTTGGAAAAACGAGCGTTGCTTGTACCGCAAGAAGCACAGCTTGATAGTTCTCCAGATCCTTATGTACTGACTCGAGATGTCTACATTCAGCGTCAAAACTTTAAAGCAGAAATAGACACGGTTGAAGAAGTGAATCCGGAAGAAGAAGCGTTGTTAGACGAATATCTAGATGAATTCTAATCGTTGATGTTTCAAATAAAATGAACGCAATAAAAAAGGCTTAGCAAGTGCTAAGCCTTTTTTGTCTCTCGATTTTTTAACGAGTAATTAGAAACGGTAGTTCGCTTGAACACCGATTAGCCAAACGTTACCCGTTGTTTCACCAACGAATTGACCGCCAACTACTTCAGCTGAATCGTCTGACTTGTAGCCACGAGACTCAACGATTGGTGCGTCTTTCGCGATAATGTAAGTGAAGCCAGCGTCTAGGCTGAAGTCTTTCGTCCAGTCATAAGTTGCACCGATGCTTAACCAAGTACGGTCTGTTTCTGGAATAGTGATCGTGCGGTTCTTATCACTTACAGCAGACGTATCGTATGCAATACCAGTACGTAGGGCTACCTTAGGTTGAAGTTGGTAAGTCGCACCAACTGCAAAGCGGTAGTTATCTTCCCAGTTTTCCACTTTCACCATGTGTGTACCAGCGGTTTCTAGGTGAGCTTCTAGCTTCTCGAAAGAACTCCAGTCAGTCCAGTTGAAACTTGCGTGTAGCGCAAGTTGGTCTGTTACTTGGTGGAAGCTCGCTAGTTCAGCCGTTGCTGGTAGGTTTAGGTACATGTAGCCATTGTCACGCAGCTGTGGAAGCTTAGGAGTACCGAAGCCAAAACCAAGGCCCTCAGCATGACCTTCAAGCTTTAGCTCAACCTCAGATTTGTACGTGAAACCGATGCGGTTGTTTTCATTGATCTGCCACGCTGTACCCAATTGCCAACCCCAAGCCGTATCGTCACCTTCCATGTACTTAAGAGTCGTACCTTGAGGTTTTTGTAATACGTTTACTTTAGGAGTCGTAGCGCCAAAACTTCCTTCACCGATGATGTAACGAATACCACCACCAATGCTTACCGCATCATTAATTTTGTATGCTGCGTTTAGGTTTGCTTCCATTGTGGTTACGCTTGCTTCGTTACCAAAATGAGAGGCAGCAAAGCCTTTGCCTAGATCCGTTTCCATACCGTAG
>NZ_JAWOTD010000096.1:0-1464 GCF_033338715.1 Vibrio sp. Vb1337 | reverse complement strand
ATCTGGCACAAAGGTCAACGCCAGATTAGTACAGCGCAGCGCCAGTGTGTAACGCTCTTCTCTCAGCATCGCGCTTTTAATCAACGCCAACCAGCGACCAATCACTGTCGGATTATCCGCTTCGTCAAAATGTTCCGGTTTAAGCTGCGCTAACGGCCCTTCTTGACCGATTAACCAAGCTTGAAGGATTTTCTCACCAACATACTCCCCGTTGAACGGGTTAATGTAGTCTGGTGTTTTGTGCATCCAATCCACTTTAATTAGGAACTGAGTTGGGAATGTCACACCTTTCATAGGGAAGCCAAGGCGATTGCCTAAGTACAATAAAATTGCACCTAAGCTGACCGGTATACCTTTTTTACGCTCTAGCACTTTATCGATAAAGCTGTTGTCAGAGATAAAGTACTCTTGGTCGTCACCTTTGAAGCCCCACTCATGGAAAAACAGACGTAGGAAAGAGTCGAAACGCTGCTCTTCATCTGTTTCATGGATAAGCGTTGCTTCTGCTTCTTGGTACAGACGCTCTAGCTCTTGCTTAGCCCAATGGACGTTGGTTTCTGGATTAACGGATTTATTGAGCTCTAACGCTCCTTCCACCAGCGCCATGTTGTCAAAATCTTCGTCAAAAAACTCAAGCATGACGATTACCCAAATAAAGTTGGACTCTTAGACACGGCGATGTTAGCCGCCATGACCAACCAACCGAGTGCGCCAAAGAAACCGAAAATTTGCAGCAATTTATTTTTAGCTAGTTTCAGAGCGAAGAAGCCCAGAGCAATGTACGCCAACACACACGTGATCTTGTTGGTTAGCCAAGGGGCTGAGTCTGTAAATGGAATGAAGCCAGTAACAAAGATCAAAGCAACACCTGACAACAACAGCGCGGTATCAACAATGTGTGGAAAAACTTTCAGAAAACGATGGTTGCGCTTTGGAGAGTTCATCATCATTAACGCGAATCGAATCGACAACAATGTGGCACTCAGTGCGATGGTGACAAGGTGAATATGTTTTAGAGCTACGTACATTTTTCTTCTCTTTTAATAAATTACTGCTGACTTGCTCGTTCTTATGAAGGCTGGTAGCAACCGAGGGTCACTCGATCATTCCCACCATAATCTTTTTCGGTGACAACTTGCTGATAACCAAAGCCACTCATGATCTCACGAACCGCCTCGCCTTGGTCGTAACCGTGTCCGAAGGCAAGCCAACCGCCCTCTCCAAGATACTGACGAGCCAAATCGGAGATATGGCGAATATCCGCTAAGCCATTTTCATCAGCGACCAGCGCGGATTTTGGCTCAAAACGAACGTCACCTTGGGATAAATGCGGATCTTTCTCGTCAATATACGGCGGATTGGAAACAATTAAAGCAAACTTTGTTCCCTCTGCAATAGGCTCGAACCAGCTACCTTGGTCAAACGTCACATTTTTGATGTTTAGCTGCGCGGCATTGTACTCAG
>NZ_JAWOTD010000095.1:0-1469 GCF_033338715.1 Vibrio sp. Vb1337 | reverse complement strand
AACTACTCTCGTCATGCAACGCGACGCGTAGATTTGGTCATCGGCGTTTCATACAAAGCCGATCTTAAGCTAACGAAGAAAGTGATTCGTGAAACGCTAGAAAAAGATCCTCGTATCTTGAAAGATCCTGATATGACTATCGGTGTTCTAACACTAGCAGATTCTTCAGTTAACTTCGTAGTGCGCCCTTGGGTTAAAACTGCGGATTACTGGGGTGTGTACTTCGATTCAATGCAAGGCATTAAAGAAGCATTGGACGAGAACGGTATCGAAATCCCATTCCCACAAATGGATGTTCATTTGAACCGTGTCGAATCTTAATTCGAACGATAGATAATCTAAAAAGCGAGGCACTAGCCTCGCTTTTTTTATATTTCAAACAGAGGGTTATTACCTATCTGTAAGAGTGGTTTTAAATGAATACCTGCAATACCGAAGGTGCGCTCTGGTAGCCCTGGTGTATAAAGCAACTCTTCGTGATGATAGAGCTTGGTATCCACCACGATCGCAACCTCTGGTGGTAAACCTATCGGGCAAACGGCACCGGGTAGGCAGCCAAGTAATTCCTGCATGAGTTCATCACAGCCAATAGAAGGTCGCTTGCCTAATATTGCTTTAATCGTTTTGGCATCAAGGCGAGAGTCTTTATCAGTAATGAACACGGCATACCCGCCACCTTTGAGTTTTAAAAACAAGCTTTTGCTATGTGTGCCTTGCCAGCCGAGTTCTTTCGCGACTTTAAGGTCGGTGTCGAAGTCGAGAATGGCTTCGTGTTGCCATTCTCGAAATGGAGTCGAGAGCGAATGCAATCGCTCTTTGTTGATGCGATAGATGTTTTCCAGTGACTCCATGTCATTCATATCCTTTGGTTTGGATTACCAGTATTTAGTGATGAGCTCGCTCGCGAGTACATAAGCAATGGTGAACATCATCAGTGCAACGGCGATATCGATGCCTTTTTTTACTTTCGGTTTAGATAGCGTAGGCCCGAGTTTTGCGGCGCCCATCGACAAGGTATAGAACCAAACAAATGACGCCATAATAGTGCCTAACGCGAAAGCGATTCGATCATGGCCTTCAAATTGTCCACCGATTGAGCCTAAGATAACAACGGTATCTAAGTACAAATGTGGGTTGAGCACAGTGACAGCTAATGCGCCTAAAATGACCGTTCGGCGTCCACGAGCTACGACTTCCCCTTTTGATTCCGATTCATTCTCTGGCTTGAATGCGCTTTTAAGCGAAAGTAGTCCATAGAAGCTCAGGAAGGCAATACCACCAAGCGTCACCGATGTCAGTAGGATTTCATTTTGAGACAGAATAGCACCACCACCAAAGATACCTAGAGAAATGAAGATCATATCTAGGACGCTACAAATAGTGGCTGTCGTCAGGTGGTGATTGCGCTTTATGCCTTGATTCAAGACATACGCATTTTGTGCTCCGATCGGAATGATCATCGATGCCCC
>NZ_JAWOTD010000094.1:0-1476 GCF_033338715.1 Vibrio sp. Vb1337 | reverse complement strand
CTCAACGCGCCAATACCTGATAGCGAATTTGGCATCTTTAGAATGTAACCGCGCAATTGAAATAAACGTTCACAAGGAAATCATTATGCAGGAAAGACAACCAAGCATTGTTCCAAACGCTCAACGACACAATGATGTGCTTTGGCAGGTTGACGAATTCGGTGTTGCAACACTGACGCTGAATCGGACAAAGAAACACAATGCCTTTGATGCCTGCATGATTGATTTGATCATCCATCGCTTAGATTATCTTGCACTAAGAACCGATGTGCGTTGCTTAGTGCTGCGCAGTAATGGCAAACACTTTTCCTCTGGTGCGGATTTAGCTTGGATGCAATCGATGGCAAATAGTACCCGAAAAGAAAACCTAGTCGATGCACAAAGCCTCGCTCGCTTAATGGAAACGTTGGATGCCTTCCCTCAACCCACCATCGCTGTCGTACAAGGCTCAGCTTTTGGTGGCGCATTGGGGCTAATTTGCTGCAGCGATATCGCTATCGCCAGCCACTCCGCTCAGTTTTGCTTGAGTGAAGTCAAACTGGGATTGGTGCCCGCCATCATTGCACCATACGTGATGCGTGCGATGGGCAATCGACAAGCACGTCGTTACATCCTCAGTGGTGAAGTCATCCCTGCGGTTAAAGCGCAACAATTTGGCATCGTGCATGAAGTGAAAAAAGATGACGAGCTTGAATCATGCGTAAGCGAAGTCGTCGCTTCTTTGCTACTCAATAGCCCAGATGCGATGAGAAAAGCGAAAGCACTGTGCGAACAATGCCACCAAAATCCCATTGATTCTCAGCTTATCCGCTACACCAGCCAATTGATCGCCGATATCCGTGTATCGCCGCAAGGGCAAGACGGTTTACAAGCTTTCTTAGAAAAACGGCCTCCGAGCTGGGTCCATCAACCTGATGCGGAGGAAGAATGACACTGCCTACTAACGTAACCATTGTTGAAGTTGGCCCTAGAGATGGACTTCAAAATGAATCTCCAGTTTCGGCTCGCACTAAAATCCGGCTGATTGATTTACTTTCTGACACGGGTTTGAGTCACATCGAAGCCGGCTCATTTGTCTCACCCAAATGGGTTCCGCAAATGGCAGATTCCAAAGAAGTCATGCAAAATATCACGCGAAGAGCCTCGGTGACTTACTCGGCACTCACCCCTAACCTCCAAGGGTTAGAGCAAGCCTTAGATGCTGGCGCCAATCAGGTCGCCATTTTCACTTCGGCTTCAGAAGGCTTTTGCCAGCATAATATCAACTGTTCAATTACAGAGAGCTTGAAACGCTTCGAGCCATTAATGGTTCAGGCCGATAAATACCATATTCCCGTTCGTGGCTATCTGTCGTGCGTCGTCGATTGTCCTTACGATGGGGCGACATCTCCAACACAAGTAGCCAACATCTCGCAAGCGTTGATCGAGTTGGGATGCTACGAGGTGTCCTTGGGCGACACGATCGGAACCGGTACG
>NZ_JAWOTD010000093.1:0-1478 GCF_033338715.1 Vibrio sp. Vb1337 | reverse complement strand
ATCGCTGCAGTTCGCTCCAAAGTCACCGAAGGTTACCCATTGGCAGATAGCCTAGGTGATTATCCACACGTCTTTGACGAACTGTTTCGCTCTATGGTCGCCGCGGGTGAAAAATCTGGACACCTTGATACGGTTTTAGAGCGCTTGGCGGAGTACGTCGAAAACCGTCAGAAAATGCGTTCTAAGCTGTTGCAAGCGATGATCTACCCTGTCGTATTAGTGGTGTTTGCGGTGGCGATTGTCTCGTTCTTGTTGGCGACCGTGGTACCCAAAATCATCGAGCCGATCATTCAAATGGGGCAAGAGTTGCCACAGTCAACGCAATTTTTGCTGGCGGCTAGTGAGTTCGTCCAAGAGTGGGGGCTGATTATCTTTGCCGTGCTAGTAGTTTGTTTTTATGGCTTAAAACTGGCATTGCAAAAACCAGATTTTCGCTTGTCTTGGGACAGAAAAATCATCAGCTTGCCGCTCGTCGGTAAGATTTCTAAAGGCCTCAATACCGCTCGCTTCGCTCGTACCTTGTCGATCTGTACTTCAAGTGCGATCCCAATTCTTGAAGGTATGCGAGTGGCGGTTGATGTGATGTCGAACCGTTACGTAAAGCAGCAAGTGTTGATTGCTGCAGACAACGTCCGTGAAGGGGCAAGCTTGCGTAAAGCTCTGGATCAAACCCGTCTATTCCCACCGATGATGCTGCATATGATCGCCAGTGGTGAGCAGAGTGGTGAGTTAGAAAGCATGCTGACGCGTGCGGCGGACAACCAAGACCAAAACTTTGAATCTACGGTCAATATTGCGTTGGGAGTGTTCACTCCTGCCTTGATCGCATTAATGGCTGGATTGGTGTTATTCATTGTCATGGCGACCTTGATGCCGATGCTAGAAATGAATAACTTGATGAGCGGATAATATTCGAATTAAGGCGTGTCTAAATTAAGACGTGGCTTGAATCTAACTTTCGGAGAAAAAAATGAAATTTAAGCGTAGTAAGCAACACGGTTTCACACTGTTAGAAGTGATGGTAGTTGTTGTTATCTTGGGTATTTTGGCAAGTTTTGTTGTTCCAAACTTGCTAGGCAACAAAGAAAAGGCAGACCAACAAAAAGCGATCACTGACATTGTGGCGTTAGAGAACGCGTTGGATATGTACAAGCTAGACAACAGCGTGTACCCAACGACAGACCAAGGTCTAGACGCATTGGTTACTAAGCCTTCTAACCCAGAACCGCGCAACTACCGTGATGGTGGTTACATCAAGCGTCTTCCAAATGACCCTTGGGGTAATGCATACCAATACCTAAGCCCTGGTGACAAAGGCACGATTGATATCTTCACTCTAGGTGCGGATGGTCAAGAGGGCGGTGAAGGTCCAGCAGCGGATATTGGCAACTGGAACATGCAAGACTTCCAATAAAATGAGCGCAAGCCAGCACTAATGAAACAAATGCGAAAACATAACGGTTTTACATTGATAGAAA
>NZ_JAWOTD010000092.1:0-1497 GCF_033338715.1 Vibrio sp. Vb1337 | reverse complement strand
AAATCAGAATAGTGCCTTGAAGATTAAGTTGCAATCGAGTTCACCGATAAAGATTTGAACTGACGCAAACTTTAAGTAAATAAATTGTTAATAAAAATTATTCTCAGACCACTACATATTTGGGTAGTTGGGACCACCACCACCTTCAGGAGGCGTCCAGGTGATGTTTTGACTTGGGTCTTTGATATCGCAGGTTTTACAGTGAATACAGTTCGCCGCATTAATCTGTAATTCGGCTTGCTCTGCACCTTCTACAATTTCATACACCCCAGCAGGACAGTAGCGTTGAGCGGGCTCGGCATAGAGCGCCAAGTTCGGTTCGATAGGAATGCGCTGGCTGGCGAGCTGCAAATGACACGGTTGGTCTTCTTCATGGAAAATATTGGATAAATAGACGGAAGAAAGACGGTCGAAACTCAACACGCCATCAGGCTTCGGATAGAGGATCTCATTGCTGTTTTCCGCCAGAATCAAAGACTGATGATCGGGATGTTCACAACGTACATTCCACTTTGCTTTGCCTTTTAACACGTTGTGTTCCAACATCGCTAAACCACCACCTAACCAAGAGCCAAAACGGTGTATTCCGCTAGAGAAATTGCGTGCTTGATAAAGCTCTTCATATAGCCAGGACTGTTTGAAATGGCTTTGGTAGTCGGCAATAACCGATTGATTTGAAACCGCTTCAAAAACGGCTTCAGCGGCGAGTATCCCCGACTTCATCGCGGTATGCGTGCCTTTGATTTTCGCGCTATTGAGCGTGCCAGCATCACAGCCAATCAATAGTCCACCCGCAAATTGTTGTGTAGGAAGGGAGTGAAAACCACCTTTGGTAATGGCTCTCGCACCATAGCTGATGCGTTTACCATTTTTTAGGTACTGTTCAATCATCGGGTGATGTTTAAAACGTTGAAATTCGTCAAACGGACTCAGGTGGGGATTTTCGTAATTAAGGTCAACAATCAGACCAACTGCGACTTGGTTGCCCTCAAGATGATAAAGATAACTGCCACCACTGGCTTCGTTTGCCAACGGCCAACCTAATCCATGAACAACCAATCCTTGCTGATGTTGCTCTGCAGGTATTTCCCACAGCTCTTTAAAGCCAATCGCATAGTGCTGTGGCGTTTTATCTTCAGCGAGATTAAATTTGTTAATCAATTGCTTACCAATATGACCTCTGGCACCTTCGGCAAACAGCGTAAACTTAGCGCGAAGTTCGATACCCGGCTCGAAATTGGCTTTTTGCTCGCCGTTTTTATCTAACCCCATGTCGCCAGTAAGCACGCCACAAACACGGTTTTGTTCATCAATAATGGCTCGGTTAGCACTAAAGCCAGGGTAGATTTCTACGCCTAGGTTTTCTGCTTGCGATGCCATCCAACGGCACAAATTACCTAAACTGATGATGTAATTACCATCGTTATGCAGCGTATTCGGCACCGCCCACGTTGGCAGTTCATGGCCATTAAGTTCGTTACTTAAATAGTAAGTTTT
>NZ_JAWOTD010000091.1:0-1511 GCF_033338715.1 Vibrio sp. Vb1337 | reverse complement strand
ATCGTTGGCGTGTCCACGGCTTGGCAGCTCCAACAACGCCATCCAGAGTGTTCTATTTTATTGGTTGAGAAAGAGTCTGGTTTTGCTAAGCATCAAACCGGGCATAACAGCGGCGTTATCCACGCGGGTGTGTATTATGCGCCGGGCAGTTTAAAAGCCGACTTTTGTAAACGCGGCGTAGAAAAAACGCTCTCGTTTTGCTCTCAGCATAATATTCCGGTCGAAAACTGCGGAAAGTTGTTGGTTGCAACTAACGAGCAAGAAGTCGAACGAATGAACGCCCTTTATGAACGCTGCCACGTCAACGGGATTGATGTGGAATTGCTTGATGAAGCGCAGCTCAAGTTGGCGGAGCCGAATATCACAGGGTTGGGCGCGATTTACGTGAAAACCACCAGTATTGTTGATTACCGCTTGGTAACAGAGCATATGGCACAGGAGTTCCAAAGTTTAGGTGGTCATATTAGCTTGAGAACCAAGGTGGTTGCCGCCGATGAGAAAGATGAAGAAGTACAACTGACTTGCGTTTCCGATGGACAATCTATGCAGTTGAACTGCAAGTTTCTAGTCACTTGCAGTGGATTGATGGCCGATCGGATGACAAAAATGATGGGCATTCCGACCGATTTTCAAATCGTGCCTTATCGCGGTGAATACTACCGGTTAGACAGTAAGCATAACCAAGTGGTGAATCACTTAATCTACCCAATTCCAGATCCAGATTTGCCATTTTTGGGGGTGCATTTGACTCGTATGATTGATGGTTCTGTGACGGTTGGTCCAAATGCCGTTCAGGGTTGGAAGCGAGAAGGGTATGGAAAAGTGAACTTTAACCTGCAAGATACACTGCAAATGCTGAGTTTTTCTGGCTTTTGGAAAGTCACACAAAAGCACTTAAAAACGGGCTTGGAAGAGTTTAAAAACTCGTGGTGGAAGCCTGGGTATTTAAAACTGGTCAATAAATATTGTCCGAGTATTCGTGTTGAGGATCTCCAGCCTTACCCTGCAGGGATTCGCGCGCAAGCGGTGTTGCCGGACGGCACTCTAGTGCACGATTTCCTATTTGCAGAGAGCGCAAGAAGCCTTCATGTGTGTAATGCGCCTTCCCCAGCGGCCACATCTGCCATGCCTATCGGAGAGTACATTTGCGATAAGGTCGATGAGAAAGTGGTAGCTAAAGTCGTCTAGTCAGACATAAAGAGCCAGTTTTGAACACTGGCTCTTTCGTTTCATCAGGTTTTTGTTGGTGGCATTCTACTTCGGGCAAAGTTCGCCTTTTTTGGCGTGTCTTTCGATCATGTAATCGCCTCTTGCACTGCGTAAGACCATTGCGTTCCACACTTCACCGTCTTGAAGCTCGAACTCAAACGCATAGTGAGTACCCGCTACCACTTGAGTGCGTACTTCGTTGATGTTTTTTAATTTATCTTCTGCGTTCATCTGGTACAAAACCATACTCAATGAGCGCTGCGCTTCTGGAGTAACTTGAGAAACTTGCCATCCACCGGGTT
>NZ_JAWOTD010000090.1:0-1516 GCF_033338715.1 Vibrio sp. Vb1337 | reverse complement strand
CAGCGAGCTTTGATCTATTGCGCGGGAGGTGGTGCGATTGGTCACGGAAGTCGTTACTTGATGATGCAGTTTGGAGTACCGATTGAGTGGGCGACCTTCTTCGCTGCCACCTTGGTTGGCATGATAGGGGTTCATTGGTCTCACCGCTTTTTGGCTCATCCAAAAGTGTTTACTGTCGCTGCATTGATACCTATGGTGCCGGGAGTTTTTGCTTACAAAGCGATGATTGCGATGGTGGAGATTAACCATTTGGGTTACTCGCCAGAGTTAATTGCGACCTGCATGGAGAACTTTCTTAAAGCCATGTTTATTATTGCTGGTTTAGCAGTTGGCCTCGCAGTTCCTGGGCTGTTATTCTACCGCCGCAGACCGATAGTATAAGGACCCGACATGATCATTAGTATGATTGCCGCGATGGCAGACAACCGCGTTATTGGCAAAGATAATCAAATGCCTTGGCATCTTCCTGCGGATTTTGCTTGGTTTAAACGTTGTACGATGGGGAAGCCCGTCGTAATGGGAAGAAAGACTTACGATTCAATTGGTCGCCCTTTGCCAGGACGTTTGAATATTGTCATTAGCCGAGATGAATCATTGAGTATTGAAGGCGTTACGACGGTGACTTCAGTTGAAAAAGCGTTAGAGGCTGCAGGTGATGTTGAAGAAGTAATGATCATTGGTGGCGGTGCTATCTATGCTTCTTGTTTAGCGATGGCAAATAAACTGTACGTCACACATATTGATGCTGTAGTTGAAGTTGACACCCAGTTCCCAGACTGGGGTAATGAGTTCAAAGAGACATATTCTGAAACCTACCAAGCGGATGAGAAAAACGCTTACAACATGCGTTTTACGATTTTAGAAAAGCAATAGTTAGAAAAGTCTCTCGAAGCAGAATAGAAAAAGCACCGTAAACACGGTGCTTTTTGTTTTCGGAGTAACGATCTAGTGATTAATCGAGAGCTTCTTGAGTAAAGAGTTGTTTGTCTTCCCAACGAATCATCGTCAGCGAACCACCCCAGACACAACCTGTATCGAGTCCAATGACTTTTTCATCGATATAGCCCTGCAATGCTGCCCAGTGGCCGAATAACACTGTTTTTTCTAACGGTATGCGGTGCGGCAGTTCAAACCAAGGTACCAATTGGTCACCAGTGACTTCTTGCGGAGGCAGTTTGCAGTCCATATCTAAACGACCATCAGAAAAGCAGAAACGCATTCTTGTAAAGGCATTGATGATATAGCGGTAGCGATCCAGGCCTTCCAGAGAGTCATCCCAAAGATCTGGTAAGTTGCTGTACATGTTTTTTAGCAACCACGGCAACTCTTCGCTTTGGATAACATGTTCTACTTCGCGAGCGCATTGTCTGGCTGTTTCTAAATCCCATTGCGGTGAGATACCTGCATGACACATCACAAACTCGTCGTGCTCTGCCAGAAGAGGTTGTTTAGCTAGCCAAGAGAGCAGTTCTTCGCGGTCTTTAGCGAGGAAAATAGGGGTCGTTTTATCTTTGTC
>NZ_JAWOTD010000089.1:0-1518 GCF_033338715.1 Vibrio sp. Vb1337 | reverse complement strand
AAGAAGGTGAGATTGAAGATCTGACAGAATTTGAAGACGCTGAAATTGCACCAGACGAATACACCGAAGAAGAAGCGGAAGCGGAGTTCCAACGTCTACAAGAACAGCCAATCAAACTGGCAATCATTGGTCGTCCAAACGTTGGTAATTCGACGTTAACCAACCGTATTCTTGGTGAAGAACGTGTTGTGGTATACGACATGCCAGGCACAACTCGTGACTCAATCTACATTCCTATGGAACGTGATGGCCGTGAGTATGTAATCATTGATACTGCGGGTGTACGTCGTCGTGGTCGTATTAACGAAACGGTTGAGAAATTCTCCGTTGTTAAAACGTTGAAAGCCGTCGAAGACGCAAACGTAGTGCTATTGGTTATCGACGCACGTGAAAACATCTCTGACCAAGACTTGAGCCTGCTAGGTTTTGCATTGAACGCCGGTCGTTCAATCGTATTAGCGGTAAACAAGTGGGATGGTCTAGATAACGAAGTAAAAGAGAACGTGAAGAAAGAGCTAGACCGCCGCCTAGGTTTCGTTGACTTTGCTCGCATTCACTTTATTTCTGCACTGCACGGTACTGGTGTTGGTCACTTGTTTGAGTCTATCCAAGAAGCGTACAAGTCGGCAACGACACGTGTTGGTACCTCTGTTTTGACTCGTATCATGAAGATGGCGACTGATGATCACCAACCGCCAATGGTTCGTGGCCGTCGTATCAAGCTAAAATACGCGCACGCAGGTGGTTACAACCCACCAATCGTCGTGATTCACGGTAACATGGTTCGTGAACTTCCGGATTCATACAAGCGTTACTTGATGAACTACTTCCGCAAGTCACTGGAAATTATGGGTACGCCAATTCGTATCAACTTCCAGAATAGCGAAAACCCGTTTGAGAATCGTGCGAACAAGCTAACCTTGTCTCAAGAGCGTAAGCGTAAACGTATGATGTCTGTGGTTAAAAACCGCAAAAAATAATTTAAGTATTTGAAGATACCCAAGTTTTTACTTGGGTATTTTTTTATCTGTTTTTTGCAACCTCTAAAAGTGATGTGAGATGTGTCCTTTTCTAAACCTTACTTTCATCATTATCACAATGTTCTTCTGCGCGGTTTTTCTCTAGTGGTATTAGTGATGACGTGCAGATTCCTGTATCTTCAAATGCTCAGCACACAACCTTAACTTCTTACATTCACAAAGATAAGCAAAGCATGACGATTACCGCGACACAAACCCGTTTCTGCCATCAAACTTGGCAGTTGGACGCTCAGATTCAAGTCGTTCAAAACCACAATGAAGTGACCTACGTAGTCACCGACGTGACTCCGTTTCATCCCGTTAGCCATATCTGGCCTGATCATCCCGCGGATAAAGGCATCTTAGTATTTAATGATCAACAATTTGAATTGATTGATTGTCAAGTTGGTGCCATTGAAGTGGCAACCGGAGAGTTATTTGTTGGAGCGGCAATCCCTGTAAAGCGCGATACAGAAGGTTGTTTATTTGTTGTCGTACA
>NZ_JAWOTD010000088.1:0-1536 GCF_033338715.1 Vibrio sp. Vb1337 | reverse complement strand
ATCATAACGTCATCAAGACCCTCAGCAAAAGCTGCGGGGATGATGCCAGCCGGCATATTGCGATGGAATGGGATAAATCCACCAAGCGCGGCGGCCATGGTCGCTAAACCAGCGCCTTTTAGAAAACCGCGCCTGTCTGGGTAGCTGACTCGTCCAAAGACTTTTTCATCCGCAGATTTGGGATTGTTTTCATAATATTTATAGATCCCTTGCGGTTTGTTTTTCTCGTTCTCACTCATGATGTGTTCCTTTGTCGGCACACGCCCAAGAACTGCTACGTCATTCTTGTCCCTTAGTTCGTATCGCCGATCTCTACAGTTGCCTTACTAAAGGGTTTACATCAATAAAAGTAGACGACTATTTATAGTCTTAACAACATCGGTAAGAAACTAGACTGCTTGCTTTGCAAAGGTTATCCATAGTGTGGTTACATTGCTTGTGGTCACAGGAAGGGATAATCCTAGGTAAAAATAATGAATATGAAAGAGTTTTCCAGCGCAGTTGGGTTGTCGTCTTACACGCTTCGATACTATGAAAAAATTGGCTTACTGAAACATGTCCACCGAAATAGCAGTGGGCACCGTGTCTACACCCATCGAGATATTGATTGGGTCAACTTCATCAAGCGGCTGAAAGAGACGGGAATGCCGTTAGAAGAGATTCAAGAATATGCTTCATTGAGGGAGATTGGCTCGCAAACGACTGCTGACAGACAAAAGCTTTTGGAAGTTCATCGAGATAACTTAATCGAACATATCCGACAACAAAATGAGCATCTGAAACGATTAGAAGAAAAAATAAATCTGTATAAAAGCGGAAAAGTACGTTGACTTAGAGTTCACTCTAACTTGTAAGGTGTGCGGGTATTCACTCAAAGGAGCACACAAAATGGAAAATACGCGATTTCAAACAGGGCTAGAACAGTCATCAAAAATCGATGGAGAGGCTGGCCAAAAAGTTATCGAAAGCCTGAACGACATTTGCCCTGATTTAGCAAAGTTCACGATTGAGTACCCGTTTGGCGACATCTACACCCGTGAAGGGCTAGATCTAAAATCGCGAGAGATCGCTACGGTGTCCGCATTGACGGCGATGGGGAACTGTACTCCACAGCTTAAAGTGCATTTACACGCTGCGCTAAATGTTGGTTGCACGGAAGAAGAGATCAAAGAAGTGATCATACAAATGTCTGTTTACGCAGGATTTCCAGCTGCATTAAATGGCATGTTTGCCTTTAAAGAAGTACTCTCGGAAAGGCAGGTTTAGCTGCCTGCAAGCAACATTGAAAGTGAGCGTTAGGAGTCTCTAACGCTTTTATTTTTATATTTTTTAACGCGTTATTAAACCGCAAGGATGGTGGATGATTAAAGCGCAAATATATGATGTATTTTGTGATGAGTTGGCTCAAGGTAACCCTTGTGGCGTTGTCGAACTAAATCACTGGCTGAGTGATTCTGAGTTACTTCAAATCACTCATCAGGTCGCTCAACCTGTCACATCATTTGTGGTTCAGTCTGGCAGTGACTACCACATTCG
>NZ_JAWOTD010000087.1:0-1537 GCF_033338715.1 Vibrio sp. Vb1337 | reverse complement strand
TCGCAGCGCAGTACCTACAAACTGAAGCTGAGATCGGCTACGTAGTTATTGATGTGGAAACTGAGCGTTCAGAAGAAGCACTAACGAAGCTGAAAAGCATTGAAGGCACGATTCGTGCTCGTATTCTTCATTAAGAAGAATCCATACAACAAAGGCAGGGATTATCCCTGCCTTTTCTTTTTGTGTTACCAAAACAAATTATTTTAATTTGTAAACCACATCCACTTGGTCACGAATTACAAGAGTCGAGTCTTGGTAACTGTTCGAACCTTGCTTGCTGTCCATCGCCATTGAGCGCATCAACACAGGCTGTACATGCATTTGGTTATAGTTAATTTGCCAGATGCCGCCGAGTTTTTTATCAAAGCCAGATGCAAGCGATGCCGCTTTTTCTCTCGCATCTTTGATCGCAGCCATGCGCGCTTTTTGTTGATATTCCGCTTGATTGCTCACTTTCAATTGGATGTTGTCGACCTGATTAATGCCAGCTTTCAACGCCATATCCAAATACTGGTTAAGATCGGCTAAATCTGTCACTGTTACATTGATGCTGCGTGATGCTCTGTATCCAACCAACTCCGCTTTGCCCGATTTAGGGTAGTGATACTGAGGCGCAAGATACAGGTTTGAGCTGGTGATATTGTCCTTTGATAAACCAGCATCAGACAGATATTGGAGAAAATCTTCGACTGTTTTATCGACGGATTGTTTTGCTTGTTCCGCTGTCATGGTGGTATCCACCACTTTTACAGAAAAGGTCGCCATGTCTGGTGTTGCGACCACCTCACCGTAACCCGTTGTTGTTACGTGAGCAAATTCAGGCACATCAGCCAAGACTGAAACACTGCTAAGACTAAGAGCTGAAGCCAGCAAACACGAATACAGTTTCATTCGACAAATCCATCCATATCAATAGTGAAGTGTCTCCACAAATCAGCATCACCGACTTTGTTAAGTCGCCGAGCTGTAGGAGTAAGTGGTTTCATAATAGAAACTTCCGGTGATTATCCAAGCTCCTAACTTCACTTCTAACACAACTTTGACTGTGTAACTTTGGTGTAATTTCAACCGTTCGTCATTTAATATTCGTCAGAAATGGTCGTCTATTCAATCACTACTGTGGTAAATGACGCTGTGCATAATTGACAATCGCTTGTGAAATCTCCTGCAATACGCCAGTTTCCAACTGCCAATGGTGCCAATAAATACGATAAGACATCAGGAAGCCAGGCGTAATATCAATTAACGAGCCTTGCTCTAACTCATCAGTAATTTGCAAACGAGGGATCAAACAATATGCCACTCCAGCTAACGCCATTTTGAGAAAAGCCTCTGAGCTGCTGATGTTGTGATGAATCACGCTATCAGGACGCACATTGAAATGCTCCGTGAGAAACTTTTTATGTAAGTCATCATACTGATCGTAGGAAACCGCTGGCGCCTTTGCTAAGGTCTGATTGTTTACACCTTCAGAAAAGTAACGCTGATAAAACTCAGGGTTAGCCACGCAAACGTAATCAATTCGTCCTAAGTAATC
>NZ_JAWOTD010000086.1:0-1555 GCF_033338715.1 Vibrio sp. Vb1337 | reverse complement strand
CCTCTAGCTGGTGAGTTAGAGGCGCTTTTTATAAGGACGAAAAATGACAGAACACAAAACGTGCGCGTGGGCGATGAACCACCCTCTAGAGCGCGAATATCACGATGCAGAGTGGGGCGTTCCGGTTTATGACGACAAAGTGTTGTTCGAATTTATTACGTTGGAAGGTGCGCAAGCGGGGTTGAGTTGGATTACGATTCTGAAAAAGCGAGAAGGCTATCGTGAAGCGTTTGAAAACTATGATTTGGACGCGTTGGAACAGAGAAATGAAGAGCGCGCCGAGTTCATCGTCGAAAACTTCGATGTAGTGAAGCATCGCGGCAAAATCAATTCGGTATTTAGCAACGCTAAAGCAGCCAAAGCACTTATTGCTGAATATGGCAGCTTATCAGAGGCGTTGTGGCAGTTTGTCGATGGCAAGCCTGTGGTAAATCAGTGGCATGAAATGAGTGACGTACCTGCTTCGACAGAACAGTCCAAAGCCATGAGCAAGTTTCTCAAAAAGAAAGGCTTTAAGTTTGTCGGTGAAACCATCTGTTATGCCTTTATGCAAGCCGTTGGCATGGTGGATGACCACATCGTTGGATGCCCTAAAAAACAAAACCAGTAACGTTTCGTTTATATAATTGTTCAGTTTATACAGCTAGTTCTGGCTGTCATGAATACGTTCCAAAGCTTCGATACGGCGCCATTGAGTTGTCTCGAAGCTTTGCTTTCTCAAATTAGCAATTTCTAACTGCTTCTGTTCGCGACCCAAAAATTCATCATCAAGAATATCTGCACGTTTTTCTAGGTAATTTGTCAGCTCTATTTCAAACGTCGCTCGTTGTTCATCCAATTTTTGCAGCCTTTGCGCGCCTTCTTCTCCTACCAACTCGACGCGAGCAAGATACTTATCCTGTGAACTGAGTAATGCGGTTTGGTCGAGTTGCCTCGTTAAGGCATTGTTGCGTTCACTTTGCTGGATGTACTCAGGTTGTTCAGATAACGCTTGGTTGAGTAGTAGTTGCTGAGAATCAGAGTCTTGCTCGTACGTTTTAATCACCAGTTTCTCTATTGCGAGTTGGCGTAGTCGATTTTCTTCATCAAATAGTTGGGAAATTTGTTGATCGTTAAAGTATTCAAGTTGCAAATTTAGAATGGCTTCATTCAGCCGTTGCAGTTGGCTTAATGACAACGTCGTATCTTCAAGTGGTTCTAATTTAGAAAGTGCCCGTTTGTACGCGAGATAGGTTTGAAACAACTCAGCATCAATGCCTAGTGAGTTTTGCTGCGAGATACTTTCTTCAATATTTTCTTGGATTTCTTCAAGGCTATGTTCCCCCAAACCACTTAATGAGTACTCAAAAAAGTCTTTCTGAGAGGAGAGGTCGATAGTAGTGTCATGTTGCGATTGAGCCATCTTGGATTGTGGTGAGTCCGATACGTAGAGGGAAGCCGCTCCCACACCGAGAAGCAAAAGAATGGGTACAGCGATAAGAGCGACTTTCTTCATGGGGAATTCCTGTTACAGTCCTTGCAGTTTCAAACGATTCGCATGCTGGCGATACAGCGT
>NZ_JAWOTD010000085.1:0-1556 GCF_033338715.1 Vibrio sp. Vb1337 | reverse complement strand
TTTTACCACCTAGAGCTTAATCAGGCGTTAACTATTCTTGCCACCGAACTCACCAACCGGGATACACCACATCGTTTCCAAGACAAGCTCGAAATCGAAAGTTTGATTTATCAAATTCTGTTTCACGCAACACAACAAATGCCACAGGATTTTTGCCCTCAAAACACCAACAGTTACCGAGATAAAATCACCGAACGTCATAGTGATTCACGCGTGGAAAACATTGTCAGCTATATCGAAACGCACCTTGAACAAGAGTTGAGCCTCGAACACATTGCAGAGGTATTCTCGATGAGTGTGTCTAACCTACAACGCCGCTTTAAACAGTCACTCAATATGACTGTGAATGGCTATATCCGTTATCGTCGTCTTGAGATCGCAAGAGTACATTTGGAGCGTGGTTTAGTGTCGATCACTGAAGCCGCGTACGAAGCGGGCTATCACCATCCTTCTAATTTCACTAATGCGTTTAAAAAAGTGTTCGGTGTGCCGCCCCATGAGATCGTAAAAGAGTGACGGGAACGCTCAACAATGCGTCTATCCAGCCGACTTAGGTACTTTGGGGGTATATATCGTCAGCGACATGGGTATATACTCGCGTTAAACATCAAGCCAATGCCATCAGTTGCAAATCAAACGCTGCGTAGAAACCAATATGTTTAACGCGCTGATACACAACGACAATTAACGGCATCGGCGTTATCTCGAATGTGGAGGTTAAACATGAATATTGGCGCTGTCGCGAAGCTAACTGGACTGTCATCAAAGTCGATTCGTTTGTATGAAGACAAAGGGATCATCTCTCCACCAGCACGCAGTGATTCTGGCTATCGCGAGTATTCAGATAATCATATTCAAGAACTTAACTTAGTTTCACGAGCAAAAAACGCAGGATTTTCACTTCAAGAATGTAAAGAGTTCGTCCAGCTTGCGCATAATCCAAACCGTAAAAGCAGCGAAGTGAAAGAAAGAACGATGGATAAACTGCGCGAAGTAGAAGAGAAAATTGCTCACCTGATGGAAATCAAAAAACAGTTGGAAGGTTGGGTATCGGCTTGTCCTGGCGATGCAAAAAGTCGCTGTCCAATCATAGACGAGCTCACTAAGTAAGCTCGCCTATCTATTGCAGTTCGTTAAAGGCAACAAGTTGGTTCAGATTAATGGTAAGTGCACATGCGCTTGCCATTTAACTCAATGATGTTAAATGGTGTTTCGTAGATGTCTTCCAATGTTGTTGCCTGAATCACCTCTTCAACCGCGCCACTTGCCACCACTTTGCCTTGTTTAAGCGCCAGAATGACATCGGAATAGCACGCCGCGAAGTTGATATCGTGAATCACAACCACCATTGCTTTGTTCATGTCATGAGCAAGCCTTTGAATCACCTTCATGATCTGCAATGAATGCTTGATATCCAAGTTGTTCAGCGGTTCATCTAAGAAAACGTAGTCCGTATCCTGAGCAATCACCATGGCGATAAACGCCAACTGGCGCTGACCACCACTCAACTCATCCAAGTATTTATCTTGAATATCTTGAAGGTCTAAGTAGTCAAT
>NZ_JAWOTD010000084.1:0-1556 GCF_033338715.1 Vibrio sp. Vb1337 | reverse complement strand
GCTGCGCCAAGCGCCAGATATGATTTTGATTGGCGAGATCCGTAGCCGAGAAACGATGGAATACGCGATGACCTTCGCCGAAACGGGTCACCTGTGTATGGCAACGTTGCACGCCAACAACGCCAACCAAGCGTTAGAGCGTATTCTCCATTTGGTGCCTAAAGATCAAAAAGAGCAATTCTTGTTTGATTTGTCGATGAACCTAAAAGGCGTGATTGGTCAGCAGCTGATCCGTGATAAGAATGGTCAAGGACGTCATGGTGTGTTTGAGATCTTGCTAAACAGTCCACGAGTGTCGGATTTGATCCGTCGTGGTGATTTACACGAATTGAAATCAACCATGGCACGATCCAATGAGTTTGGCATGCTGACGTTTGACCAATCGCTCTACAAGCTGGTGATGCAAGGTAAGATCAGCGAAGAGGATGCACTGCACAGCGCGGATTCTGCCAACGATCTTCGTTTAATGCTGAAAACACAGCGTGGTGAGCCGTTCTCTACAGGCAGTCTTGCCAACGTCAAAATCGATATGGATTAAGCGTATTAAAGACACAAAAAAGGTTGGCTTCTGCCAACCTTTTTCATTGTGCTTGCAAGGTTTATTCGCCCCAAAGCGCTTCAAACCAACTTTCCAGAATGACCACGGCAGATTGGCAGTCGATATTGCCTTTCGATAAGGCTTTGTAGCCACCCATACTGAACAATTCTGCGCGCGCTTCTGAAGTTGATAAGCGCTCATCATGCAATTCAACAGGCAAGCCATAACGACCTTGCAGACGCTTCGCGAATTTTTTCGCTCGTGGGGTGATGGTTTCTAAATCTTTACCATGCAAATCCGTTGGCAAGCCTACGACCAATAAGTCTGGCTGCCATTCTTTAATTTGCTTTTCGATGTCATCCCAATTTGGAATGCCATCATTGGCTTTAAACGCTTTCAGTGGTGAAGCGGTGCCAGTGATTTCTTGACCAATCGCGCTACCAATACTTTTAGTACCGAAATCGAAGGCCATTATTGTGCGTGACATACAGTGTCTCAAATCTTAATGAAGTGGAAGTTAAGGAAGGCGGTTGCGTTACGCATGACCTGCGTCTGCCGACAATTGGCTTGGGTCGATACCTAGCTTTTCTACCGCTTTTTTCCAGCGCTCTGTAATGGGCGTATCGAAGATGATTTCTGGTGTGGCTTCGATGGTTAGCCAAGAGTTTTCAACCAGTTCATTTTCTAACTGACCAGCACTCCAACCGGAATAACCAAGAGCAACCAAATAGTCACTTGGCTCAGCCTCTGTCCCCAATACGGAAAGAATATCTCGCGAAGTGGTGACAGCAAGGTCATCGGTCATTTGAATGCTGGATTCATAGTAATCTTTCGGTTTATGTAGAATAAAACCACGGTCTTCTGAGATTGGACCGCCATTGTAGACGGGTCTATCTAAGCTGGCTTCAAACAGGCGCGGGTGAACAGGCTGCACGTCAACTTGCTTGAGCATGTTGCCTACGGTGATATCCACAGGCGCGTTGATCATCAGGCCCATAGCGCCTTCTTCGGTATGTTC
>NZ_JAWOTD010000083.1:325-1557 GCF_033338715.1 Vibrio sp. Vb1337 | reverse complement strand
GTTTTTCTTCGCTTGCAATCCTTTTCTTTGCCCCAATATTGAAAAGATAAATTTCGAGAGCGAACAGGAACTTTTTCCTGATTGGCAATGACCAATACTCAAAACGAAAATCAAATGGATATCGAGAGTCCAAAGCATGCATAAATCAAACTTCGAAACTCTTCAGCACTATTTAGAGTCTCAGATCATTGGCCAGCATGATCTGGTTAAACAACTGTTGATCGCCCTTCTTGCTGACGGGCATATTTTGGTTGAGGGTCCTCCGGGACTTGCTAAAACTCGCGCCGTAAAATCACTGTCTGATTGCGTAGAAGGCGACTTCCATCGCATTCAGTTCACCCCAGATTTGCTACCTGCCGATTTAACTGGTACGGATATTTTCCGACCAGAAACAGGCGAGTTCACATTCCAATCTGGGCCGATTTTCAATTCACTCATTCTTGCGGATGAAATCAACCGTGCGCCAGCCAAAGTACAAGCCGCAATGCTTGAAGCGATGGCAGAAAAGCAAGTCACCGCAGGTCGCCACACCTACGCGCTGCCTGAGCTATTCTTGGTCATGGCGACGCAAAACCCGATAGAACAAGAAGGTACTTACCCTCTTCCAGAAGCTCAGCTCGATCGCTTTTTGCTTCACTTAGAAGTGGATTACCCAGATGCAGAACATGAATTAGCGATCTTGCGGATCAATCGTGGTGAAGCGAAAGGTGAATGCTCTATTGAGCGCCCGAGCTTGAGTCAGCAAGACATCTTCACCGCGCGCCAAGAAGTGCTCGACATCCACATGGCAGAAGCCATTGAGCAATATATTGTGCGTTTGGTGATGGCAACGCGCCGAGCAAGCGAATACGACAGTGAGTTGGATAAATGGCTAGCAATGGGTGTCAGTCCGCGTGCAACCATCGCCCTTGACCGATGCGCTCGTGCTCATGCTTGGTTAGCAGGTCGTGATTTTGTCTCTCCAGAAGATGTCCAAGCAATGGCGTACCCAGTGTTACGTCACCGATTATTGCTCAGCTACCACGCTCAAGCAGAAGGCGTAACGTCAAATCAAGTCATCGATAAGTTGCTAAGCTTGGTTGGCAGCGCATAAAGCGGGTGAGTGACATGTCTGCAAACCATCCATTACCGCCTCATGCGAATGGGGTGACATTAACACTGGAAGAACTGCTTCAATATCGCACGCAGTCGGTACGTTGGTTGCCACCGGCACAAAGCATTTGGTCGCAGAT
>NZ_JAWOTD010000083.1:0-315 GCF_033338715.1 Vibrio sp. Vb1337 | reverse complement strand
CAGATGAGCGGCAACCAGACGAGCCGACAAAAAGGTCGTGGTATGGACTTTATGGAAGTGCGCCAGTATCAAGCCGGAGATGACATTCGCAGCATCGACTGGCGAGTCACAGCGCGCACAGGAAAAGCACACACTAAATTGTTTGCGGAAGACAAAGAACAAGCGGTGATTTTGTATCTCGACCTCAGCTCAAGCCTTCACTTTGGCTCAAAGTACGTATTGAAGTCAGTACAACTCGCTCATTTCGCCAGTGTTCTTATTTGGCTCACATTAGCCAAAAAAGATCGTATTGGCGCAGTGATTGATGATGGACAC
>NZ_JAWOTD010000082.1:0-1557 GCF_033338715.1 Vibrio sp. Vb1337 | reverse complement strand
ACATATCGGAGATTTATAATGGATAAATCGCTTTCTAGTAAGATTTTTATAGGCTTGTTTGCCGGCCTTGTGCTGGGCACAGCTATTCAGTACTTATTTAGTGGTATTGCGATTTTTGATACTTACCTACTTGGAACGGCAGAAGGGGTTGGCGGCATGTTTGTCTCGCTGATCAAGCTTTTGGTTGTGCCTCTTGTGTATGTTTCAATCGTGTGCGGCATTGTCGATTTGAAAGACATTAGTGCTTTTGGTCGTCTTGGTGGGAAAACTTTTACTCTCTACATTCTCAATACCATCATTGCGATCGCAGCAGCGCTGACCGTAGGTTTAATTTTCCAACCGGGTGCTGGTGCAAACTTAGCGGGTACGGTTTCTGAAACCGTCAAGCTGACGACAACTGAAACACCAGATATTTTCTCGCTCGTGGTAAACATTGTACCAAGCAATCCAGTACAAGCTTTTGCTAACGGCGACATGCTACAAATTATCTTTATGGCTATTTTGACAGGTCTAGCCATTCAAGCTCTGGATTCTCGTGGTGGCCCTGCTATCCGCACGTTTAAGATGGCCAATGAGATCATGATGAAGCTGGTTGGTTTGGTCATGAGTCTAGCACCTTACGGTGTGTTTGCTCTGATGATTCAACTAGGTGCAACCTTAAATGCGAATACACTGATGTCTGTTGCAGGTTACGTTGCGCTTGTCGTGGCTATGCTTGTGTTCTGGATTTTCATCTTCTATCCAATGGCAGTTGGCATTACGACTGGAACTTCTCCAAAGGCGTTTCTCCGCGCAACTCGTGAACAAATCCTATTTTCCCTATCTACGGCAAGTTCAAATGCAACCATCCCTGTAACCATGCGTACTCTGACAGAGAAACTGCAAGTTTCTAAATCAGTTGCGGGTTTTGGTGTACCGCTAGGCGCGACGATGAACATGTCAGGTGTATCTATTTACATCGCGCTTGCAACAATTTTCGTTGCTAACGCGTTTGGCCAGCCAATTAACACCGCTGATGTGTTTACACTCGGTCTGACGATTCTTCTTCTTTCTATTGGTGCTGGTGGCGTACCAGGTGGTGGTGTAGTGATGGTTGGTGTGCTTCTTCACCAATTGGGTCTTCCACCAGAAGGTTTAGCTATCATTGCAGCGGTTGACCGTATCAACGATATGTTCTGTACCTCTTCGAACGTGGTAGGGGATACCGCAGTGAACACTATTGTCGCCAAAACAGAAGGTGAGATCGGCAATCAAGAAGAAGTAGAGGCGCAGCCTGCACAAGCTAATGCCTAGTCTTGAACAATAGAGTTGAATCTATATATAGAAAGCGAGCGGAATGAGCTCGCTTTCTTGTTTTTTTATGTCACAGAAAAATAACCGCTTTTCATCATGTTTACTTTGGAAGTTGTCTCTGGAATGTGATGCATTCCCAACAAGCGGGAAAGAAATCAATTAATTCATAAAAAATACGCTTTTTTTCAATTCTGCCCTTGAAAAGCATTTTGCCGCCCTTATCTATGTGGCATAGAGAAGCAAACATTGATTATTTTTGTTTGT
>NZ_JAWOTD010000081.1:0-1563 GCF_033338715.1 Vibrio sp. Vb1337 | reverse complement strand
GTAACCGTTCACCAGTAGGAGCTTGATTTAATGGATTACAGACTAAATACGTTGGGGTAAGGCTTGCGAAGTGTAACAGCTTGAACGATTTCCATTAGAGCAGACAGGCTCGAGATGCCTCGTTTGTTACAGGTCTCAACAAGCGAATGCATACGGCCCCTGAACTTGTCGCCCGCATCAGAGGTCGTTCCGAAGCTAATCTTACGTTGGATGACACTGCCACGTATTCTCCGCTCTGCTTCGTTGTTGGTAAGGGGGATTGAAGGATCGGTTAAAAATAACCACAAGCTTTGACGATGAGATTGTAGCTTTTTACATCGACCTTTATATCTCTGTACGACTATCCCACTGCCTTTTTGAAGCCAGTGGTCGAAAGACTTTCGCAGTCGATTCATGCGGCGAATATACTGTTCGGGCTGGATGTCTGCATTTTCCAAGCGGTGGCGTATTCTGAAAACCATATTGGAGATCAGTGTTAGCCGTTGTCCAACGAGAGCGGTGTAACCACCACCAGTATAATCAGCGATTTGCTGAAGATTTCGTTTCACATGTGACCAGCACAGTTGATGTTTTTCTGGCTTTAGCCAGTTATAGCTTGGGCATTGGTCAGTGACCACAAGGCCACTATAATTCTTACCTAACATGGTCTTGGCGGAATGGGTTGAACGAGAGAACAAGATCTTTTCGTAGACAAGGTCTTCACTGGCGACCAACCAACACCAACGTAAGCTCTCTTCACCATTACGAGGATGGGAAGTTTCATCTACATGAACTAGCGGTGCTGTTTGGATACTATCTCGGATTGCATGATGTAAAGGGGTCAGCATTGAAGCCACTTTGGTCTGAGCTTCGCTGATGGCACCAACAGAGAAGGTTGTACCCAGTTGCTCTTTTAGCAGAGAGCGAATTTTGCGGATACTTAAATGATATTGTCCTGCTAATACAGCGATATAGCTGAGCAAGTTAGGCCCAATAATACCTTGTGAGACATTTTCAGGTTTCTTAGCTCTAACGACCTCATGGCAATATTGACATTGACCTGAAAATAATCGGTACTCAGAGATCTCGACCGTTGGCTTCGGTATTTCGTGAACTTGATGCCGATAAAACGGGTTATTGTGAACGAAGATGTCCGATTTACCACAGCACGGACACGTAGAATCAGGCAAGCAATCGATAACAGTGTCCGTTTTCTTCAGTTTCGAGAGCTGTCGTTGACTCCCTGAGTGACCCTGTTTAGCTCCTCTCGGATTGCGGTCACCAGAGCTTTGAGCTTTTTTCGCTCAGCCCGCTCCTTTGGGCCATCCGAAGACGGTGGTTTTGAAGAGTTGGAGCAACGGGTTTTCAGCTTATCTTCATAATGGCGAAGTTGTTCCCACAACTCTTCGATGAGTGCGTTAGCTTCATTGATATCAGAGGCAACAGGCGGAGCCTCTGCGAATTTGGATTTCTTCTTTTTCATACCTTCATCATGAAGTCTGAAAATGATCACTCAAGAAGAAAAAGTGGATCAAGTGCGGAGAGTCACACTTGATTGTCAATGGGGGACTGGTGAACGGTTAC
>NZ_JAWOTD010000080.1:0-1571 GCF_033338715.1 Vibrio sp. Vb1337 | reverse complement strand
AGGCCAGCTACTGGTGTTGCAGACGCGTCAAGCTGATAGCTCACCACTCGGTCAGAGCCTTGTGTGGTGGTGAAGTTGCCATCGATTGAAATCGGGTCAGTCTGATCTGAGCCAATCGTGCCTAAATCATCTTCATCAACGGTAATCGCATCGACACCGGTAATGGTCGGCTTATCATCCACGATGGTGACTGGGATCGTTTCTGTGGTGATATCACCATCAAAATCCGTCGCGATGATTGGGAAGTTCAGTGTCAGCTCATCACTGTCTGTCGCATGGTCGATAGGACCTTGCAGCGTGAAGTTGTATGAACCATCCGTATTAACGGTCAGCGTAAATACGGCTTCAGTTCCTGCTGTTGCTTCATAAGTGTAGCTACCATCACCGTTTGCGGTTTCAGTCAGCGTCACTGCCACACCTTGCGATGTTAGACCATCAACTGGCGTTGCAGCAGCATCCAATTGGTAGCTCACTACCCCATCAGAGCCTTGCGTTGTAGTGAAGTTGCCATCGATTGAAATTGGACCTGAGCCGTCAGAGCCAATCGTCGCTAAGTCATCTTCATCAACCGTGATGGCATCTACGTCAGTGATGGTCGGTTTATCGTCAACGATGGTGACAGGCAGTGTTTCTGTCGACGTATCGCCATCAAAATCTGTCGCGATAATCGGGAAATCAATTTGTAGGCTGTCACTATTTACCGCATGGTCTAGTGGACCTTGCAGAGTAAAGGTGTAGCTGCCGTCTGGCTTCACCACTAATTCAAATACGGCATTGCCATCTGCTGTGGCTGTGTAAGTAAAACTGCCGTCGCCGTTAGCAGTTTCAGCAAGCACGACAGGCTCACCATGAGAGGTCAACCCTGCTACTGGATCTGCTGTTACATCAAGCTGGTATTTAACAACACTGTCCGAGCCTTCAGTTGTGGTGAAAGAACCCGACATAAACGCATCATCGTTTTGGTCTGAGCCAATTGTAGCGAGATCATCTTCATCCACCGTGAGTGGGACAACGTTATTGATAGTTGGAACGTCATCAGTAATCGTGACTGGAATGGTCGCGGTTGTCGTATCGCCATCAAAGTCGGCTGCAATGATTGGGAAGTTCAGAACTAATTCATCGCTGTTTAGCGCGTGATCAACCGGGCCTTCCAGACGGAAGTTGTATGTACCGTCAGCATTCACATTCATGGTGAAGACAGGATCGCCATCCGCGGTAGCCACGTAAGTGAAGCTACCATCAGCATTCGCAGTCTCTACCAAGGTAACAGGCTCACCGTGAGAAGTTAAACCTGCGACAGGATCAGCCGTTGAATCAAGTTGGTAGCTCACCACTCGGTCTGAACCCTGGGTAGTGGTGAACGCGCCTTCAACAAACACAGCGTCACTTTGGTCTGAGCCAATACCTGATAAATCATCTTCGTCTACAGCCAAAGGCACAACATTATCGATGATTGGCGCATCATCTGCGATCGTAACGGGAATGGTTGCCGTGGTCGTATCACCATCAAAATCGGTGGCAACAATTGGGAAATCAATCGTCAGGCTATCGCTGTTGGCGGCATGGTCAAT
>NZ_JAWOTD010000079.1:0-1580 GCF_033338715.1 Vibrio sp. Vb1337 | reverse complement strand
GCTTTATATTCAATTTGACTGAGTAGATGACTAATGCAATTTAAGCGCGCTTTTTGTTTTGAATCTGAAGGTACAACCCACCAAGGACAGTTTTTGGTGTCGGTGTAAGCGAACATCTTGTCTTTTGCTTCAGAATACTCAGCCCAGCGGTGTCGAGATTCTAGATCCATCGGGCTGAACTTCCAGCGCTTTATCGGCGTGTTGATGCGCCCTAAGAAGCGTTTTTCCTGCTCCTCGTCGGATACCGAAAACCAGTACTTGAGCAAAATAATGCCTGAGCGTTGCAGCATTCTCTCGAATTCAGGGCAAGAGCGTAGAAATTCTTCATATTCATCTGGCGTACAAAAGCCCATGACTTTTTCGACGCCAGCTCGGTTATACCAACTGCGGTCAAACAAGACGATTTCACCGGCGGATGGCAGGTGCGCGACATAACGTTGAAAGTACCATTGTGTCTTTTCTTTTTCAGTCGGTGCGGGCAATGCCACTACGCGGCAAACACGGTGATTTAACTTTTCCGTAATTCTCTTAATTACGCCGCCTTTGCCTGCGGCATCACGGCCTTCAAACAGAACGACGACTTTTAGTCCTTTGTGTTTAACCCATTCTTGCAGCTTTACCAATTCGACCTGCAGCTTTTTAAGCTCTTGTTCGTATTCCTTTTTCTTTAGCTTAGACATTATTCGTTCCTCACTCCTTGATGCTCAATATGTTAGCACTCAACGTAGAAAGTGGGGATTTCGATTGTGTTATTTGAGAGCTGCTGCGACGTTGGCGATGGCTTGAGTACTGGTAATAGGAATCGCAAAATCATCGACATCTGAAGCGCCCATTTTGCTTTGTTCAGCAACAAAGGTCATTTGGCTAGGGCGTGTGGTTTTGCCTGAAAGATGGACTTCTTGCACGTTCGTGTTTTTGACTAAATCACGGACGTTGTCTGCATTCACTCCCGCCCCGGCCATGATCGCAATGCGCCCTTGGGCTTGTTCCACAAGAGATTTAAGTACGCTCTCGCCTGCTGGTGCAGATGGGGCGAGACCAGAAGTCAGAATACGTTCACAACCTAAATGGATGATATCTTCCAACGCTTGTTCTGCATTGCGACATTGATCAAACGCACGATGAAACGTGATGCCAAGACCCAGTGCTTGTGCAAACTCGCACAATGCGGTGGCAAACGGCATGTGGATATCACCTTCTTGGGTCAGTACGCCTAGCACCACTCCATCTAAACCAGATTGATGGGCGGCTTCGATGTCCCAACGCATCATGTCTAGCTCCTCTTCGTTATAGAAAAAGTCGCCTTGGCGTGGACGAATCATGGCATACACTGGAACAGAAGATTGTTTGGCCGCTTGCTGCATAAAACCGTAGCTTGGCGTTAAGCCACCCAATGCGAGAGATGAGCAAAGCTCAATACGAGTTGCGCCACCAGCAATGGCGTAATGAAGAGATTCAATATTATCAATACAGACTTCTAGATGAGTAACCACTTTGATTCATCCTACTAACGTTACAGTAAGTGTTATGGCTAAGATATTAGCAGGGCCAACAGGCAGAATCTGTATGATGTCGATGGG
>NZ_JAWOTD010000078.1:0-1580 GCF_033338715.1 Vibrio sp. Vb1337 | reverse complement strand
TGACACAGATCCGCCACACCCTGCGCACCGACGCTGGTTAATGTTAGATACGACAACGCCACTAGGCGTCCACCCAGCGACTGAGTGTTATCAAGGTAGGTAATGTGCAGTTTCCCATCATCTGGCTGCGGCGCGCCACCACCTTGCGCTAACACGGTACTGAAGGGCGCGATGTTTGCCACGACGAAGCTGTGCACGTCCATCTCCTGACTCTCCCATGCTTGTTCACTCGCCGCCTGCCCTTCGAGGGTTACTTGCAGAGTTTGCACCTCTTCGGAAATAACAGCGTTAAAAAAGCCCGTTAAATACGCCAGTTGCCCAAAAGCATTTTTCTCTTCACGATGCGCGTGTTCAATCATCTTCTGTTCCAAGCCAATACCCAGCACCAACAGAATCAAACGCTGATTACATTCTGCGGTGTCTATGCGTTGGCAATGACCTGCGAGAATGGCTTCACACGCTTTTTCCACCGGTGATAACTTCACGCCGATGCCATACAGTACATGGCAAAGCGCATTCGCCGTGCCCAACGGTATGATACCGAGCTTGATGTCCGTGCCGACCAATTGGCTCGCCACTTCGGTCACCGTGCCATCGCCACCAGAGACAATCACCTGATTCACACCACTTTGTTTAGCTTGCAGTGCGAGGCTTTCTGCACTGGTGGTTTCGTCTGTTTGGCGAATGCTGAGACGATATTTTTTGGTCAACTCACGAATCACATGTTGTTCGTATTGCAGCCATTTCCCACCGCCCGCGACAGGGTTCACCACCATCCAGGTCGGCTCATCGAGTGCTAGCACACCTTTCTCACCGATCGCGCGCAGGGTTTTGATCTGCAGATTATTGAGCCTTGCAGTACTGCGCACGCTGTTGATTTTCTGCATCACCGATTCCACCGAGAGCGATGGGTCTTTACTCAGTAAATAAGCCGCCACCACAAACACCGAACGGCCACGCCCAAGTGCGCAATGCACAACCACAGAGCGCCCGCAGGCGATTTGGGTATCAATCCAATTCATCGCATGACGTAAACGCTCCAAGGTCGGCGCTTTATGATCCAGAACGGGAATAGAAAGGTAGTTGAATTGCTTGTCAGTCATGGCGCTTTCTAAACCTGCGAACTCCGCCGTAACATCAACAATGCAGGAAATGTCGTGAGAGTCGAGAAACGCCAAATCGCTCGGGAATAAGCGCCGGGAAAGGTAAAGATTTTCGCTGACTTGTTGAATGGGAGGGACAGTATCGCGCCGTCTCTCCCAGGCGTTGTAGGCTTTCGCCCCGAGCAAGAAAGGAATGAATGCCCATCGAATCCACCAGACAATTTTTCCGTCTTGGCTTTTTCTAAAGATGGACGGGAAATCAAATAAATAAGCCGCACTGACTAACGCTAAGGAAAGCGAAACCCAAAGCAGCAGTAAACTCACTACGATTTGAGGTATGTAGATAGCAGCGAGCAACGCAACCAGCGCGCCAAGTAGATAATATTTGACGATAAACATTCGACCTCCTTAATCCTTAGCGATGGGATAACGCTTAGCTGGCCATCTCTTCGAGATAGTCATTGGCCAACTGTTGTT
>NZ_JAWOTD010000077.1:0-1594 GCF_033338715.1 Vibrio sp. Vb1337 | reverse complement strand
TCGCTCAGTAATTGCGGCGAATTCAGTCGTTAACCATGATGTGCCGCCAGATTGTCTATACGGAGGCACACCAGCGAAGTTGATTCGTCGTCTCAACGAAGAAGAGTAAGAATCGATAGTGATGGCATGATGACTCGCTTTACAGGCGTAAGAGAATCATGCCATCAGAAAGGGATAATTCGTCAAGGAGTCTAAGATGTCGAACAAGACAGAAGTCCTCATGTGCCCTACATGTGGGGTAGAAACGCATCATGTCGTGGTGTTAGTTAGAAAGAAAAGTGGCTATGAAGGCGATAAAAATCGCAACAAGAAAGAGTTCATCGCTGGCTTTCTCAAAAGTGTAGTGTTCGGCGCCTTCCTTGCTTCTATGGATGAATTTGAACGTCACTTGATCTGCGAAAACTGTGGTCATAAAACCATTCAACAGTAACTGATAGTCTTTCTTTCTCTGCATAAGTTCATAAGTGCGGTTTGAAGCACTGGTTATTCAAATCGCATTATCCTCTATTAGTGCTTTTGCTCTTCTTATGTTCCTCTCTCAAAAATGAGTCACATTAGTATGCATTTTAACCGCTTGGATGCAGGTAACTCACTGCTATGTATAATAAATTTTGGTGGGAAATACGTGTTTCAGCTCGATGTTTAACCTCTGTTCTATCGACACGTTTTGAGTCAGTAAACACTTAAATTTCGTTTACTTTATGTTGTGCGTGGTGCAATTGTGTGAAATTGGTCACATTAATGTTTAATTTATGAAAAAATAATTAATGAATAGTAATTCACAAATATGCTGACCGTATGTGCTATTTAGTTTTGACTTATCTTTTGATTATTCACTTGGTGAATGTTTTGTTGTTTTTAGATTGACTGAAAGTTTGATTTTCTATTCAAACTTGTGAAAGGTTGAATCGATATATTAGAAAACATGAATTTGATCTTGTTTCTATCTTTTGTTTTAAATGCGAAATTCATTATTAACAACGGATGGTTTTGATGATTTCTCTTGTGTGTATCCCACCAATTTTAGAAATTGAAAATTAAACTTTCTCAATACAATAACGACTAAAATTAAACGGAATGATGTTCTTATATTTTTATTGTATTTTAACTTATACATTTTGACTCATTCATTTTAACTGTTTTTGTTGATTTTAAGTTGTTGATAATAATTGTCTTTTAACTTTTGTTTTAATAGCGTTGCTTTGCTGCTTCTTTAATGTTGTGGTGAGTGGCTTTGTTTATAAAAAGTCATTTTAAAGTGCGTTTTTAAGCAAAGTAGAACGCGACAATACTCAGATAAATAGTATTAAAAAATTAAATAAGGATTTAACCATAAGAGTAATTTTATGGTTGATAGGTTTATTGGGGTTGATTATCTGAATTTTTATGGAATTTCATCCCAATAATCTGTTTGTCTTTAAGTTTATTCTAATGAACTTAATTCTCATGGAAGTTTCAAAACATGCAGCACACAACAAAGTGGATGATGACGCCGCTTGCAATGTTGTTGGGTACGCTGTTTTCAGCGCCATCATTCGCGGTGGAAACGAGTGTAATTGATAGCACTGGCACGCCTGAATCTACACAAAATGAA
>NZ_JAWOTD010000076.1:0-1598 GCF_033338715.1 Vibrio sp. Vb1337 | reverse complement strand
CCCCCAAGCGTTACTACAACTATCTAGTGATTGAGGATTCTGCTGGTTACACCTTGTTTGGCTTCACGACGTGCCGTCGATTTGCTGGTTACTTTGATATACAACAGCGAAATGGGCAGTGGATACTGACCGCTGCAATCGATGGCGAACACACGCAAGTGGCGGATTGGGAACACAATCAACTTGAGTCCATTACGATTTTAACTGGCAACTCGCTATCCGATCTGTATCAAGAGTTCAGCGAGATGATTGCCGTGCATCATCCTATTCGCAACGGTGTTACGCAGGATGCACCGATAGGCTGGTGTTCTTGGTATGCGTACTATGCCGATGTGACCGAGCAAAATGTTTTAGAAAATGTTGATTGCATGCAAGACAAGCTCGAAGACTTAGAATGGGTACTTCTGGATGATGGCTATCAAGCGTTCATGGGGGATTGGCTTACGCCGTCGGATAAATTCTCTGGCGGTGTGAAGGAGCTGATTCAAAACATTCGCGCAAAAGGCAAAAAGCCGGCGATTTGGATGGCTCCTTTCATAGCGCAGCCAGAATCTGAGGTCTTTCAGCAACATCCTGAATGGTTTGTTCGTCATCCTGACGGTCAGCTCCTTAAAGCTGAAGATGTTACCTACGGCGGCTGGCGTTGCACGCCTTGGTATATTCTCGATACGTCTAACCCCGAAGTGCAAGATCATCTAACGCACGTTGTGTCAGTGATGAGGCTAGAGTGGGGCGTAGAGCTGTTTAAGCTCGATGCAAACTCCTGGGGAACGCTAAAAGGAAAACGTAGTCAGTCTGGTATTACGGGTGTCGAAGCGTATCGATTAGGGATGGAGGCGATCGCCAGAGGTGCAGGAGACGCTTGGTTGCTTGGCTGCAACGCGCCAATGTGGCCATCTTTGGGGCTGGTGGATGCGATGCGTGTGTCTGATGACGTCGAGCGCCATAGCCACCGTTTTGAACAGATCGCTAAAGAGACGTTTTTCCGTAGCTGGCAGCACCGTAAATTGTGGCAAATTGACCCAGACTGCGCGACGTTTACTTCTCTTGCTAATCAAGCTGCATCACGTGAAGACTACGAGTTTCACCGTACCGTATTATTGGCGTCTGGCGGCTTGCTTTTGTCTGGCGACCCTCTCCCGGAAGTCACGCCATTTGCGAGTAAAACGTTGGCGAAGCTGATGTTGCGACAACGACGCAGCCAAGAATCTGCTAAGTTCACGGCGTTAAGTTTGAGCCATGCTTTTTTGAAACTGACGGACAAGAATGATCTACATTGTTTGTTCAATTACGCGAATCACAATGCGACTGAATTTACTCTCACAGCGGATCAGCCCGTTGATTGGTATGACTACTGGACCGGAGAAAAGCTCAACCAAGATCCTTGTCAGTTGCTTCTAGTGAGTGTCGATAGA
The DNA here is from genome assembly GCF_033338715.1 of Vibrio sp. Vb1337. Lineage (NCBI taxonomy): Bacteria > Pseudomonadati > Pseudomonadota > Gammaproteobacteria > Vibrionales > Vibrionaceae > Vibrio > Vibrio sp. Vb1337. Next base: position 183 of record NZ_JAWOTD010000076.1, on the reverse strand, counting down.
GGTCTGAATGCCAAAGCAATAGTGACCGCGTAAAGGTCATTGAAAACGACGTATTAAACGAAAAGAGCCACTTGGGCTCTTTTCTTGTTTTTACGCGTTCTTTTTTGAGAGCGGAATAACTAAAACTCAAACATAAAGTAATAGCCATAGCCCACAATGAACGCAGGGATAGAGGAATAGACC
>NZ_JAWOTD010000075.1:0-1605 GCF_033338715.1 Vibrio sp. Vb1337 | reverse complement strand
AGACAAACTCAGCAAGAGCTGACTCAAGCCGCCAAACTTGCTTTGCTGGGAGAGTTGTCTGCCAGTATCAACCACGAGATAAACCAACCACTTGCCGCGCTGAGAACTTACACCGAAAACTCCCAGCGCTTGTTGTCGATGGAACGCTACTCGATGGTCGCAGACAACTTAAACAAGATGCTCTCGCTAAACGAGACTATTGCCGAGGTCATTGCTAGGCTAAAAGTCTTCACCCGTAAAACTTCTCATGAACCTCATAATGAAGTGTCGATACTCCACGATGCGGTGCACAATGCCACCAGCATATTGAGCAATAAGTTGATCAAGCAAGGCGTCACGCTCAAAGTACCGACGATCGACCACGAGGTGAGGCTCGCCATTCACAGCGTTGAACTAGAACAAGTGCTCATCAATCTGTTCCACAACGCTGCGCAAGCGATGGATGGCTATTGTATTGATCCACAAATTTCCATCGCGATTCAATGCCACAATTCGAGCTGCGATATTCTGGTCTCAGATAACGGCCCGGGGATGTCTGACGAGGCACTGGCGAAAATCTTTGACCCGTTTTTTACCACCAAACCAGAAGGGCTCGGACTGGGTTTGACCATTTCAAAACGTATTTTAGAAAGCTATCACGGAGCACTCAGCGCCTATAACCACCAAGGGACGCAATCGGGTAAGTCAGGCGGCATGACCTTTGTGGTCACCGTTCCGATGGCAAACACCAGTACCACCAAACCAGTAACGGAAAACGACCATGCATAACGCAGTTATCTTTGTTGATGACGAACCACACATTCGTGATGCCGTTTCACAAGCACTACTTATCGAGGGCATTGAAGTCACTTGCTTTCCCAATGCCGTTGAAGCACTCAGAGTTATCGATGCCAATTCTCCAGCCATCATCATTACCGATATTCACATGCCGGTCATGGATGGCTTAGAGTTTATGCGTACGCTGCTGAGCAAAAATCACCACTTTCAATTCATCGTTCTAACTGGGCATGGCGACGTTAAAACGGCGGTCGAAGCAATGAAAAGCGGCGCGTACGACTTTCTGGAAAAACCATTTTCAACCGATCAACTGATGAAATCACTGAACAACGCCAGCGATAAGCTGAACTTGTTGCAAGAAAACATCTGGCTTAAGAAAGAGCTCGACATGCAAACCCATGTCGGCCCGAAAATGATTGGTCACAGTAAAGTCATGGTGAGTATTCGCCGAGCCTTAATCAGCGCACCGACGAACCAACCTCTGATTTTCGTGGGACAAGACGGCACTGGTCGCCGATTAGCTGCGCAATTTGCTCACGATATTCACGCCACACCAGACAGCGAGCTGATTGCAGCATCAGGTGAAGACCTTTACGAACTGTCGCTAGATGCACTCGACAAAGCCATTGAACACCTGACGGAAGACTCAAATCGTTGCAGTTTGTACCTGCACAGCGCAGAACATATCTCGCTCGCACAGTGGCAATGCCTGTTTAACCACCCGAAATTGGAGCGCGTATTTGGTGCGACGACCAAGGTTGATGCCGATGTTAAAACGTTCGCAACGCTCATCCACTTACCAACGCTGGATGAACGCAAAGAAGATAT
>NZ_JAWOTD010000074.1:0-1617 GCF_033338715.1 Vibrio sp. Vb1337 | reverse complement strand
TCATCGTACAGTACGAAAGCAAAAATGCCGTTTAGCTCTTCAAGAAGATCAGCACCCATGTCTTGATACAGCGCTAAAATAACTTCACAGTCAGAGTCTGTTTGGAATTCGTACTTGCCTTCGTAGCGAGCGCGAATCTCTTTGTGGTTGTAGATCTCACCGTTAACGGCAAGGATTAGTTTTTTATCAGGGCTGTATAGTGGTTGAGCACCGCTATTTAGACCAACGATAGCCAAGCGCTCGTGAGCTAGGATTGCTCTTTCTGAAGAGTAGATACCAGACCAGTCAGGGCCACGGTGACGAAGCTTTTTCGACATTTCTAACGCGATAGGACGCAGTGCCGCTGCATCACTTTTAATGTCTAAAATCCCAAATACTGAACACATACAACATCCTTTCTAAACTAAACAATTTCTAATCGGTATGGATTCAATTTGCCATTCTGAGTAAAAAAAGCAACGTTTTGTGATTAAAAAAATGATAAAAAGCCTTGTTGATTAAATAATATTTAATTTATTTGCTGTTTTGATGAATGGGATTAAGGTTTGGTATGAAAATCAAACAAAAAAGCCTCTCTATTGATAGAAAGGCTTTTAATTGGTAGTAGCGTTGTTGCGTATTTTTAGGGTTATTTTATTGAAGTGAACTGAGGTTCTAGTTGTTTGCACACGTGTCGCGCAAAACCACTACCTGCTTCGCTGTATATATTAAAGGCAGCGTCCACACCACTTTCCAACAAACCTTCTAGTTGGTCTGGATATTCTGCAATAGCGGCAATTTGCCCTTTGTAGTTTCTACGCTGAAGTTGTTCTAGTGCCGTTTGATTACCTTGATGGTGTGGCATTGCCAATAAAACTAACTTTACATGACCAGTATCTAGGATTCGTTCCCAAAAATCTGGGTCGGTAGCATCCCCTGAAATGACATTACGTCCTTCTGAACGGTGTTGTTGCGCTGCTTCTTCACGGATCTCAATCCCCAGAGAAATCTTGCCGTAACGTGCGCGTAGCTCGTCATATGCACCGGTACCAATTCGCCCCATACCTAGAATAAGTACTTGAGCATGTCCCGGGTTGATCAACTGGTCACGTTGGTTGAGTTTCTCTGCAGCCGTTTCTTGTAACCATTTACCGGAATGTTGATAAATTTTATGGCCCAAGCGATTTAGAGGTGCTGAGATAATAAAGGATAGTGAAACCGCTACAGCGATGGCTGCGAGCATGTCACTCGGCATCCACCCCATTTTGTACGCCAGGCCACCGACAATGAGCCCGAACTCGCTGTAGTTAAACAGTGATAAAGAAGCGAGTAGGGAAGTACGCACGCGAAACTTAAAGTGGTTGATGGTCAGGAAGTATAGTAATCCTTTAATAGGCAGAAGGACAATGAATAAAAGCGCTAGTGCGATACCCGTTAGACTCAAAGATGCGGATAAGCCGATATTTAAGAAGAAGCAGACGAGAAAGAGCTCTTTCATATTAAATAGCGATTTAGACAACTCTGACGCTTTACGGTGACCAGCGAGCATCATGCCAAGAATCAAGGCGCCAAGGTCTGGTTTCATTCCAACTAACTCAAACAGTCCGGCACCCACAACAAGCGCGAAGAAAATGCCGA
>NZ_JAWOTD010000073.1:0-1645 GCF_033338715.1 Vibrio sp. Vb1337 | reverse complement strand
CCTCAGGGTGGAACATCCATTTACCCGAACGCCAAAAACCTTGAAAACCTTGCGCAACCGCCGCCATCTGCATTGCTTGAACAGCGCAGCCTGCAGAAAGATATTGTTCCAATGCAGGGACTTTCTCATGCTCGGTTACTTTCGCGATCACGGTAATGACCATTGGGGCACGAAACGGCGCATTTTTCACTTTTTCGATCACGGCTTCATCACTATGGTCTGCAATCGCGGCTTTCACCAAAATATCTGATAGCTTCTTCAAACCATCACCTTGAGCAATCACAAAACGCCAAGGGGTTAAGCCCGCATGGTCAGGAGCACGAAGACCTGCACGAATAATATTCTCCAACGCTTTGCCCTCTGGTGCTGGCGCAGATAATTTGGCGATAGAGCGACGGTTAAGCAAAAGATCGAGAGCTTCCATGAGCGAGTCCTTATTGAATCTAACTGTTATTTTCTTTGCTGCTCACTTTAGCATAATCCTCTCACTCGAATAACAATCTGTTTTTTAGGGATTATCGTGATGATTCACACAAACCGAGAGTGACAGAAACAAAAAAGCTGCGCATCACACGCAGCTTTTGAGTCATATAAAGCTCGATGTTATAGCTTCACAGCAAGTTTTACGCCTTGGCGAATTGCTCGCACTGCATCCAACTCACCGGCATGATCAGCACCACCGATGATATGCAGTTTTTCACCAAGTTCAGACCACTTGTCTTCAAACGGACGTACTGATTCCTGTCCCGCACAAATAACGACTTTATCAGCCTCTAAAAGCTGCGCTTTACCATCTACATGAATGTGTAAACCGTTGTCATCAATTTTGTCATAAGACACGCCACCAAGCAGATGCACTCCGCGTTTTTCTAATGTGCGTTTATGGATCCACCCTGTCGTTTTACCCGGTCCTTTACCAACACGACCTTTGCGACGTTGAAGCACCCACACTTCTTTGTCACTCACCGCGTCTGGGTAAGGATACAATCCACCTGGTTGCGACATTTCTTTATCAATGCCCCATTCATGCAGCCAATCATCCAACGTTTGCCCAGCTGGCTCGGTAATCATTGTCGCAACATCAACACCAATACCACCAGCACCAACAATGGCGACTTTTTCACCGACAGGCGTTTTGTCACGAATCAGCGTTTGGTAATCCACCACTTTTTCTGCATTATCAATACCTTCGATATTGACCTTACGCGGTTCAACACCAGAAGCCATCACAACCTCATCGTACTCTGTCAGCAAATCGTAGTTCGCTTCCGTAGACAAATGCAGATTTACACCCGTTTCATCAATTCGGTTAGCAAAGTATCGAATCGTTTCTCTGAATTCTTCTTTACCTGGGATTTGCATCGCTAAGCGGAATTGCCCACCAATTCGGTCGTTCTTTTCAAACAGATCAACTTTATGACCACGTTCAGCTAAAGTCGTCGCACAAGCTAAACCAGCAGGGCCTGCGCCTACAACGGCAATATTTTTCTTCTTGAACGTTGGTTCAACCACAATTTCTGTTTCGTAACAGGCAAGTGGATTGACGAGACAACTAGCGCGCTTACCTTTAAATACGTTGTCCAGACACGCTTGGTTGCAACCGATACAAGTATTAATAAACTGCGCTTTCTCTTGTTCTGCCTTC
>NZ_JAWOTD010000072.1:0-1650 GCF_033338715.1 Vibrio sp. Vb1337 | reverse complement strand
GCTCAGCATATGGGCTAATGTATTCGCCATTCCAGTCAGCCATTGCACACCTTCATTTATGTAATAAGTTGAAAATTAATATAGGTGCTGATTTTAGCTGCATTTACTGCCACAAGCAAAGACATATAGACGTCTAGAAGTGTTGACGTCTCATTTTTTGACAAGTAAAGTGAACAGAACAGTTAAGGAAGAGTGTTGTTCAGATAGATCTGACAAATTAGATATAGCGCATTCCTATTTAGAAGTCATCACCCGTGAAAGGATACACCCATGAGCACCCGCAAGCCTGCGACCATTGCTGTACGCACTGGTATCGAATCAGACAGCCAATACCACGCTGTTGTTCCACCAATCTACCTTTCAACCAACTATGGTTTCCCTGCTTTTGGTGAAGTCCCTAAATACGATTACACGCGTTCAGGTAACCCAAACCGTGGTTTGCTAGAGAGTGCGTTATCAGAGTTAGAGTCTGGCAAAGGCGCAGTGGTGACTAACTGCGGTACTTCCGCACTTAACTTGTGGGTATCGGCTTTTCTTGGGCCAGATGATCTGATTGTTGCACCGCATGATTGCTATGGTGGCACATACCGTTTGTTCAATACACGAGCTAACAAAGGCGACTTCAAAGTGCAGTTCGTTGATCAATCGGATGAGCAAGCTCTAGAGGCTGCACTAGCGAAAAAGCCAAAGCTTATTTTGTTAGAAACTCCATCGAACCCTTTGGTTCGTGTGGTTGATATTGCTGCGGTATGCGAAAAAGCCAAACAAGTGGGCGCTTTGGTTGCGGTAGACAATACCTTTTTGACACCGGTGTACCAAAAGCCTTTGGATCTCGGTGCTGATTTTGTTATCCACTCAACCACAAAATACATTAATGGTCACTCGGACGTGATTGGTGGTGTGGTGATCACCAAAACAGAAGCGCACGCAGAAGAACTTGCATGGTGGGGAAACTGTATTGGCGCCACGGGTACGCCTTTCGATAGTTACATGACGTTGCGTGGGATCCGCACTTTAGGCGCCCGTATGCGAGTGCACGAAGAAAGCTCTCAACACGTACTCAACTACCTACAACAGCAGGCTTTGGTCGCGAAGATTTACCATCCGAGCTTGCCAGATCACCCTGGTCACGAAATCGCGAAAAAGCAGCAGTCGGGTTTTGGTTCTATGTTGAGCTTTGAATTTGCAGGCTCATTTGAGCAACTTAAAGTGTTTGTTAAAGAGCTCGAACTGTTTTCTCTTGCAGAGTCGCTTGGTGGCGTGGAGAGTTTGATTTGTCACCCCGCATCTATGACGCATCGAGCCATGGGGGAAGAAGCATTAGCGGAAGCAGGCGTGTCGCATCAGCTGCTTCGTCTGTCTGTGGGTTTAGAGGATGCACAAGACCTGATTGCCGATCTCGCTCAAGCCTTTGTAAAAGCTGCTCAGTAATAGGAGAACTAAAAAATGAGTGTACAACGTCAGTTACATAAATTTGGTGGCAGCAGCTTAGCAAACCCTGAATGTTACTTACGTGTGGCCGATATTCTCAAAGAATACTCTGCCGAGAATGATCTGGTGGTGGTATCCGCCGCGGGGAAGACCACTAATCGCTTGATCGAGTTTCTGGAAGGTTTAGACAAAGATGGCCGTATTGCGCATGAAGCACTG
>NZ_JAWOTD010000071.1:0-1655 GCF_033338715.1 Vibrio sp. Vb1337 | reverse complement strand
TTGGAACAGTTCCACTCGCTCTTTTAACGCACCGTCAAAAATAGACGTTTCCAGTGGTGATTCACTCACCGCTTTGGCAAGCAATTGGTCAAGCACTTCGATCGCCGGCCCTTCCATATCTAAACGCAACGTCTCTTTAAGCGGCGCTTGCCACAATTCAATGATGTTGCCCTGCCACATTGGTTTCAGCCACGAAACAGGCAAACGCAGACGCTGTTTGCCATTGAGCACTTCTACTTGGTCGTTGCCAACCGCATACAAAATCACGTAACCAACATCGCCTTGATAATTCAACTCTAAAATAACCGGTCGATTTTGCTGCATCAGCAAGGGCCAGGTTGCCATTTTTCTTTCACAACGCATGGTGGATTGAGGCTCAGACAAGCAAAGATTATCGCGCACTGATGCTCGATATCCCCAAAGGCGGTAAAGATCATTCACGGCAAGATTGGATTGTTTCTGCGCCAACAGCATATCGCGCTGTACATCAGTTAGCTGCTCACTTGCCATAAGAGGAGCAGGAGCAGGAGTAGACGAAGACGCAGCAACGGGTACTTCCGACATCGGAGCCTTTGGCTTCATTGGCATGTAATTTATTGCAGCCCAGCCGACACCAACCGCTGCCATTACACCAATAGCAGCCGACCCCCAAGCTGGCCATGTAAAAGATTGACGAGGTTTATCTTGCTGGTAAATGTCCGCCTGAAACTGCATGACTTCTTCGCAGGCTTGTTGCACCGTCTGTTTATCGACAACGACACTGCCCTGGTGATAACTCATATTCAATGCTTTATCACAAATCAGGTTGATGAGACGCGGAATGCCATGGCTATACTTCGCAATCAACTTACTGGAACTGCGATGAAACAGTTGCTGATCGCCACCAGCCGTGTGCAAACGAAACGCGATGTAATCCGCAGTCTCTTTCTCATCAAGAGGTAACAGATGATAACGGCCAGTGATACGCTGTGCGAGCTGACGCAACTGCGTAGTCTGTAACAAGCGTTGTAACTCTGGCTGCCCTACCAACAGCACTTTAAGCAGCTTTCTGGTATCGGTTTCTAAGTTCGTTAACAAGCGCAGTTGCTCAAGTACATCGGCAGCAAGATGCTGAGCCTCATCAATGACGAGCAACGTCTGCCAACCCACCTTGTGGTTACGCAGCAAATAATGATGTATGACTTGGTTTAGCTGTTTTAACGTCGCATCCTGCGGATAAGAGATCTTAAATTCATCGCAAATCGCTTCTAGCAGATCTCGGCTCGAAAAAGTCGGATTGAGAATCAGCCCCGCTTTGGTGCTTTCATCTAAATTCGCGAGCATAGCTTTGGCCACTGTCGTTTTGCCTGTTCCTACCTCACCGGTCAGCATGGCAAAACCACCGCCGTCGCCCAATCCCGCATTGAGGTGCGTGATCGCTTCTTTATGACGTTGGCTTAAATACAAATAACGTGAGTTTGGAACAATCGAAAACGGCTGTTCAACAAACCCAAAAAAGTCCTTATACATTAGGATCTCCAGCTAAAAACCCATCCCAAAAGAATCAAATATGATGTAAACATAGTTGCATCTGTTCTTGGGAGTAAAGAAAAGTACCATTGCTTGCTACAATGTCCAACGGCATATCCATAAATTAAGAGGTAATTCGTGCAAGT
>NZ_JAWOTD010000070.1:0-1667 GCF_033338715.1 Vibrio sp. Vb1337 | reverse complement strand
AATAGCCAAAATCCACCATTCAAACGAGAATCGGTTTTGACCTCTTGATTCTGTTTTGCTGCCAAGTTGTTCCCAGCATTATTCGTGTACGCTGCGATGCTATCCACGTCTCGGTTGTTGTGCTGAATAGGAACAAACATACCGCCCGTCTTGTTGGCTAGCGTTTGTAGGTTTTTCAGGTGTGTTTTGGCAACAACGGTCGAGCCTTGCGTGGTCTTAAGAAGCGAGCCGTCGGGTAGGGCAATCGGTGCGCCGTTTGCCGTGCCGATTGCAAGAACCGAGACTCGTATGTTTTTACCTTTAACTAAATTCAGAGAGCGTGCCAATTCTGAATCATCAAGATCATCGGCAAGAACAACAATGTCTCCTTGGTTTGCACCTGCTTGTGAAAATTGACTTAACGCCAATTCGATCGCAGCAGGGAGGTTCGAGCCTTGGAATGGCATCAGCTCTGGCGACAAGTTCTCGATGATACCTGCTAGCGTACTAGCATCCGTCGTTAGCGGACTCAAGCTGTAAGCATCGCCTGCATAGGCGATCAATCCAGTCGCCCCCTCTTTCCACTTTGGCAACAAGTCCAACGCTTTGTAACGTGTTTGAGTAAGGCGATTGGGTTTGATGTCGCTGGCGTACATCGAGCGAGACATATCTAGCACTAGCATGCGATTTTGGCTTAGCTCGAAGCTTGGACGTGTATTTGATTGCCAGCTCGGCCCAGCGAGCGCTACGCAGGCAATCGCCCAAGCCAAGCCCCAAATCGTAAAATAGGGTTTGGACTGGGTGGTCTGCCCAAGCATTTTGGCGAGGTGCGGGGCAATCAGCGCGGATTTTTTCGCTCTAAATTTTTGATTAATCAGGAGTACGAAGGGGATTGTTATCAGTCCCAGTAACCAATATGGGTTAAGGAAAGTAAACTCAGCCATGTTTTCTCCTTAGCAGGAACAACAACATAGAAAGCACTAAAGCTGCACTCAATGGATATGGGAACCATTCGGACTGAGGCCGCCAAGTTTGGGTATCGCTTGATACAGGTTCCAGTTTGTTGATTGTGTCGTATATCTTTTCAAGTTGTTCGGCATCTCGCGCACGGAAGTACTGCCCGCCAGTCATTTCTGCAATCTTCGTGAGCGTTTGTTCATCAAGGTCGGCTGCGGTGTCGACCTTACGAGTCATAAAAAAGTCTTTCACCATCATTTCGCCAGCACCTACGCCGACGGTATAAATAGTGGCATTGTATTTCTTCGCAATCTCAGCCGCTTCGATTGGATCTAACACACCAGCGGTGTTACTGCCGTCACTGAGCAAAATCATCACGCGCTGGGGCGCATCGCTATCGACAAAGGTTTTTGTTCCTAAGCCGATACCATCGCCAATTGCGGTTCGTTGACCAACTAGGCCAATTACGGTTTGCTTGATTTGTTGGATAACGGTTTGTCGGTCAGCCGTCAGTGGCGTTTGTAAGTACGCGTGGTCACCAAATAGAACTACTCCAAGCCGATCACCTTTTCGCTTCGCGACAAAATCTGATAAGACTTTTTTCACGGCAGAGAGTCGGTCGATGTACTCGCCATCTAAGTTCATGTCCTCTTTTTGCATGGAACCTGAAAGGTCAACCACCAGCATTAAGTCTCGGTACTTAGGTTGAAACTCGATAGGTTCACCAAACC
>NZ_JAWOTD010000069.1:0-1693 GCF_033338715.1 Vibrio sp. Vb1337 | reverse complement strand
TTTTCTCGTCAAAAATTGGCGGCATCAGGTCCAAACCTACCGCAACGCCAAGTGCTATTTGCTCGCCTGTTAAAGTCACCTGCAATTGAACAAGCGATTGAAGACGAGGCAAAAAGCAAAGACATTTCGATTGAGAAAGCGCGCAAAGAAGCCCATGACATCATGGATGAAATCGCAGCCGACTTCTCATACGGTCTGGTGAAAAACGGCGATCGCATCCTGAGCTGGCTGTGGACCAAACTGTATCAAGGCCTGCACATCAACAACGCTTCGACAGTGCGTCGCTTAGCGCAAGATGGCCATGAGATCGTTTACGTGCCGTGTCACCGTAGTCACATGGACTACCTACTGCTGTCTTACGTTCTGTACCATGAAGGTATGGTGCCACCGCACATTGCTGCGGGTATCAACCTGAACTTCTTCCCTGCGGGTCCGATTTTCCGTCGTGGTGGTGCGTTCTTTATTCGTCGTAGCTTTAAAGGCAACAAACTGTACTCCACGATTTTCCGCGAGTATCTAGCCGAGCTGTTTGCAAAAGGCTACTCGGTAGAGTACTTCAGCGAAGGTGGTCGCTCACGTACCGGTCGTTTACTGCAAGCGAAAACGGGTATGTTGGCCATGACGATTCAAGCGATGCTGCGTGGTCTAAACCGTCCGGTAACGCTGGTACCGGTTTACATCGGTTACGAGCACGTAATGGAAGTAGGCACTTACGCCAAAGAACTGCGCGGTAAACGTAAAGAGAAAGAGAACGCAGGTCTTGTTCTGCGCACTCTACGTAAACTGCGTAACTTTGGTTTGGGCTACGTGAACTTCGGTGAGCCTATTCAGCTCAACCAATACCTTAACGAGCACGCGCCAGAGTGGACAAAAGACATCGATAGCATGGGCGGTAGCAAACCACAATGGATGAATCCTGTGGTCAATGAGCTAGCGAACAAGATGATGACGCATATTAACGATGCGGCAGCGGCAAACGCCTTAACGCTTTGTGCAACAGCATTGTTGGCTTCTCGTCAACGTGCACTGTCTCGTGATTCTCTGATCAATCAGATTGAGTGCTACTTGAAGCTACTCAAAAACAACCCATACTCAAGCACTTCAACCATCCCAACAGAAAGTGCTGAAGAGTTGGTTGATCATGCTATCTCGTTAGATAAGTTTGTGATTGAAACAGACAGTATGGGCGACATCATTTCTCTGGATCGTAGTCAATCGATTCTGATGACTTACTATCGCAACAACATCATTCACTTGTTTGCGCTGCCATCGTTGATTGCTCAGATGATTATTCGTCAGCGCAATCTCACCGTGGAGAAAATCCAAGAGAACGTTGCGCAAATCTACCCATTCTTGAAGAAAGAGCTGTTCCTAAGCTACCAAGAGGAAGATTTAAACGACCTTGTGGTGAAAACGTTGAATGAGTTTGCCGAACAGAAAATGATCTGTCTTGATGGCAACAAATTGGAAATCAACCAATCAAACAACCAACCGCTGGTTCTACTTGGTCGCACGATTACTGAGACGCTGCAGCGTTACTCCATCGCCATGAACCTATTGGTTGCGTACCCTGAATTGGGTAAATCGGATCTGGAACAGAAGAGCCAAGACATCGCGCAACGTTTAGGTCGCCTGCACGGTATCAACGCGCCGGAGTTCTTCGACAAAGGTGTGTTTACCGCCATGTTCAATA
>NZ_JAWOTD010000068.1:0-1725 GCF_033338715.1 Vibrio sp. Vb1337 | reverse complement strand
GTTAGAATGATGTGTTCAGTTTCTTATCTAGGCACAATTAGTGTGAATAAAACTAATAAATGTGCATGGTTACCATGTGCTGCCAATGGACTGAACGATGAAACTGAACCTGATTACTACTACTTTACTGCTTGCGTCGGCAAGTGCCATCGCCGAGCCTAACATCACCATTTCTACCACGACCAACAGCCGTGACTTCCCGCTAAGTGCAGAGCAGCCTTTGGTTGTGCCTCTAACCAAAGACGGATACACGCTTAAAATCACGGGCGTTGAAGGTGACTGCGTTGCACCTGATGGTCAGAAAGTGAAGTTCAACAAACCTATCGCGCTAAATTGTGGCAAGCCGACCGAACTGCCACTCAAAGTTCGCTTTACTGGCGACTATTCCTTCGCTTACGACGACGCGGCTAAGACGTTGCTGTTTAAGCGAGAGCCGAAAAAAGCAGCAAAAACCGAATTTAAACGCCCGATCCCGCAAGTACAATGTGAAGTCTACCAAGGCGGTGAAGTGACGATCGCTGTGGGGGATAGCTTTCCTGAAGGCACCAAGTTACGCGATGCTTATTCAGGTCAAATGGTTGAAGTGAAAGAGCAGAAAGTATCGCTGACGCCAAGTAAAGACTCTGGTGGCCTAGTGCTGCTAGAGCCTGTGCAGAAAACCAAAGAAGCGGTGCCATTTGATTACCGAAATGCAAACATTTACTTCGTGATGGTTGACCGTTTCAACAACGCAGACGCAAGTAACGACAACAGTTATGGTCGTAAAAAAGACGGCAAAGATGAAGTTGGCACGTTCCACGGCGGTGACCTTAAAGGTGTAATTGAGAAATTGGATTACATCAAGAGCCTAGGTACAGACGCGATTTGGTTGTCGCCAATCGTTGAACAAGTGCACGGCTTTGTCGGTGGTGGCGATAGTGGCTCATTCCCGTTTTATGCTTACCACGGTTACTGGACGCGTGATTTCACCAAGATTGATGAGAACTTCGGTAACGAAGAAGATTTAAAAACGCTGGTGGAAGAGGCGCATAAGCGTGGCCTCAAAGTCTTGATGGATGCGGTTATCAACCATTCTGGTTACTCAACATTGGCAGATCTACAGTTTGATGGTATCGATGTGTTAAAGCCTAATGCCGAACTGCCCAAGAAATGGGGCGACTGGCAACCAAAAGCAGGCGAAAATTGGCATAGCTACCACCAGAATATTGATTATCAGAGTCCGAACTGGGCGAAGTGGTGGGGCGGCGATTGGGTAAGAACCGGCTTGCCGGGTTACCCAGCTCCGGGCAGTAGCGACATTACGATGTCTCTTGCTGGCTTGCCAGATTTCATCACTGAATCCAATAAAACCGTCACGCCGCCGCAATGGTTGTTGAATAACCCTGGCACTCGCGTTGAGGCGCGTGACAATTACACCGTCTCGGATTACTTGATTGAATGGCAAACTGACTGGGTGAAACGCTTTGGCATTGATGGTTATCGCGTCGATACGGTGAAACACGTCGAAGGTGAAGTTTGGAAGCGTCTAAAAGAGGAAGCATCGAACAGCCTAGAACAATGGCGTAAAGAAAATGGCAAATCAGGTCAGCCGTTCTGGATGATGGGCGAAGTTTGGGCGCACAGTGCTTATCGTAGCCCGTATTTTGATGATGGTTTCGATGCGCTGATCAACTTCGATTTACAAAAAAGAATGGACCGCGGCGCCGCTTGTTTAAGCACCATGGA
>NZ_JAWOTD010000067.1:0-1731 GCF_033338715.1 Vibrio sp. Vb1337 | reverse complement strand
CGTTCGCTGGCCAAAAGTAGCGAGATACAAAGTCGTATTGACTGCCTTTTGATGTGACGACGACATCGTAAGGGGCGAGTTGTTTCAGTTGGTCGGATCGATATTGAACATCGAAAACGGTTTGCTCATCTTCCACGATGACGAAGTAAGCTTGTGGGCTAAGCAGTACGTGTGTTATTTCGCAGTTTAATCCCTCAATCAATTGCGTAGGAATGGCGTTGACGGGGTGTGGCGCTCTTGTCGGAAATGTCATTTCAATCTTGCCAAGTGCGTTCTTAATTACGGTTAAGGTGCCCACTTTTAATGTGTGAAACTCAATACTTCCTGTAACGCCGAGTTGATCGAACAACACCATAGAAGCGGCGAGCGTTGCGTGTCCACAAAAGTCGATTTCTGTAAGTGGTGAAAACCAGCGTATTTCATATTGATTCGTCCCAATCGTTTTAACAAACGCGGTTTCCGAGAGGTTGTTTTCCGCTGCAATGTTTTGCATTAGCTCTGGTTCTAACCACTCTTGCAAGGGTACGACTGCTGCTGAGTTGCCTTTAAATTGCGTGTCTGTAAATGCGTCAACGACGTAGATATCCAGTTCCATTCTGTCTTCCTTGTTTTCTGAGCAATTAGTTAGCATAAACCAGATGCAACTCAGAGAATAAGAAATTTATTCTTGAATCTTAAAGTGTCAAAATGGACGATTATTTTATATTTTGTGATACTTATTGGTATGTCTTGACTTGGGTTGATGAATAGAATTGATTTGAACTCACTGAAAGGAAGAAACACATGAAAGCGATTCACAAGTCTGTTTTGGCCCTTAGCGTTTTGGTTATCGGCTCTGCCCATGCTTTTGAACTAACGAGCAAAGATATTCAAGAAGGTCATCCAATGGCGAAGACATTTGAATATTCAGGTTGGGGATGTGATGGTGCGAACCAGTCTCCACAACTGATGTGGAAAGACGTTCCAAAGGGTACAAAAAGTTTTGCGATTACCGCGTACGATCCTGATGCACCAACAGGCAGTGGTTTTTGGCATTGGATAGCGTTTGATATTCCAGCCTCAGTTAATGAATTGCCTCGTGGCGTTGATATTAGCAAGCTCGGCGGTAAGGAGTCTCGTATCGATTACGGTATTACTGGTTTTGGCGGCGCATGTCCTCCAGAAAAAGATGGTATGCACCGCTATCAGTTTACCGTTTGGGCCTTGCCAAGTGACAAGTTGAACTTGGATGAGAACACGCCAGCGGCGGTTGTGGGATTCACGTTGAATAGTGTCGCATTGGACAAAGCGAAGTTAACCGCCACTTACACACGATAATTGAATAAGAAAGGGGAGAAGATGAGCCACCAATATCAAGTCACGTTATTTCGTGCGGAGCAGCAGCAAAAGCTGCGTAACGTTCGGATTCACTCCCCGAGTATTATCCAGATCATTAAAGGGAGTAAGCGTCTGTTTTGGAAAGACGAAGCGTTCGATATTCTTCATCCTAATATCATGCTTTGTGAAGCAAACGCTTCGCTGAATTTTGAAAACCTTCCTCAGCAAGGGCGTTTTCTCTCTCGAATGTTCAGCTTTCACTGTGTACCGAGTGATGACATGCTGGAGCTGAGTATGAGTAATGTGCTTGGCGAAAATGTACCCGCGGTGGAGACAGATAAAGCGTTGCAAGCAACGCTGAATGCGCTGTTTTCTTTTGAGCAAGAAAGCTTGAGTGAAGCGACGCAACGTTAT
>NZ_JAWOTD010000066.1:0-1739 GCF_033338715.1 Vibrio sp. Vb1337 | reverse complement strand
CAGATCCAACGTCAACAAGCCAAACTGGCAGAAAAAGGTATCGTGATTCGAGTGTGTGGTTTAGCAAATAGCAAAGGCTTGCTACTCGATAGTGAAGGCTTACCACTAGAACACTGGCGCGACCGCATGTCAGCGGCAACAGAAGAATTCAGTCTAGCTCGTTTAATCGCGTTAGTTCAGCGCAATCACATCATCAACCCTGTACTTGTGGATTGTACGTCTAGTGAAGACATTGCAAATCAATATGCAGACTTTCTAGCAGCAGGTTTTCACGTGGTCACACCAAACAAAAAAGCAAACACAGCAAGCATGGCGTACTACCATCAGCTTCGAGATGTCGCTCGTAGTTCGCGTCGCAAGTTGATGTACGAAACAACTGTAGGGGCTGGCCTACCGGTTATCGAAAACCTACAAAACCTGATTGCAGCAGGCGATGAGCTTGAACGATTTAGTGGCATTTTGTCAGGTTCACTGTCTTACATCTTCGGTAAACTTGACGAGGGTATGAGCCTGAGCGAAGCGACGAATATTGCGAAAGAAAATGGCTTCACTGAGCCAGATCCTCGTGATGACCTTTCTGGTATGGACGTTGCGCGTAAGCTGCTCATCCTAGCTCGCGAAGCAGGTATGTCATTAGAGCTTGAAGATGTGGTCGTTGACCAAGCGCTACCACCAGGCTTTGATGATTCAGGCAGTGTTGATGAATTTATGGCTCGTTTGCCAGAAGCGGACGCGTACTTCAAAGAGTTATCAGCGAAAGCGGCAGAAGAAGGCAAAGTGCTACGTTATGTTGGTGAAATTAATGATGGCAAGTGCACAGTGAGCATGGCCGCTGTCGATGAAAATGATCCAATGTTCAAAATTAAAGACGGTGAAAACGCGTTGGCGTTTTATAGTCGCTACTACCAGCCAATTCCTTTAGTGCTGCGTGGTTACGGTGCCGGTACAGAAGTGACGGCAGCAGGCGTATTCTCGGATGTAATGCGTACTTTAGGTTGGAAACTAGGGGTATAACAATAATGAGTTCAAGTGATATGGGCGTGGTGGTTTATGCCCCTGCTTCAATTGGTAATGTTAGCGTAGGTTTTGACGTGCTGGGGGCGGCAGTGTCCCCAGTTGACGGCACTTTGTTGGGTGACCGAGTTCAAGTAAAAGCAGGGACTGAGCCGTTCAGTCTAAACACTGCTGGGCACTTTGTTTCGAAGTTACCAACCGATCCAAAAGAGAACATCGTTTACGATTGTTGGGTGGTGTTTGCTCGTGAACTGGACAAAAAAGGCATTGAGCTAAAACCACTTGAAATGACGCTAGAGAAAAACATGCCTATTGGTTCTGGTTTGGGCTCAAGTGCTTGTTCTATTGTGGCAGCGTTGGACGCGCTAAACCGATTCCACGACCAGCCTTTGAATGAAACGGAATTGCTGGCTTTAATGGGTGAAATGGAAGGTAAAATTTCGGGTGGTGTTCACTACGACAATGTTGCTCCATGTTACCTTGGTGGTGTTCAGTTGATGCTTGAAGAGCTGGGCATCATCAGCCAAGAAGTCCCTTGCTTTGACGAGTGGTATTGGGTGATGGCGTATCCGGGCATTAAAGTGTCGACGGCTGAAGCGCGTGAAATCCTACCATCTCAATATCGTCGACAAGATATCATTGCCCATGGCCGTCACCTTGCGGGCTTTATTCATGCGTGTCATTCTGGTCAGCCAGAGCTTGCTGCAAAAATGATCAAAGACGTG
>NZ_JAWOTD010000065.1:0-1749 GCF_033338715.1 Vibrio sp. Vb1337 | reverse complement strand
AAATGCGTTGTCATCGTCAGGGTTCACCAACACTCGAAGATACGCCATGATGTCTTTGATTTCGGCACGCGCGAAAAACGACGTACCGCCAGACAGTTTGTAGGGTACGCGGTTTTGCATCAGTGATTTTTCAATCAAACGCGATTGATGGTTACCACGATACAAAATCGCATAATCTCGATATTCCGTGCGATTTAAGAACTTGTGCGCAATCAACTCACCCGTGACCCTTTCTGCTTCGTGCTCTTCGTTCTTGGCTAGCAACACTTTCAGTTTTTCGCCGTCAGGAATTTCTGAGAACAGTGATTTTTCATACACGTGCGGGTTATTGGCAATCAAAATGTTTGCAGCACGAAGAATTCGACTGGTCGAGCGATAGTTCTGCTCCAGCTTGATCAGACGCAGATTCGGGTAATCTTGCCCGAGCAGCACCAAGTTTTGCGGTTTGGCACCACGCCACGAATAAATCGATTGGTCATCATCACCCACGACGGTCAAGCGACCGCGCTCACCCACAATCAATTTGACCAGTTCATACTGACTGGTGTTGGTATCTTGGTATTCATCAACCAATAGATAGCGGATGCGATTTTGCCAACGCTGACGCACGTCTTCATTATTACGCAGCAGCAATACTGGCAGAAGGATCAGGTCGTCAAAATCGAGCGCGTTGTACGCCTTCATCTGCTTCTGGTACATCTCAAAACAAAAAGCGAACAGCTGTTGTTGCTCGCCTTTCGCCATCGCTTTGGCTTGCTCTGGCGTCAACATGTCGTTTTTCCAGTTGGAGATCGTACTCAATAGTTGTTTGAGTAGGTCTTTATCACCGTCGAGTTGCTTTTCCGTCAACTCTTTCAACAGCGCCATCTGGTCTTGATCATCAAACAACGAAAAGCCCGCTTTTAACCCAAGCTGCTTGTACTCACGTTTGATGATATTCAAACCCAAGGTATGGAAAGTAGAAACCATCAAACCTTTCGACTCGGCTTTACCCAAGGTTTGACCAACACGCTCTTTCATTTCGCGCGCGGCTTTGTTGGTAAAGGTCACGGCCGCGATGTTTCTTGCTTTGTAGCCACATTGCTGAACCAAGTAAGCAATTTTATTAGTAATTACGCGCGTTTTACCTGAGCCTGCGCCGGCAAGCACTAGGCATGGACCAGACACGTATTTTACGGCTTCATCTTGTCTAGGGTTCAGCTTCATACAAATTCTCTGCGGGTGACAAATGTGGCGCCTATGATAAAGGGGTGGCTCTTTGAATGCTACGGTGATTTTCTCGTAAATTTTACCCCGATTGGTGCAACATTCTGTTGCATAGTAGACCAGACTTTAAGCTATAATGAATGAACGTTCATTCACTGGTAGTAGGATTATGACGGACAACCCTGCTGTAGATAAACGCGATCAAATACTTGCCGCTGCGGAGCAGTTAATTGCAGAGTCTGGCTTTCAAGGGCTTTCTATGCAAAAGCTGGCCAACGAAGCTGGTGTCGCCGCCGGGACGATTTATCGCTATTTCTCAGACAAAGAGCATTTATTGGAAGAAGTGCGTCTTAACGTAGCCAAACGCATTGCCTCTGCAGTGCAAGCGGGCGTTAATGACGACATGCCATTGAAGGAACGCTATCGAACCATGTGGATCACCATCTGGAATTTGGCGGGTTCCAACTTAAACGCCATCAATAATCGAGTTCAATATGATTAGTTACCTTGCACAACAAGAACCAAGACGTGGGAACTTGAGCG